>URSE01000023.1 GCA_900550455.1 uncultured Veillonella sp. | reverse complement strand
AAAATTTATATTTTATTCCTTTTGTCATTGACTGTATTAGGGCTTCTTCTGTATAATTTTTGGTGTGAATTAAGCGTGAAATAATAAGAGATTTATTGGTTAGTGTTTAAGAGAGGAAGTATACAATTATGAGGAACCGTAAGTTGTTGAAGACTATGGTCCTGGGCGCTCTTGCCTGTGGCCTTTCCCTTAGTACAGGGGTGGCAGCGCAAGCCGTTGCTACAGAGCATGGCCAAGAGTCTACTGCTAGTCAGCAAGCAGCTAGGCATGATATGGTTGAGACCAATTGGTTAGACCGCACTGATATCACTGTGGGAAGACAAGCTAAAGAGGGCAATCAAGTTTCTGTAGAGACCCTCCAACCTTTGACTTCTTATGATGAAAATACTAAATCAGTTCTCTTCATCCAAGCTGGCCTTGGCCATGAGGGCCTTCGTAAAGAATCAACCGATTTACATGGGCAGAGAGCCATGCTGGACCCAGTTACTCATACAGGATTTGTTAATTATACTCCAGAGCATTCTAGTAGCTCGAAATCTTTGGGTACGGTTGCGAATATCGGTTTAGGGTATCGTCATTTAAGTAAAGGTGAACATGCCTATGTGGGTATTAACACGTTTTATGATTATGCCTTTTCTGGGAGCTATAAACGTATTAGCGGTGGTTTAGAGTATGTAGTAGGTCTTAATGAATTCCACTTTAATGCTTATAAGGGGTTAGGTGGGCATAATGAGCATATGGGTTTGGTACCATTGGGCTCTACTTACTATAATGATTATTTACATTTTGATCCACAGGATTGGTCTTCTGACTCTGTTTTAAACTATGGTTTTAGACAAACTAATAAAGCATTAGGCGGCTATGACTTTAGCTATGCTCGTTCCTTTAAGAATGCTCGTTGGGCTCGTGCTTATGCAGATTTTTATAAGTGGCGGAGTGGTCATAGTGCTAGTCAATTCACCGCTTTTGTGGGAAGCCAAGATTGGACGTATAATTTCCAAGGTGGTGAAAAGAGACATGGTTGGAATTTGGGCTTAGGCTTACAATTGACTCCTCAGTTGTCTGTAGACTTAGGGTATAAGCATGATAGCCAAAATCTTAGTGGGACTTATGGCTTTGTAAAATATACTTTAGGTAAATCTAAATTTGCTTGGCATGGTGGCAAGCATAGTGATGATACGATTACTAATGCACGGGCTAGAATGCTTGATAAGGTAGAACGAAATTCTATGCAAGCAGAAAGTTCTTATGAAGAAGATTGGTTCGCACAGCCTGTCGGTCATATATAAAATTGTTTGTATGGGATATATGTTCCGTATAAATAGTAGAAGAATAAAAGAGCTAAGGTATTCCTTACGGAAGACCTTAGCTCTTTTGTTTGTATGATGTTATTAATTGGCTGACGTAATCGTCCCGTGGAAGGTATTTTGGATGAAGTCCTTAATAGCTTGGGATTGGTAAATTTCAGCAATTTTTTTATAGTCTGGGTTATCCTTGTCTTGTGCTCGTGCTGCGAGGACCATAACAGCTAAAGGTTCGTCCATTGGTTCGAAGAAGAAGCCTTGTTTGTCTACGTCAAGACCAGCGGATTGTACATAGTTCATAGGAATAACTGCTACGGTTACGTCTTCCAGAGAACGAGGGAGTTGGGCCGCTTCTAATTCCGTAATTTGAAGATTGCGTGGGTTGGATGTAATATCCCCTACAGTAGCCTTAAAGCCAATTCCTTCTTTCAAGGTGATGAGACCAGCCTTTTGGAGGAGCGCTAAAGCACGACCAGCATTAGTTGGATCATTCGGGATAGATACTTTAGCGCCATTAGGTACATCCTTTACATCGTGAACAGAGTTGGAATAGAGTCCCATGCGGACCAAGATGGTCTTACCGATTGGTACTAGGTCAGATCCGTTTTGCTTATTGAAGTTTTCCAAGAATGGTACATGTTGGTAAGCATTGAGTTGAATGTCTCCATCGGCCAAGGCCTTATCAGGTGTAACATAGTCTGAGAACTCTCTAACTGAAACCTTGAGACCTTGCTTCTCCGCTTCCTTAGCGACTGCTTCCGCTACTTGGGCATGAGGGCCAGAGGTGGCGCCGATGACAATCTCTTTAGAGGAAGAGTTAGATGTATTGGCGCCGCAACCTGCTAGGCCCAGCGCCAAGATGCCCACTAGGGCAGGAATAAGAAGTGCTTTTAATTTCATGATATATCCTCCTAATTAGGGTTATAGAAATGTTTTATTTATATCCTATCATATAACTATAGTTTATAGAAATAGAATATAGTTTTCTTTTTATATAGCTTGAGGCTATGGCTGTAGAAACTCATAGCTAAGGATTAGGGGAGCGATTTGTAGTTATGCTATAATGATGAGTATATTGACGGAGGCATCTTGCTAAATTTTGGCTTGAGGCCTCTTTTTTACCTGCTTGCCCCTTTGTTTGATTCTTGTGGAAGGAGTTTAGGATGAGTAAGCACAGCCTTGTCAGTCGAGCCTTTGCCTATGCTTTTCCCTTGGCGGCCCCTATAGGTCTTAGTTTTGTAGCCCTAGGTCTTGCCCTAGGGATGTATGCCATAAGTCAGGGATTGCCTCTCTGGATGCCTATCCTTATGGCTTCCCTAATTTACGCGGGGGCTATGGAATTTATTACTGTAGGCTTACTCTTGAGTCCCTTTGACCCCTTGGGGGTCCTTATTTTGACCCTTATGGTTAATGGTCGCCACATCTTCTATGGGGTATCTATTTTGGACCGGTATCAACATTTGGGGTGGAAACGCCTCCCTCTCATTGGCGGACTGGTGGATGAAAGCTTTGCTATCAATGTATCCGTCTCCCTCCCAGATGATGTGGACGAGGGATGGTTTTACCTTCATGTAACCTGGCTCCTTTATCTATCGTGGATCTTCGGTGTCCTAATGGGTAGCCTCTTGGCGACAGCTTTGGCCGGTTGCAACATGCATGGCATTGAATTTGTCTTGGCGGCCCTCTTTATTTCTATTTTTGTTGATATGTTGCGGTCTAATCGCACTAATAAGCGCTTCCAATTTGGCGCTATGGGCTTTCTCGTCTCCTTGGTAGCTTTGGTTTTCTTGGGCCCTAAGTCCTTTGCCTTACCGGCTATTTTTGTTATGGTTGCCTATTGCTTTATTGCTTATAAGTGGGGAGGGGTTCACATTGACTAGTTGGGAAATTGCCATTACTCTAGCTATCATCGTAGGGGCAACCTTTCTGACACGAATCATATCTTTTCTGATCTTCCCGCCTCATAAGCCACTACCACCCTTTATTGCTTTCTTAGGAAAGGCCCTTCCTATTGCCATGATGGGCCTCTTGGTGGTCTTAGCCTTGAAAGATACAAATTTGATGGCTTATCCCTATGGCTTACCGGAGATTATAGCAAGCTTAGGGACCATTGCTATTCATCTTCTCTGGCGTAAGCTTATCCTCAGTGTCGTTGGAGGAACGGCTATCTACATGGCTCTAGTGCAATTAGTCTTTTAGGATATAGGGCATTTTCGCTACCTGGGTGTTTTCATATTTTAGCCCTTGTCTCATCTGTTTTTTTGTCAGATTTTGATTGGCTTGTATGGGCTTATCTTATTTTTGCAAGAGGCGCTCTAGACCTGCGGCTGTATGGTGATTTTCTAGAAAGTGTCTTTGATCGATGAGGGCCATAGCATCCATATCAGCCCGGGAGAGCTTAAAGTCCCAAATGTCGAAATTGGCTTTCATATGATCCGGATTAGAAGCCTTAGGTAGGGCTATGATACCTCGTTGGAGGAGCCAGCGGAGGACTACCTGGCGCATGTTGACCCCGTGTTTTTCGCTAATAGAACGGATGATAGGGTTATCCCAGATAGGGAGCTTATCCCGGCTGAAGGGGGACCAGGCTTGGGCCACCACTTGGTGGAGGCGCATCCATTCTACTAGGTCTTTCCGCTGGTTGTAGGGGTGGCATTCGATTTGGTTGACTACCGGTTTAATGCGGGCGTGGTGCCAAAGATCGCTGAGGCGGTCCTCATAGAAATTAGAGGTGCCGATAGCCATGAGAACTCCTTGGTCTACTAATTCTTCCATAGCTCGCCAGGCCCCATAGTAGTCGCCCATGGGTTGGTGGACTAGGTAGAGGTCGATATAGTTTGTATTTAGGGCCTTGAGAGACTGTTCTACAGCCCGCATAGTGGAATCATATCCTGCTTCTGTATGCCAAAGCTTGGTTTGGAGGAAGAGGTCTACTCGTTTGACCCCGCTAGTCTTAATGGCATCAGCTATACCTTCTTCAGATCCGTAGAAGGAGGCTGTATCGATAAGTCGGTAGCCCATATCAATGGCCTGGCTTATGACCTGTGCTACCTGGTCATGGTCGCCGATTTTGTAGGCCCCAAAGCCTAGGGCCGGCATCATGGTGCCATTGGATAGTATGCGATAATCCATGCGTTCTTCCATGGGAAACCTCCTGAAGTATATATAGCAATAATTTAATTTATACATCTATTGTAGCTTTTTTGAAGTTCAAAATAAAAGCCCCGACCTCTTGGTCGGGGCTTTTACTATAGTTAGTGATAATTAGTTAATACGTTACCCACTAAGCATGTACATTGGTCCCCTTACGAGCATAGAAAAACCAAGTAAGGAACACGGTGAAGCCGGTGTAGGCGATGAGCAACCAGAAGACTGGTTGGGAAGAGCCAAAGAGAGTATAGGAGGTCCCGAAAATCTTAGGGCTGATAAAAGCACCGTATGCACCTACGGCAGCAGAGAAGCCAACAACTAGGTTGGACTTCATAGCTGTGTCGAAGAGGTGAGGGATCATACGGAAGGAACCACCGGTTACAAAGCCTGTCATAAGGAAGACCAAGAGGGTGGAGATGAAGAAGAGGTAGAAGCTGTGGATGGAAATACCAAGCCCTACGCCCGCTGTCATGATCACTAGGCCGATGAGGCCAAACATAGTCACTTTGGTACCGGAGTCTAGTTTATCTGCCAACCAACCACCGATAGGACGGAAACTAGCTGCCAACAGTGGACCCAAGAAGGCGATGTACTTAATATTGACATCTGGGAACTCAGTAGTAGACAAGAGGGACATGGAAGCGGCATAGCCGGAGAAGGCACCGAAGCCACAGAGGTAAATCCAAGTAATAATCCAGGTGTGCTTGTCGGATAAGATGGATTTGATAGCGGCAGGATTTGGTTTAGCCACAGGAAGGTTGTCCATGAACTTGAGGATGAGGCCTAACATGATGATGATAGGAATAATCCAAACGAAAGCGGCATTGGCCAAGTAAACAGCAGACCCTTTAACAGTTACAGGGGCCACGCCGAAGATATTGGCCAGGGTTGCAGAGCCGATGGCAAAGGGACCTACGAAGTAGATAATGGATACGCCTAAGTTGCCTATACCACCGTTAATCCCAAGGGCTGTACCCTTGCCGGATTGGGGGAAGAAGTTCCCGATGTTGGCCATAGAGGAGGCGAAGTTGGCCCCTGCAATACCGATGAGGGCTACCAAGATAGCGAAGGTGCCATAGGAGGTAGATGGGTCTTGGACGGCAAAGCCTAGGCCGATAACTGGTAGCAAGAGGATGAGGGTGGAAATGAAGGTGAAGTTCTTACCGCCCAACTAAGCAGGCATATAGGTGAAGAGAAAGCGGAGGGTAGCCCCTACGAGACCTGGTAGGGCTGCCAAGGTGAAGAGCTGGTCTTTGGTGAAGTTAAAACCTACGCTATTGAGTTGAGAGGCTACTGTGGACCAGAGATACCATACGCAGAAGGCCAAGGTAAGAGCCGCTGTGGAGACGATGAGATTTTCTTTGGCGATAGTCTTGCCATAGGATTCCCAAAAGCCTTTGTCTTCTGGGTTCCAGTTTTGCAAAATCTCACGGCGAGATGCGAATTGTTGAGACATAAAAAACTCCTTCTTGAGAACGATATACCTAGTCAGACTATTCTTTTATTAGAGCATCTGGTTAGGTAAATAATAAATTTAGTATAGAGAATGACTTAGAAAGGTTATGTGAAGAAGGTCACATGCAAGACTACAAATCGGCTAGTAATGAAAATTATTAATAAGGTAAAAGTGAGAATTGCTAGAGAATAAGCTGGATCGATGTGACGTAAATCACATTAGGCGGAAAGTAGTCTATCATATAGTTATAGTATATGAAATAATGAATATAATTATGCTTAATAGACTTGTATGTATAAGTATGAGATAGAGAGGCCCGTATGAAAGAAGATTTAGTGTCGATGTTGTTTGAAGTTCCTGGGGAAACCGTGCGCGTCCATAAGGGGGATAGTCTCTTTAGCGAAGGAGATTCGGCGGAACATTTTTATATTGTAAAATCTGGGATTATTTCCATTAAGAAATTTGTATCCACTGGCCACGTATTGGCTTTGCGCTTAGTGAGTGAGGGGAATATCATCGGCGAGTTACCCCTATATGGCGATGAAGATTCTTCGGAGTATATTTTTAACGCTATTGCTAAAACCGATGCGGAGGTTTATTCCATCCGCTATGAAGTCTTGGAGCAGTATTTGGAGGCCCATCCTAAGCTGGCTATAGGTTTACTCAAGATTTTGAGTGAACATATGCGCAAGCAACATTCAAAATACCGTGACCTTATCCTCTATGGTAAGAAGGGGGCCTTTTACTCTACCTTGGTGCGACTCGTTAATTCCTATGGGGTGAAGCGGGCCGATGGTATCTATATTTCCGTAGCCCTTACTAACCAAGAGCTAGCTGAGTTTTGCTCGACTTCTCGGGAATCTCTCAACCGCATGGTATCAGAGTTACGCAAGAAGGGTGTCGTTTCCTATGAAAAGCATCACTTGGTCATTCACGACATGGATTACATCATGAACGATATAAATTGTGAAGGGTGTGACAAATCTATCTGTAATATTGACTAGATTGCTATATGATAGAAACACTAGTTAGATTTTTTAATTTCAATGTTATTAAACTGGCTAATGAGTGAATTCTTTCTAAATGGGAGGAAATGACATGAGTTTATTAACTCAAAAGTTTAAGTTTTTGAGAAAAGCTGAGAAGTCTCAGTCTGGTCACCAACAAATTGAACAAGGTGGCCGTGAGTGGGAATCCTTCTACCGTGATCGCTGGTCTTATGACAAGACTGTACGTACCACACATGGTGTTAACTGTACTGGCTCCTGTTCCTGGAACGTTTATGTAAAGAACGGTATCGTCGCTTGGGAAAACCAGGCTACAGACTACCCTGCTACACCAGATGATATGCCGGATTACGAACCACGTGGTTGTGCCCGTGGATCTACCTTCTCCTGGTACCTCTATAGCCCATCTCGCGTTAAGTATCCATATATGCGCGGCGTTTTGGCTGACCTTTGGCGTAAGGCTCGTAAAGAGCATGCTATAGCTATTGAGGCTTGGAAGTCTATCGTAACTGATCCAGTTAAGCGGACATCCTATACATCCCAACGGGGTATGGGGGCTTTGTGCGGTCCACTTGGGAAGAAGTATCCGAAGTAATCGCTGCATCTATGCTCTATACAGCACAAACCTACGGCCCAGATCGTAACTTCGGTTTCTCCGTAATTCCAGCCATGTCCCAATTATCCTATGCGGCAGGGACTCGCTTCCTCAACCTCATGGGTGGGGTGCCTCTGTCCTTCTACGACTGGTATGCTGACTTGCCTCCTGCATCGCCACAAGTGTGGGGCGAACAAACGGACTCCCCTGAGTCTGGTGACTGGTTTAATGCAGGCTATATCATCACCTGGGGTTCCAATGTTCCGTTGACGCGGACTCCAGATGCCCACTTCATGAATGAAGTGCGCTACAAGGGGACAAAGGTGGTTTCTGTATCTCCTGACTATGCTGAATCCACTACTTCTGCCGATGCTTGGCTCAACGTTAAGGCTGGCACTGATGCAGCTTTGGCTATGGCCATGGGCCACGTAATCTTGAAAGAATATTATCTTGACCGCAAGGTTTCTTACTTCCAAGATTATGCTAAACAATTCACAGATATGCCATTCTTCCTCCGCATAGAAGAGGATAAACATGGTCATGTGGTACCAACCCGTTTCCTCAATGCGGCTGATTGCGGTCGCACAGAACAAGATGCTGAGTTCAAGGGCTATATCTTTGATGCCAATAGCCAATCATTGGTAACGCCAAACGGCACCATGGGTGAACGTCATGCTAACCCATCCAAGTGGAACCTTCGTTTGGAAGACTCCCAAACTGGTAAGCCTATCGATCCAGTCCTGTCCGTCATGGATATGAAGGATGAGGTGGTATCTGTTCAATTACCTTATTTTGGTGAGGATAAAGAAGAGGGCTTTGTTACCCGCAATATTCCTGTCATGACCGTACAAACAACAGCGGGTCCTGTAAAAGTTACTACTGTATACGACCTAATCATGGCTCACTATGGTCTCGATCGTGGTCTTGGAGGGGAAGTGGCTACTTCCTACGAAGATGACATCGCTTACACCCCAGCTTGGCAAGAAAAATTTACCGGTGTATCCCCTGCAATGGCCATCCAAACAGCTCGTGAATTTGCCGATACAGCAGAGACTACTAAGGGGCGTTCCATGGTTATCATGGGGGCTGGTATCAACCACTGGTACCATGCGGATATCATCTATCGGGCTATCTTGAATATCATCATGTTCACCGGTACAGAAGGTAAAAACGGTGGCGGCTGGGCCCATTATGTAGGGCAAGAAAAACTTCGCCCTGCTGAAGGCTGGGGCCTCATCATGACTGCTAAGGACTGGGGGACAGCGCCACGTCTTCAAAACTCTCCATCCTTCTTCTATTTTGCAACGGAACAATTCCGGTCTGATGTGATTGACATTAACGAACGGGTATCTAAATTGGCCACTCCTCGCTATGCGCATCCAGGGGACTATAACGTTATGGCTGCACGCTTGGGTTGGTTGCCATCCTACCCAACCTTTGATCGTGGATCCCAACAATTGGTTGACGAAGCTAAGGCGCAAGGGGCTACTACAGCGGATGAAATCAACGCCTATATCGTTGAGCAATTGAAAGCTAAACAATTGAACTTTTCCGTTCAAGACCCTGGTAAGGCAGCTAACTTCCCTCGCAACCTCTTTGTATGGCGGGCCAACCTCATCGGTTCATCTTCTAAGGGGCACGAATACTTCCTTAATTATCTCTTGGGGACTAAGAATGGTGTTATTGAAGACTCCGATGCAGCGGTTAAGCCAGAGGAAATTAAATGGCGGGACCAAGAAGTACAAGGGGGCAAGTTAGACCTCTTGATTGACTTGGACTTCCGCATGGCATCTACGGGTCTTTATTCCGATATCGTGTTACCAGCAGCGACTTGGTATGAAAAGGATGACTTATCCTCTACGGATATGCATCCATTCCTTCATGTATTCCAACCAGCGGTTAATCCTGGTTGGGAAGCTAAGTCTGACTGGGATATCTTCCGCACCTTGGCGGAAGCGGTTTCCAAAGTGGCTAAAGAGTCTCACCTTCCTAAGTACCAAGATATCGTAGCCGTACCTTTGCAACATGATACACGGGGTGAATTGGCTACCCCTAATGGGGAAGTTAAAGACTGGTACCACGGCGAATGTGAGCCAGTTCCAGGCAAGACTATGCCTAACTTGGTTCATGTGGAACGGGACTTTACCAAGATCTACGAAAAATTCATCGGTTTAGGCCCTGGTGCTAGCAAGAAAGCTGGTGCCCATGGTGCGACATGGGATATTTCTGATGAATACGAAGCACTTAAGGAACAAATCGGTACGATTGACCATGCCGGTTATGTATCCCAAGGGTGCCCATCTATTTTCACCGCTAAGCAAGCCTGTGATGCTACCTTGCGACTTTCCTCGTGCTCTAACGGTAAACTGGCTGTACGGGGCTGGGAAGCAGTGGAAAAACAAACTGGTCTCGACAACTTGCAATATATTGCAAAACCTCGTGAAGGCCAACGGTTCACCTTCGATGAATGCGTAATCCAACCGCGCAACGTTATTTCTTCTCCAACATCAACGGCTAAATCTGACAATAATCGCCGCTATTCTCCATTCAATACGTCCATTGATGACCTCTTCCCATTCCGGACGGTTACCGGTCGTCAATCCTACTATTTGGACCATGAAATGGTACGGGACTTCGGCGAAGGTTTGGCTCTCTTTAAACCAACTTTGAATTATGCACCGGTTAAGGGGAACTATGAAGCAGAAGGGCAAAAGTCCATTAAGCTTAAATACCTCACACCGCATAACAAGTGGTCTACCCACTCCATGTATTTCGATGCCCAACAAATGCTCACCCTCTTCCGTGGTGGGCAAACCGTATGGCTCAATGAAGATGATGCAGCAGAAATCGGCGTAGCTGATAATGACTGGGTAGAAGCATACAATAAAAATGGTGTAGTTGCAGCACGGGCTGTCGTATCTCCACGGATTCCTCGTGGCATTATGTACATGCACCACGCCCAAGACCGCCATATCAATGTGCCTGGGGCACCAATTTCTAAAGAACGCGGTGGTACCCATAACGCACCAACCCATATCCATTTGAAACCGACCCATATGATCGGTGGCTATGGTCAATTATCCTATGGTTTTAATTACTATGGCCCAACCGGCAACCAACGGGATATGGTCGTAGTGGTTCGCAAGATTGAGGAGGTGGATTGGCTTGAAGATTAAGGCTCAAGTATCTATGGTGTTGAACCTAGACAAGTGTCTTGGCTGTCATCAATGCTCCGTTACATGTAAAAATACATGGACAAACCGCGAAGGTACAGAATACATGTACTTTAATAATGTCGAAACCCGTCCAGGTCTTGGGTACCCACGCAACTGGGAAGACCAAGATAAATGGAAGGGTGGCTGGCAGATTGATTCCAATGGTAAGTTAGCGCTGGCTACTGGCTCTAAGGGTAAACGGCTCTTAAAGTTGTTCTACCATCCAGAACAACCTGAATTGAAGGATTACTTCGAACCGTGGACCTATGATTATGAAACCTTAATTACGTCTAAACGTAAGAACCACCAACCAATTGCCCGTCCAAAATCCTTGGTAACAGGGGAAAAGATGGAAGTTACCTGGGGTCCTAACTGGGATGACGACTTGGCGGGCGGCCACCATGCTCGAACTGACCTTAACCTTAAAGGCTTAGGGGAACAGATCAAGTTTGACTACAAAGAAGTTTTCATGCGGTATTTACCTCGACTCTGTAATCATTGCTTGAATCCAGCTTGTGTTGCAGCCTGCCCATCCGGTGCTATCTATAAACGGACTGAAGATGGTGTTGTCTTGGTCAACCAAGACGTATGCCGTGGCTGGCGTCATTGTGTACCAGCTTGTCCTTACAAGAAGATTTTCTACAATTGGGAAACTAACAAGGCTGAAAAGTGCGTTTTCTGCTACCCTCGTTTAGAAAATGGTCGCCCTCAAATCTGTGCGGAAACATGTACAGGTCGTATCCGCTTCTCCGGCATTGTCCCTATGATATGGATCGGGTTGCGGAAATGGCGGAAACAAAGGATGATAAGGCCATCTATGACAATATGTTGGAACTCATCTTGGACCCTCATGATCCAGAGGTTATCAAGGCGGCTAAGGAAGAGGGTATCTCTCAAGCTTGGCTTGAAGCAGCACAGAATTCTCCTATCTATAAGTTAGTCAAAGAATGGAAGGTAGCCTTGCCGCTCCATCCTGAATACCGGACACTTCCTATGGTTTGGTATGTGCCTCCTATGTCCCCAATCGTACAACGGGTATCTTCTCAAGTATACCTGGCTAAGGCCGATGAAATGCGGGTGCCTTTGACTTATTTGGCCTCCCTTTTCTCCGCTGGTAATACAGAGGTAGTAGGGGATATCCTTCAAAAACTCTTGGATATGCGTATGTACATGAAGATGCGCACGCAGAATGATGGCATGGCAGTTAGTACTAACCCGCACTTGTCTGACGACGACATGTACGCTATGTATAAACTCTTGGCTTTGGCTAAGTACAAGGATCGCTTTGTTCTTCCTACCGATGTGGACGTGGATCGTGAAAAGCGCCATGAAATGCAACATAATGCAGGCTTTACCTGTCCTACAGGGGGTTGTCATCAATGCTAGATAGCCAAAAGATTCTGCTTATCGTTTCCTATTTGTTACACTATCCGGATCAGCAATGGCGGTCTGAATTCCCTAGCTGGAAGTGGGAAGCGGAAAACTCTGTACAACATCAACTTCTGCGGGAATCTTTGATTGAATTCTTCGAATATGTGGAAGAGACAGGGCTTATAGACTTTGAAAATCAATACGTGGAATCCTTTGATTTCTCTAAGAATACCACCCTCTACATGTCTACCTATGAACTCCAGGGGAACGGGGAACAATCGGAACAATTAGTTCAGTTTTCCGCAGATTTCTTGGAAAATGGTTACGACCTTCCTCACAAGGAAACGCCTGACTATTTGCCAGCCCTCTTGGAACTCTTGGCCGCTGTCGATGAAAAAGCTATGTATAAAATCTTCAAGCGTATCCTTCCTTACATCGAATACCTCCGTCAGGAGTTGATTAAGGCGGAATTGCCATATGCCTTGTTGTTGGATGTCGTTTTGGCTGTAGCTAACGGATTGGAGGAGAGTGCACATGACTAATTTCTTGTGGGGAGCACTCCCATATATTGCCTTCACCTTTCTTGTGGTAGGCACACTGGTTCGGTTCTTTTACTTTGAACGCAATTGGACCACAAAATCCAGTGAATTCTTGGAAAAGAAACAACTTAGAATCGGCAATCCCTTGTTCCACCTGGGCTTGTTGATGGTTATCGGCGGTCACGTAGTGGGCGTTTTGGTGCCTAAGATTTGTACAGAATACTTTGGCATTAACGAACATATGTATCACCAAGGGGCCTTGTGGATGGGGGTGCCAGCAGGCATCATCCTCCTCTTGGGCTTTATCATCTTGATGCGGCGTCGATTTACCGTATCCTATATGAAAGCTAATACGTCCACCATGGACCGTTGGCTCTATCTATTTTTGGCCATTGCCATCGTGGCGGGCCTTGCGTCCACCCTTTGGAATGCACCAGGCCAGTTTGACTACCGGGAATCCATCGGACCTTGGTTCCGCGGCCTCCTCTACTGGAACCCTGAACCATCCCTTATGGATAATGTGCCAATTCTCTTCAAGATCCATATGGTGTCTTGGATGATTGTGGCCATCCTCTTCCCATTCACACGCTTGGTTCACTGCTTGTCCTTACCGTTCCAATATTTGACGAGGGCCAATATCGTGTATCGTCGTAGAGATCAATAAAAGGATAGAGTTTTTATTTAGGATATTTCTGACCATAACAAGAGCTAGCCTACAGGGGTTGTCTTCTCCGAAGGGGAAATTGGCAATCTACCGGGGCTGGCTCTTTTTCTTTTCTAAAATCGATCGTATATAGTAAAATATACATGTATGTATACCTTAGCCTCTAGTTAAGATTTTTTTGTTTAGTCCAAGGAGACCTTTCACTATGCATATTCCAGAGAATTATCTTAGCCCTGAAACGTGTGCCGTCATGGCCGTTCTAGCAGCACCGGTTGTCATTGCTTGTGCCAAGAGAACTAAGAGCAAGTTATCCCCTCAAGAATTACCTCTTTTAGGTGTGGGGGCAGCAGTCTCCTTTTTGCTTATGATGTTTAACATACCTGTTCCTGGTGGTACATCTGCCCATGCTGTAGGGGGGACCCTGTTGGCAGCTCTCTTAGGACCTGAAGCAGCGGTCCTATCCGTGGCCTCGGCCCTTCTTATTCAAGCTGTTTTCTTTGGAGATGGGGGTATCTTGGCCCTAGGGGCTAATATCTTTAATATGGCTGTCCTCATGCCATTGGTAGGCTATGGTCTTTACTCTCTACTTAAGAAAGCCCTCCCTAATGTGGTGGCCTTAGCCATTGGAGCCTATGCGGGTATTAATGCAGCAGCATTTATGGCGGCCATCGAATTTGGCATCCAACCTATGCTCTTCCATGATCCGGCAGGCTTGGCTCTCTATGCCCCATATCCTTTGTCCATCGCTATCCCAGCTATGATGATTCCTCATTTGACTATCGCAGGTCTTGCGGAGGTCATCTTTACTGTGGGTATCTATTCCTTCGTACATGGTAAGGATACAGAGACTATTTCCATTAAGAATAAGGTCCTTTATGGGATTATGGGCCTTTTGGTTGTTCTCTGCCCTTTAGGTCTCCTAACAGAAGCTACTGCTTGGGGCGAATGGGGGACTGATGAAATCGTCGATGTTGCCGAAGGCGGTAGTGCCTTAGGCTATGTACCACAAGGGATGGAGCAGGGCTTCTCCTGGGAGAGCCCTTTGGCTGATTATGCGTTCCCTGGCATGCCAGATGTAACAGGTTATATTTTGTCCGCAGTTATTGGTATTGCCCTCTTGGTTATTGTTTATCGGGTGATTGGTAAGGTAGCTTATGCACGATAAGAATGAGAAGAGGCTGGAGGCCTTGCCCCCCTGGCTAGCAGCATCGGACAAGTACATAGTGCCTAAGGATTCCGATGCCTTTCTCAATCGGTCTATCGATCATTTTTTAGGTCTTATTCAGAAGGGGCGATCTCTTGGCGGCAGCCGGACTCAATCCCAGGGACACCCTCTGTTAGCACTGGCCCATGCTCTACTGATTTCCTTTTTAGTGGTATTGAGTAGAGAACCTAGTTTTCTCTACTTTCCCTTGGCCTGGGTCTTAATCCAGCTTTGTTTCTTGCCGAGTAGAGACCTGGTCCGCATCTTGCAAGTATCCCTCCTAGCGGCTCTCTTTAATGTCTTAGTCCTTTTACCGGCTATACTCCTCTTAGGGGAAACCCGGTCTTCTCTTATTGTACTCAAGGTATTTATTACGGTGACCCAGATGCAGATCTTTGCCAGCTTAACGGCCTGGCACGATATAATCGCATCTCTCCGTTACCTACGAGTACCTTCTATCTTTATTTTAATCCTCCATATTTCCCTCAAGTATATCTACCTGTTAGGAGAAACAGCCTTGGCCCTGCTCTACGCTTTTCGCCTGCGGGCAGTAGGGAGGACCCAAGGTAAGGGGATGACCATGGGAGGCATTATGGGGACCCTTTTTATCCGGTCTCGCATGGAGGCTCAAGCCCTCTATCAGGCTATGGTCTGTCGGGCCTTTGATGGGACCTATTACAGTGGTCATAGGGCCTGGTCTCTCACCTGGATGGATGGCCTCAAGGCTATCAT
>URSE01000022.1 GCA_900550455.1 uncultured Veillonella sp. | reverse complement strand
AATGTTGAGATAAACGTTCATGCTCTTCTACAACGATTTTATCCTTGGTAGACAATTGTATGGTATCAAAGTGTTCTATAATTTGGTCTTCAGCGACTCGCTTTTGTTCACAATCCAGCATACCTATTCTCCTATTAATAGCTATTTCCCTAATCGGCCATTCATGACTCTAAGGAATATTACACTACATACTATGCCATAATTAGATAGTTAAGTCAATATTTTCGATATAGTTTTATTAATTTTATCGATTTATAT
Source organism: uncultured Veillonella sp. (assembly GCA_900550455.1). Taxonomy (GTDB): domain Bacteria; phylum Bacillota; class Negativicutes; order Veillonellales; family Veillonellaceae; genus Veillonella. The sequence continues at coordinate 15,023 of URSE01000022.1, read as the reverse complement.
TCACATCTATTTCACATTATGCAAAGCAACGGACTTATTTTAAATACTACATTAAAATAAGTCAAGATTTATATCATTTTATACTCATTATATTTCAAAAAAGCCTAAATACTCATACCCTAAGTTCAGGATTGACCTAGCATACAAGATTTCTTTAGCCTCAGGAAAATGCATGATGGTCGACCTCCCTTATTTTATAGTCGGATTTTCTTCTTTTAGCTTAGCTAACATAACCGACGACAAGAACATGGCAATCCCCGCACAAATAGTAGCCGCCGTCATGGATTCGCCAAAGGCAACCCACCCCCAGAAGGCGTTAAAGAATACACCTACATATTGGAGGAATTGAGCCACCACCGCATTAGTAGTGATAAAAGCACCGGTTAAGAAAAATTGTGCAAAGACCGTAATAGCACCAATGGCCAATACATAGGTCCATTGAACACCTGCTGGCATAACCCATTCCGGTGTCGTCAAAGCCCCTGCAATGGTGCCTGTAATTAAAAAATAGGCCATGATTTCAAAAGAAGAATGCCTGCCGTGCTTGGCGATAGATCGTATAGTCGTATAAGCTGCCGCCGACAGGGCGGCCCCTAAAATAGCCACTAAAGCATACCAATTAAAGGAAGAATACTGGAAGGGATTAACCATAACAATAACCGCGGCAAAGATAACTAGGAGCCACTTGCCAGACCCCCTAGGAATCCGTTCCTTGAGAAATAAACCTGCAAAAATAAGAACAAATATACCGGATAACTGAAATAGTATAGCCGCATCTGACATCTTGAGGTGGACGATGGCAATGAAGTTGCAAACCATGCCAAAGCCTCCATAAAGGCCTCGCATAAGTAAGAGTTTTCGGTCTTCCTTAGAAAATTTAATACCCCGTATATACATGTAAGCAAGGACGATGACAGAGGCGATAGCCCCTCGGAAGAAGGCCACCTCACTAGAGGGAATAGGTGTCCCCCCTGTAGCCCCCAAGAGCTTAACGAAGAGGTTCATCGCACTCAACAAGAAGGCCGACAAAATCGCGAAAATAAATCCTTTTTTTACCATATAAGTCTCCTCTAGTTTAGCATAGCGAAAGACCCCCGCCTGAACGAGGGTCTAACAGATGAAAGTATGAGTCCTAGTTAATTACTTACTAAAAGAATCAACAAAGGAAAGAATTTCGGCTTCCATGTCTTCCTTTGGAATAGACCGAGTAAAGCGCAGTTCTTTATTTTTAAGAGCTGCTAATTGCTTAGGGAACCGAACACCTGTGATAGCGGCGATATTATCCAGGGATTCGTAAGGACTATCCCCTTCTTTAATATCCAAAGCCCCACAAATAGCTGGAGGAAATTTGAACGGATGTGCCGTAGATGCGATGACCGTATGGCGAGCCCCATCTTCCGGATGGTCTTGCAAGTTTGCCATGTAGGCGCCCATAGCAACGGCTGTATGAGGATCCATGAGATAGCCATAGGAATTATAAACTTGCTCAATAACTGCCTTAGTCCCTTCATCATCTATATAGGCCCCTGCAAAGTTGGCTTGAACCCGTTTAAATTCATCAACATTAACAGTCAACTTACCCGTGCTTTTAAGGTCTTTCATGAGTCCAGCTGTCCGTTCTGGGTCTTCTCCCGTAATGTAGTAGAGGAAGCGCTCAAAGTTAGAGGATTCCAAGATATCCATAGATGGAGACAAGGTCGCATAGAAAGGACGATTCATATCGTAGGTACCGGTCTTGAAGAAGTCCGTCAAAACGTTGTTCTTATTGGAGGCACAAATCATCTTACCAATAGGAATTCCCATCTTCTTAGCATAATAAGCAGCCAAGATATTGCCGAAGTTACCAGTTGGAACAACTACATTAAAGGCTTCATCCTCATGAATAGCCCCTTGTGCTACCAATTCAACATAAGTATTCACATAGTAGACCACTTGTGGCGCTAAGCGACCAATATTAATAGAGTTTGCCGAAGAGAACATAACTCCCTTATCAGCCACCTTTTTGGCCACTTCCTTATTAACAAAGAGGCGTTTTAGGAATTGTTGGGCATCATCAAAATTACCTTCAATAGCTGTTACATTGACATTATCCCCCTCTTGCTTTTGCATTTGCTCAGCCTGCATAGGAGATACGCCATCGGTTGGATAAAAGACTTGAATATGGGTACCCTTTACATCTTTAAAGCCTTCCAAGGCAGCTTTACCCGTATCACCAGATGTAGCGGTAAGAATTAAGACCTCTTTCTTTTCCCCTTCCGCTTCCTTAGCGGCTACCAAGAGATATGGGAAGAGGGACAAGGCCATGTCCTTAAAGGCTTGGGTGCGACCGTGGAAAAGTTCCAAGACCGATACCCTTTCCAAAAGGGAGTGAAGCGGGGCAATATCGCGGGTAGAGAAGTTGGCATCAGAATAAGCGTTATTAATCATCTCCCGCAAGTGATCTTGACTAAAGCAAGGAAAAAGTTTGGCCAAGACTACTTGGGCCACTTCTTGGTAATTTTTATCCTTTAAATCCGCATAGGACAAGCAATTATCAGGGAATAAAGCAGGCACATAAAGGCCTCCATCTTCCGCTAAACCATGTAATAAGGCATAGGTTTCATTGACGGCTACTGGGCCACGTGTAGATGTATATTTCATGCTGGTCTCTTCTCTATAAATACATGGATATAGGTAATAACAATATGACTTTATTATACCTTATCAAGGAATAAAAGGAAACTTGAAAAACACAAACATCTTGTATGAGTGGACACATCTTACTTAGTCTTAATCTTTGTTGCGGGCATCTTTTCAGACACGAGGAAAATACCAATAGCCACCCATATGCAGACAAAAGCAATCATCTGTGCCGATCCAAAGGGCTCGTTAAAGGCTAGGATGGAGATGATAAAGGTTATAGATGGAGAGATATATTGCAAGACCCCTAAAAGATTGAGAGGCAACATATTAGCCCCATAGGAAAAGAGGACCATTGGCACGGATGTAGCTATACCAGAAGCCATCAAAAGCCAGGCTGTAGAGGTCATACCCCTATTAAAATAAGCCAAGGTAAAGTCATCAACGAAGAAGAGAAAGACTAAGGCTATCGGTGCAACTAAGGCGGTCTCTAGGGTAATGGCCGTAAAGGGATTAATGTTAAGTTTCTTTTTAAGGGCTCCATAAAGGCCAAAGCTCAAGGCCAAGACAAGAGCCACCCAAGGAAAAGATCCATAGAGGATGGTCAGCAGGAGGATACCAAAGGCGGCAATAGCAATGGATATGCGTTTTGCAGGAATAAGATACTCCTTAAAGATGAATACCCCTAGGAGAACACTGAGAAGTGGATTGATATAGTAGCCCAGGCTAGTATCCATAACATGGCCATTAGAAACAGCCCAAATGTAGGTTAACCAATTAATACTAATTAAAATAGCTGCTAAGCCTAAAGCTAAAGCCTTCTTTTTATGGTGCCAGAGCATCTTGCAATCCGCTAAAAACTCACGACGCTTGAGCAAGAAGGTAATGACAAACATAAGCAAGCAAGACCATACAATGCGATGGGCTAAGATGGAATAAGGATCTACATGGGAGAGTTCCTTCCAGAAGAGGGGCAAAAGGCCCCAAATAGAATAGCAGGCTACGGAAATAATCAAGCCTGTTCGATTGCGATCTAACACGAATGGATTTCCTCCTATATACAGAAAAAGGGCACGCCTCAGGCGTGCCCTTAGTAATGGTGGAACATCGGGGGATCGAACCCCGGACCCACTGATTAAGAGTCAGTTGCTCTGCCAGCTGAGCTAATGTTCCATGGACAAGCGTTATTATACGCCTATCTTGTTAATCTGTAAATACCCTATCCACCAATTTTCCACATTGGTCGTTGCGGTTGATCCATGGAAGGTCCCTGATGTCCCTCTTTCTTAGCCCCCAAAGATCCCTCAATAAAGGTCATGAGCGCCTTTACAGAATCACCTCGACGAACCCGATGGATGAGATTTACTTCCCCATCTTGTAAGAGACACAGTCGCATTTTACCATCCGCCGTCAGCCGCAAACGATTACAAGAATCACAATAGGAATGTGACATGGAAAATATACAGCCTATGATTTTTCCACTTGGTAAGCGATAGTAAGAGGCTGGACCGAAGCCCCCTACCCCTTGAACTTCTTCCAAAGGGGCCCCTACTACACGAGCTAATTGATCCATCCATTCCTCAAAGGAGGGGCCTTTAAAAGCATCCCCCTGGAAGGGCATATACTCGATGAATCGCCAAATAACCGGCCACTTTTCAATATAGGCTAACAGAGAAGCCACCTCTTGGTCGGACCAAGCCCGAACTAAGACCGTGTTGATTTTAACCGACTTGAACCCGGCCTCCATGGCGGCCTCAATACCAGCTAAAACAGCTTCCATCTGTCCTTCCTTGCCCACAGCCTGAGCAAAGAGAACCGGATCTAAAGAGTCTAGGCTGATATTAACCCGGTCCAATCCCAAATCCTGTAAATGCTTAGCTCGAATTCCCATAAGAGATGCGTTAGTTGTCATGGAAATATCCTGGAACCAACCCCTATCCTTAATGCTCTCCAACAATTGATCCAAATACGGATAGAGCAAGGGTTCACCCCCTGTGAGACGCACTGCCTTAACGCCTAGTCTATGAAAGGCTTCTAGTATGGTCATCCATTCCTCTACGGTAAGGAGATTGTTTACAGCCTCTGGCGTAATTTCCTCAGGCCGACAGTAAGGGCAGGCGAAATTACAGGCATCGGTCAGGGATACCCGCACATATTCAATTGTACGTCCCCATTGGTCTTGCATGACATACTCCTCATGAGTGTAATTTAGTCTATTTAGACTCCCACATGGATCTATTGAATTTCGTCTACCGCGTCTCCAACTTCAATACATCCACTCTTTATAACTTTGGCAAAAATTCCTTGGGTAGGCATAATACAAGAACCCACTTGCTGTTGAATTTCACAACCAGAGTGACACTCCTTGCCGATTTGCGTAACTTCAATAACGACTTCTTTACCTAACCTTAGTCGAGTTCCTACCGGCAATTCATAGAGGACAATCCCTTCCACCGTGATGTTTTCAGCAAAATCACCTGGCTTTACTGGGGCCCCCTTAGCCTGCATGAGCTCGATTGATTTAATGCCCAAAAGAGAAATTTGGCGGTGCCAATTACCTGCGTGAGCGTCCCCTACCATGCCGTGATCCACCCGCAATTCCGCTTTCGAGATATTATGTTTTCTTTGGCCTTTCTTTTCCGAAATAGATATAGCCAATATCTTACCTTGCGCTAATGCCATAAGAACCTACTTTCTATATTCTAATACGGCTTATTATAGCACTATTGTAAGTCTATACCTCTATGAGGTCCATCACGAATTACATATATTTTTCATGAAAGAAAATATATGAAAAAAAGCTGAATCTATAAGCGAGGTTATAAAAAACTCCTCCCAGGTAACTGAGAGGAGTTTTTCAAACTTAGATTCACGCACTATGGTTAGACCGCTAGTTTTCTAATCAATTCTAGCACAAAATAGTATACTGTTAAAACTTAGAATCCCGGCGCCCCATAGCCTTTAGCTCATCCCCTTGATTCAAACCATTAAAGAGGAGATTCAAAACAATTGCCATAAGGGAACCGAAAGTAATGCCAGAGGACATGACAATCTTAGCCCATGCAGGGAAGTGATCATACATGGTTGGGGCGCCTAAAGGAACCATGGCAACGCCGATAGAAATAGCTACCAGCATGAGGTTATAGTTACCATCAAAGTTAACCTTAGACAAAGACCGGATACCAGAAGCGATAATCATACCGAACATAGCTAAGCCAGCCCCACCAAGTACGGCATTAGGCACACAAGCAACGACAGCCGCCAATTTAGGGAAGAGGCCCAAAAGGACCAAAATGACACCGGACGCTGCAACAACAAAACGAGACTTAACGCGAGTCACCGCAATAAGACCAACATTTTGGGCAAAGGCCGTATACGGGAAAGAGTTGAGAATACCACCAATAACAGTAGAAATACCATCAGCCCGAAGGACAGCTGCTAATTCTTTCTTACCAATTTTCTTATTGACGATTTCCCCAATAGCAATGGAGTCACCTGTGGTTTCAACCATAACCACGAGCATTACGATAACCATGGAGACTACAGATGCTACATCAAAGGTTGGCATCCCAAACGAAAATGGTGTAATCACATCGAACCAATTAGCTTTACTAACTGCATCAAAATTTACCACTCCCATACAATAAGCAATAATAGTTCCTCCAACCAGACCCAAAAGGACGGACAGGTTAGAAATAAAGCCCTTAGCAAAACGGTAAACAAAGATAACGATAAGGAAGGTTAAGAGAGCTAACATCAAATTGGTCGCATCCCCAAAAGATTCTGCCTTAGGGTTGCCGCCACCCATCCAACGAATGGCAACTGGCATGAGGGAAATGCCGATGATAGTAATGATAGTCCCCGTTACCACAGGTGGGAAAAGACGAATCAAACGGGAGAAGAATGGCGCAATAAGGAAGGTTAAAACACCTGCTACAATAATGGCCCCATAGATGGCGATCATCCCTTGGACACCCCCACCATGGGCTAAGCCAATCATGATCATAGGGGTGACGGACGCAAAGGTTACCCCTTGGATCATAGGAATACGGCCACCGACCTTCCAAAATCCCAATGTTTGAATCAAGGTTGCAATACCACAGGTCAAGAGGTCAGCATTAATCAAGTGGATCAATTCTGCCGTAGACAGGTGGAGGGCCTGGGCGATAATAATTGGCACGGCTACCGCACCAGCGTACATAGCCAATACGTGTTGCAAGCCATAGGCAAAGAGTTTGTGGACCGGTAGAAGGGTATCCACAGTATTGTCTTGAGTCTTTGTTTGATTGCTCATGTCTGTCTCCTCAACAACAATGACAACAATATCTATACCTTAAGTCTACTCTACAATCAAACGTTAATCAAGGGAATTTATTTTATTATTCGATATGTGCCGAACAATAATCAAAGTTAATGCAATAATTTCTATTTTGTTCGTCTTATCTATATCAAAACTAAAATAAGCCTGTAAGGCCCAGCCTACTGCTAGTCTTTACAGGCTTTTTCCTAATAACCACCTAAGCTAACTAGTCGGGCCTCTGTTTCATCAATAGAGCCCTCTATAGCCGCCATTTGATCTTCCAATTCCTTCACGAAGGCTGGATCCTTAATACCAGACAGGTTAATTTTCACATTGAGAAAGGCCGCCTTCACAGCGGCCCGCGCATTAATAGCACCGATAATGCCATCGGTAGTGGCATTCCTATTACCCTCCCGGATAACCACTTCCGCATCCTTGAAGAGACTATAGGCCAAGCATCCAATCTCAAAGGGAACCTTAGCTGCTTCTTGATAGCAGACCTGCAATTGTTCCTTGCGATAGGCCACTTGGTCAGGGCTATCCTTAGGAAGCCGAAGAGCCGCCATAAAAGTATCAAAAACGTGTGCATCTTTGTCAGCTAAGGCCAAAAAACGCTCTCGCATAGCTGGCAGACGTTCCACTATATCTTGCATGGTGGACTCTACCTCCTCATAGCCTTTTTTCCCGATAGTCAAATGCGCTAACATTTCTACCAAAGCTACTCCAGAAGCAGCGGTTATTGCCGCAATAGCACCGCCTCCTGGTGTTGGATTAGAACTAGCCGTCACTGCTAGACACTGTCCTAACGTCATATCTTTAATCATATAATCTCCTTATCTAGAAGAGGCCCTTAATGGTTCCATCCGCTTCTACATCCATGGCTAAAGCAGCAGGTTTTTTAGGAAGGCCTGGCATAACCATGATATTACCTGTCCGGCATACGATGAAACCTGCACCAGCGGCCACTCGTACATCAGATACAGTCACAGTAAACCCACTTGGTGCCCCCAACTTGCTAGGATCATCAGAGAGGGAATATTGCGTTTTCGCCATACATACAGGCAAATCCCCCAAGCCCCACTCTTGAATTTGTTTCATTTGCTTCTTAGCCGCTGCTGTAAAGATGACTCCATCCCCACCATACATAGTCTTAGTGATGGCCATAACCTTATCTTCAATGGAGTCCTTCAAGTCATATACAAACTTAGGGCTAGGCTTAGGGCCCTGTGCCAATTCAACAACCTTACGGGCGAAATCGAGACCACCTTGGCCCCCTTTCTCCCAACATTCATTGAGTTCTACTGGAACGCCAAAGTCTCGGCAGAGTTCTTCGAGTTTAGCAATTTCTCCTTCCGTATCAGAGGAGAACCGATTGATAGCTACCATGACAGGGGCCCCAAAGAAGCGCATATTCTCCACTTGCTTTTTAAGGTTGGCGAAGCCCTTTTCAACTGCTTCGATATTTTCTTCTACCAAGTCAGTCTTAGGTATACCGCCATGCATCTTGAGAGCCCGAAGGGTAGCCACGACAACGACTACATCTGGGAAAATATGTCCATAGCGGCATTTGATGTCCATGAACTTTTCCGCCCCTAAATCAGCACCAAAACCTGCTTCCGTAACCACCATATCACCCAACTTAAGGGCCAGCTTAGTAGCAACCAAGGAGTTACAACCATGAGCGATATTAGCAAAAGGCCCACCGTGGACAAGAGCTGGTGTTCCCTCCAACGTTTGTACCAAGTTAGGCTTGATGGCATCCTTCATGAGGAGAGCCATAGCCCCTTGGCAGCCCAATTGGCTCACCCGCACAGGATTACCATCCATGTCTGGGCCGATAATGATACGACCAAAACGGTCCTTCAAATCTTCTAGGTCCTTCGCCAAACAGAGGATAGCCATAATTTCGGAGGCCACGGTAATCATAAAATGGTCTTCCCTAGGGAATCCACAAACCTTGCCTCCCAAAGCTACATTTACATTGCGAAGAGCCCGGTCATTCATATCCAAAACTCGAGGCCACGTGATTTGACGGAGATCAATATTGAGGGTGTTCCCTTGGTGGATATGATTATCAATTATAGCGGACAATAGGTTATGAGCGGCTGTAATAGCATGCATATCGCCGGTAAAGTGAAGGTTGATATCATCCATCGGAACAACCTGTGCATAGCCACCACCTGCGGCGCCGCCCTTGATACCAAATACAGGACCTAAGGACGGTTCTCGGAGGGTGGCAATTGCCTTTTTACCAATGGCGCTAAGGGATTCAACCAACCCAATAGATGTAGTGGACTTGCCCTCTCCTGCCGGAGTTGGTGTAATGGCCGTGACAAGAACCAACTTGCCATCTTCTTTAGCATCTAAGCGGCGAATGGCGTCAAAGGAGATTTTAGCCTTATAGTGGCCATATTGTTCGATATCTTCGGAGGAAAGGCCACATTTTTCAGCAATGACCGTAATCTTCTCCATCTCATTCGCTTGTGCAATTTCAATATCTGTTAACATAGTACCTCCTATGACAAAGTATAAGTATAATTTGTATCTATTATAGCCCATTACATATTGGACCACCACCATATTAAAAAATCTAAGAGGTCTATTATTTCCCCTTCTGAAAATCTCTCCAACTTATCATTATGAAAAAACGCCCTCAAAAGAGGGCGTTTTAAACTCTACAGGCTTATTAGAATGGGAAGAAAATTGGCAAGAGAACCATGGTGACGATAACTGATACCAGTATGAGCGGTGTCCCCGCTTTTACGAACTCACGGAAGCTATAACCAGCGGCATTGTATACCATAGTATTGGCTGGCATGCCTACAGGTGTACCATAAGCCAAGGAAGAGCCCAATACGATGGCCGCCGTTACCCCATGAGGGTCGAAGTTCATGGTATGGGCCAATTGAATTCCGATTGGAATCAAGAGCGCACAAGTAGCTGTATTAGACATGAAGTTGGTCATGGACACGCAAAGAATCAAGAGAATACCAATGATGAGAAATGGTGGCGCACTAACGCCGACCAAGCCCATGATAGTATCCGCAATAACACTACCCGCACCGGACTTAACCATAGCGTCACCCAAGGCCAGAGAACCTACAAAGAGCAAGATAGTCTTGAGGTCAATAGACTCCATAGCCTGCTTTTCAGACAATACGCCAGTTCCTACGATAATCAAAGCCCCCATCCAGGAGGATATGAAGAGCGGTAGACCGCCGGACAAGCCAAAGATAGCCCCCAATTGTTTATCGAAAATCATAGCCAACACGGTACCTAACAAGACTAGGCCAGAGGTCACCTTCTTCCACGTTGGGACTCGGTCATAATGGTAATTACGAGTATAGGTTATCTCCGGTCTATGGGTAGCATCCGTAGGTAAGAAACGCTTACCGATGAAGGCACAGAAGAGGGTCCCAATGAGTAACATAGGAATCCCGATATAGCCATATTCAAAGAAGGAGAATGGCTCAAGTCCCTTGGCAATCAAGGCAGATTGGCCAATCATATTGCCAGGTGAACCAATGAGGGAAATATTACCACCCATAGCAGAAGCAAAGACGATAGTCATCAAAAGGCGTTGTGGAGACGTGTTAGTTTCCTTAGCGATACCGATAACAACCGGAATCATAACGGCAGCCGTCCCTGTATTGGAGAGGAAGGCTGACATAAAGCCCGTTAAGAGCATGACCGCTATGAGAAGCTGGGTTTCACTCTTAGCGAACTTGGATACCACTCGTCCTACAGCTACAGCCATGCCCGTTTCAAAGAAGGCGGCCCCAATGATAAACATGCCAAAGAACAGCAAAACATTTTGATCAACGAAGCCCTTAAAAGCCTCCATGGGAGTCAAGACACCTGTCAATGTCAAACCCACCGCCACAATCATAGCAGTGATAGAGAGAGGAATTTTCTCCCAAGCAAACATGACGATGGCAAAGACCAAGAAGGCCAATGTAATCGTTACTGCATCCATATACATTTCCTTTCTAGCGAGAGATAGTATTCTCTCCTATCGTAAATATAAAAAAGAAAAGCCCTAGGCAGGTCTTGATAGGCTTGCACACTAAGGGCAATAACTTTAAATATCTAAAAAATTCTATATATATTGTAATTTTTTTCTTCACCCAGTGTCAAGAAGCTAACTAGAAGAAATTCACAGGCCATAAAAAAGACCTCCCAAAGGAGGTCTTATAAGGTATTATGCTTTTTTGTCATCTGCCGTTAGCGCTGCAAATTCTTCGTCAGACATTGGCTTTTCAATGTAGGAGTTCAAATCTTCCGCGGATATTTCATGTTCCCAACGGGCTACAACCAAACCGGCAATACAGTTACCTGTTACATTACACATGGTTCGTGCCATATCAAGAACGCGGTCAATACCAAGAAGCATAGCCACCCCTTCTACAGGAATGCCAAAGGCTGTAGCTGTACCAGCCAAGATGATAAGGGCTGCGCCAGGTACACCAGCAATCCCCTTCGTAGAAATCATGAGGGTGAGCAAGATAACAATTTGAAGGCCCAATGGTAATGGCACGCCATATACCTGTCCCAAGAAGATAACCGCTACTGCTGAATAGAGAGTAGAACCATCAAGGTTAAAGGTATAACCCAGTGGTAATACAAAGGAAACGATATGTTTCGGAATACCAATACGTTCCAACCTTTCCATAGCAATTGGCAAGGCTGCTTCAGAAGCTGATGTAGTGAAGGCCAAGACCATAGGTTCTTTGATGACTTTCATAAAGCCTACCAGATTAACCTTGGTAACGACAGCTGCACCTATAACCAAGATAACTAAGAAGATGCCAATGGCCAGGTACATGGTACCGATGAGCTTAAGGAGCGGGATCAATACATCTAAGCCATACATGGCTACGGTGTGAGCGATGGCACCGAAGATACCAATTGGAGAAACCTTCATAACGTAATGGGTTACGTTGAACATGATATGGGTAATATCACGGGATAGGTCGATAACCTTCTGCCCATCTTTACCTGCTTTAGCTGCAGAAATGGCAAAAATACAGGAGAAGAAGATAATTTGAAGCATATCAGCCCGGGCCATAGCATCGATGATATTGGTCGGAACGATATTGACAATCATTTGGATATGGTCCAGAGGCTTATGATCAGCGATTTTTTGGACCGCATCAGTCATGCCTTGTTGAATATGGACCCCCATGCCTGGTTCGATGAGGTTGACTACCAAGAGTCCAACCACTAGGGCCACTGTAGTAGCCACTTCGAACCATAGGATAGCTTTACCCCCTAGGCGCCCTAACTTAGAAAAGTCACCAGTACCAGCAATCCCCATGATGAGGGAGAAGAAGATTAGAGGAACCACGATCATCTTGATCATGCGAATAAAAATATCTCCCAATGGTTTCATGGCCAGGCCAAGATCAGGAGAGACAGCACCTACGACGACCCCTAAAATAAGGGCTAGGACGATATAGGTGGATAAGGATCTTTGTTTTAAAAATTCCATGTTTTTCCTACTCTCTAACACCAAAATAAACGATAGCCCTACGGAGTGGACTATCGTCTACTTACAAAAAACTATGCCGTGATTATACCACACTTCATATGCTTTTGGTACTTATAATATGAATAGGCGAACCCTTTCCAAGACCTTCTGTCCCCTGTGGCACATAGGCCAAGGCATTGACAGAGGCTAGGGACACCATAGCCGATGATGACTGGCTAGGGGCCATTCTAAAGTGAAGATTCCCTTCATACCAATAGGCCTGGCCCTGTACGTAACGGTCTAAAGGATTTTTTTTAGCCATGTCGCAATCTAAAATAGCAGTCATTAGAGACTCTTTTTCTAGACCTATCCCCCGAGCTAACTGAAGGGCTGGCTTAACCAAGAGGTGATAGCCATTATAGGCTGCTACAGGATTACCAGACAGGCCAAAAATCAAGCAGCCCTCTGGTGTAAGGCCCCCATAGGAGGCTGCTCCGGGTCGCATGGCAATCCGTTGATAGAGCATACGTGTCCCTAAGGCCTCATAGATGTGAGGCATAGAGTCGAAGAGACCCACTGATACGCCACCTGAAGATAGGATTATATCAACCCCTTGGGCCAACTCCATAACCGTTTGTATTTCCCCTTCTAAAAGCTCAGGATCATCGGAAACATGGTAATGACGAATACTACTTATGCCTGTCTCTCGCAAAAGGCCTTCTAGGAGAAATCGATTGGAGTTATAAATCTGGCCTGGCTCTAAAACTTGTCCTGGCTCAATGATCTCTCTACCAGATGTCAATAGGAGGGCCTTAAGAGGCTCATAAACGACAACTTCCTGGCGGCCTATTCCCGCCAATACGGACTGAACAGTCCCATCAAGAAGTAGGCCCGGTTCCAATAGAATGTCTCCAGGAGCACATTCTTCCCCCTTCTGTATGACATGTTGTCCTTTTTTGACCGCACCTCTTACGACAATGTGAGATCCGACCTGGCCAGATCCATCAATAGCCTCTTGCATAATCACTGTATCACAAGCTTGAGGCAAAGGAGCTCCTGTCATAATACGAAGAGCCTGCCCAGTAGCTAGAGGCTGATTCCAAACTTGACCAGCCCCGATAAGGCCCATAACCTCATATTCTTGTATCCCCTCCTGGTAGGCTATGGCATAGCCATCCATGGCAGACTTATTAAAGGCCGGAATCGATTGGCTAGCTACAATTGATTCGGCCAAGACAGACCCCAAGGCCTGATTCAAGCCCAAGGTTACCCTTCTTGCTTTCCTCCCATCTAGGGCGTCTCGCCAAAGGCCAGAAGCCTCTTGTACTGTAATTGTTTTCACCCTATACTCCTTATGCAAAACAAGGGATGACAATCCCCTCCACCAAATCTTCCAAAGCTTGACCATCAAAATCAGTCATATCCACATGGGCTACTATGTCTTTTTCATGCCCTATCCGCCCCTCAGTATGACCTGGTATGTAAACTTCAATCATAGGGGCAACCCCTTGACTGCGGCTTTCCAACAAGACAAGATCTAAGCCCTCAAAACCCTGTGTCAATTCGTAAAGAGAGGCTTGCTCAGCAGTCCTAACGCGCAGGGCATATTCATGGGGCCCAGCTATGGCCACGGCTTGCGCACCAGCCTTCATGGCTTGGTCTGTATCGGACCCTTCCCTATCCATGGTAAAACCATGACCATCACTCTTGACTAAGCCTATCCGATAACCTCGAGCAGTCAAAGCTTGAGTCAATTTAACCACCAAACTTGTCTTTCCCGACTTACGAGAGGCTGAAACGATGCTGATAATCGGAATCTTTCGCGCCTCATTAAGGGCCCGCATAGTAGCCAGTTTATATTCATTGGGAGTATTAACATTAGTAACCGCCATGCTATTGCTAGCTAAGTCAAACGTCTTATAAAAGATAGTTGAAAGCCAAGCCCGAAGACTCCAATCACTGCTTTCAATAGCTGCTAAGATAGAACCCAATAACGAGCGTTTATATACGGCATAGAGCGGCTCTTCACGACCATTAGACCCCCGCATAAGGAGCGCATCCACTTGGTCAGTCAGGGAATTATCTGCCGCCAAAAGAGGCTCAAAATCTACAAAGGGCATATCCACTGCCACAACTGCATAGTGATCAGATTGGCCTAGGGCAAAGGCCGCCGCAAGCCCCCCCAATGGACCACAACGTTTATGATCATGAACTACCTGAATATCAACAGCTAGCTTAACCCATTCTGGCACCTCTGCACAGTCTCCCTTTGGGCCAAAGGAAATAATAATATCCCTATACCCTGCACGGCGAGCCTTATCAACCATTGAGCGGAGAAGGCTCTGTCCTTGCCAGGGCAAAAAAGCCTTATCTCGGCCCATCCGTTGACTATAGCCACCGGTCAAAATAACCAGACCTTGCTTACTATTCGTCGCTCTCATACCCTTAGCCATAGCTTAACTTCTCACTTACTATCCACTCATATAGTTGCTTATTATAATTTATGTCAGATCACTAGGATCCTAAGCATACAAAAACTAATTCTCTACTATTATATAGTAAAAATATATACTTTTAATAGCCTCTGCAGTGAGGGAATTCACATAAAAAAAGGACCTAGGCTAAAAGCTAGGT
>URSE01000021.1 GCA_900550455.1 uncultured Veillonella sp. | reverse complement strand
GCTAAGCCCCCTAGGCTTAGTCAATATCATTCTTAGTAAGCCCCTTAATTGAGACTTAGGTTCTACACATAAAAAAAAGGACCCCATTGGGTCCTTCTTATTGTATTCACTAAAGTTTTGTATTCACTAGCGTTTTTTTCTATCCTCTAAGGATAGCTACCAATCAGCTTACGCTTCGTGGGCTACTGCATCATAGCCTTGGGAGATATCCGCACGCAAGGTTGCTTTCAATTCCTTAAGGTGTTTTTCTTCCCATGCAGAGATTGGTTGGAAGTCAATAAATTCTTTGATTCCATCTACGCCAAGGCGGATTGGACGAGCAAAGAAATCCACATCCATATCAGGGCTAGCAACATAGGCACATTCAGTTAATTCATCTCCCAATAGGCCTCGTACCAAAGACAGGGTAAACCAAGCGGCTGCTTGGGCCATGGACAGGGTCGCAGAACCAGATCCAGCCTTGGCTTCTACCACTTCTGTGCCCGCATTTTTAATGCGATCATTGAGACGCTCCATATCCTCTGTCTTCCAGTCAAAGAATTTAACATGTGACAAAAGAGGCAGGATAGTTGGGCCAGAGTGACCACCGATAACAGGTACGTAGATCTCGCTTGTCTTACGACCTACATGTTCTGCTACAAAAGTGTTAGTCCGACTAACATCTAATTCAGTGACACCAAATAGGCGCTTAGGATCATAGACCCCCATTCGTTTAAGGGTAGCCGCAGCTACTGGTACCAAGGAATTGACAGGATTTGTTACAATAGCCACTAAAGCCTTAGGACAGGATCGCCCTACCTCTTCAACTAAGCCCTTGATGACATCCGCATTGACAGCAAATAAGTCAGCCCGTGTCATCCCTGGTTTACGCGGTACACCAGCGAGGATAACAACTACATCGGCCCCTTCTAAGGCTTGTGGTAGCTGGTCTCCAATATAGCCATTAACAGCTACCTCTGTAGGGATATGGCTCAAATCTACCGCTACCCCTAAGGTATTCTTGGTAATCCCATAGAGGGCCAATTGAGACCCCATAGGAAGCATGGTTTTCAGGAGGAGGCTCAAGGGTTGACCAATGCCTCCCGATGCACCTAAGACTGCAACTTTCATATATCTATCCTCATTTATAACCTAATTACCTATTTAGGTTATCATTTTTTCTATAGTATGTCATTATCTTGTGACCAATTTCACTATGCCTATCAGCTATAGGCCTATTACTCAGCCCCTTACGGCCAGGTTATTAAAGGCGGAGTAGCTGTAGACTGTTACCATCGAAATTGCTATAGACTACTAGCGGCTGAATAGCATATACGCCACTATGATAAGAATAATAATGGCCGTCCGAATGAGACTCCGTTTAAGGAGTCGTTTGCGCATGTCAGCCATGTCCTGACGAACCTCTTCCTTGGACATGATTTTTTCCCCATAGGCATTAAATCTTACTTTCTCTTGCCCTTGATCCTGGTGCCCTTTTTGTTCCTTGAGGTCTACTTGTCTCTCTTCCATGACTGATTCTCCTCTTCTTTATGTCTTACTAAACAGTATCGTTTTATCGTTTCAACTAATACGCCTCTTAACTCCTTTATTATACAAAAAAAAGACCCCATCCATAAAGGACGGGGTCCCACTCTCCAGGATAGCAAACTAGGGCTTACCAAGAGATTAATTTTGTGAGCTTTTACCAAGAGGCAGGTTACATCATACCGCCCATGCCACCCATTGGAGGCATAGCAGGTGCTGCTGCATTTTCTTCTACCTTATCAGCTACGATGGTTTCAGTAGTCAATACGAGGGAAGCGATAGAAGCCGCATTTTGAAGGGCAGAGCGAGTAACCTTAGCTGGATCAACGATACCAGCAGATACCATATCTTCATACTCTTCAGTCAAGGCATTAAAGCCAATCCCCTTATCAGTGTGTTTTACCTTTTCTACCACAACGGAACCTTCGAGACCTGCGTTGTAAGCAATTTGGCGAACAGGTTCTTCAATAGCCCGTTTAACGAGGGTAACCCCAGTTGCTACATCACCTTGAGCATCGATAGAATCAAGAGCATCCATGATGTCGATGTAGGTTGTACCACCACCAGCAACAATACCTTCTTCTACAGCCGCACGGGTTGCATTCAAAGCATCTTCAATGCGGAGCTTCTTATCCTTCATTTCTACTTCCGTAGCAGCCCCTACTTCGATAACAGCAACGCCGCCAGAGAGTTTAGCCAAGCGTTCTTGCAATTTTTCTTTATCGAAATCAGATGTAGTTTCAGCCAATTGTGCACGGATTTGAGCTACCCGTTGTGCGATCATATCCTTAGAGCCAGCCCCATCGACGATAGTGGTTTCGTCTTTGGAGATACGTACTTGACGCGCTGTACCCAAATCAGTGAGTTCTACGGAATCCAATTTACGACCCATATCTTCTGTAATAACAGTACCACCAGTCAAGATAGCGATATCTTCAAGCATAGCTTTACGACGATCACCAAAGCCAGGAGCCTTAACAGCTACAGCCTTGAAGGTACCACGCAATCGGTTAACAACGAGGGTTGCCAAGGCTTCGCCGTCCACATCTTCAGCGATGATGAGAAGTTCTTTACCAGTTTTAACAACCTTTTCAAGGGTTGGCAAGAGATCAGCAATAGCAGAAATCTTGCGGTCAGTAATAAGGATGGCTGGGTTATCGATAACAGATTCCATGCGGTCTGTATCAGTCACCATGTAAGGGGACAAGTAGCCACGGTCGAATTGCATACCTTCTACTACGTTAAGGCCAGTTTCCAAGGATTTGGATTCTTCAACGGTAATAACGCCGTCGTTACCAACTTTTTCCATAGCTTCTGCAATGAGGCCACCGATTTCTTCATCGCGGCAAGAAACGGTTGCTACTTGTGCAATTTCATTCTTACCGGACACTGGGATAGCCTTGTTTTTGATTTCTTCTACCAATCGAGATACAGCCAATTCGATACCTTTTTTAAGGACCATTGGATTAGCACCAGCGGCTACGTTGCGCATACCTTCTTGAATCATGGCTTGTGCCAAGAGGGTTGCTGTAGTTGTCCCATCACCAGCTACATCGTTGGTTTTAATGGATACTTCTTTTACCAATTGAGCACCCATATTTTCAAATGGGTCGGATAATTCAATGTCACGTGCGATAGTTACGCCATCATTAGTGATGGTAGGAGCACCAAATTTTTTATCCAATACAACATTACGGCCTTTTGGACCCAATGTTACTTTTACTGCATTTGCCAAAGCATCAACCCCACGACCAAGGGCACGGCGAGCTTCTTCGTTGAACAAAATTTCTTTTGCCATATATATTACCTCTTTCCTCTTACATGTCACCTAATAATTAGTCGACGATAGCCAAGATATCACGTTCGTTCAAAATCATATGGTCAACGCCATCAATTTTAACTTCGTTGCCAGCGTATTTAGCAAACATAACCTTGTCGCCTACAGCGACTTCTACAGGTATCTTAGTACCATTATCTAAAACGCGACCAGAACCAACTGCAACCACAACGCCTTCGGAAGATTTTTCCTTAGCTGTGTCTGGCAAGAAGATGCCGGATTGTGTTTTTTCTTCTTTTTCTACAAGTTTAACAATTACTCGATCTGCTAAAGGTCTCATAATAGGTCACTCCTTTTTTTACTATTGGTATGTGGTCTCAGACCACCCTTTACAAATACTATACTACCATAGTAAAAGTAAAAGTCAATAGGATAAAGTCAAAAAGTCAAAGAATTTTTGATAGTTTGCTGAATCCTAATCTGGCAATAGAAAAAGCCCTGAAATCCTTTCCCAAAGAAAGGGCAATCAGAGCATTTTCACAATCAGTGCTTATTCAATTTACTTATGGTTAGAAGCCTTAACAATCTGATGGGCTACCTGCCCTATTTTCATCTGTTTTTTCATGGCGTAGGACCGGATTCGCTCATAGGCCTCTGCCTCCGTAATGGCGTAGGCCTCCCTAATAATGTGCTTAGCCTCTTCAATGAACTTCTGTTCTTCTAGGTCATGGGTCAATGCCTCAATTTGATCCAGGGCTCTTTCTTCCTCTTGAAAGCGTCCCATGGCCATGGTCAAGGCAGGTATCAGGGCTTCTTCTCGTAGGGGCTTAATAAGATAACCATAGACCCCAGATTCCTTGGCCTTATTGACTAGGTCTTCCTGGGAGTAAGCCGTTAAAAGGACCACCGGCGCTAACCGTTGGCGAGCAATTTGGCGGGCCGCTTCGATACCATCCAATTCTGGCATCTTTACATCCATAAGGATGACATCTGGCTGGTGTTCCTTAGCCAATGCAATAGCCTCCACCCCATTGGTCCCTTGGGCCAGGACCTGATGGCCAGCAGCTTCTAAAATATCCACTAAGTCCATACGGATAAGGGACTCATCGTCCACAACAATCAGGCGCATAGGTCCTCCTTTAGCTCAGCAAAGCCAACGTGTATATAAGTGCTATACAGAAAAACATAAAAAACTATTCATCAAAGGACCAAGAAAGAATCAAGTTACAAAAAAAGCCGATACTAATCCTTACCCATGGTAATTTGAATACGAACTCCTCCTTGTAGATTGTTGGACAAGTCCAAGGCCCCCTTGAGCTCGTGGGTAACTAGGTTGGAAATAATTTGTAGGCCTAGACGCTTTGATTTGCCTAGGGCAAAATCCTGAGGAAAGCCCCTACCTGTATCCCTATAATCTAGAAGGATTTGGTCAGGCCTGTCTTCTACAGTCAGGCTGATGAGAGCTTCCTCCTGGTCCTCCCTAAAGCCATGTTCTAAACTGTTAGTAATGAGCTCATTGATGATAAGAGACACATAGCCCGCCTTGTGAGAAGAAATTACCTCTTCATCTCCTTGATAAACCAATTCCACCCTTTCTTGCTGATTCATAAGGCTAGACCGCAAGAGACGGCCCAGTTCATCAAAGATAGACCGGATAGAGATATAATCTTCATCGTAGTGAGATACGATATCGTGAACCAGGGCCATAGACTCGATACGGGATATGGATTCCTGTAAGGCCTTACGCACTTCTAGAAGGTCAGACCGCCGAGCCTCCATACGTAAAAGACCGGCAACAGTTTGCAGATTATTCTTAACTCGATGGTGGATTTCCTTGATGACTGAATTCTTAACTAAGAGGTCCTGTTGAACCTTGGCTTCTACGGTCATATCCTTGAGGAAGAGGAAATTACGTCCTTGACCACGGCCATAGGAAAGAGGAATGACCGTTTGGCGGATAATCATATCCTGGTAGATTTCCTGGCATATATCAGCCTTATGGTTATCAATCAAAGCTTTTAAAAAGGATAGCTTCAAGGTCGACCCATAGATGGATGACCCTACTAGACGACGGTCAAAACCCAAGAGGTTAACCAATCGGTTAGAGGCCTCATTGGCGTAGAGGATAAGGCCTGTATCATCAAAGATAATAACGCCATCCTGATAAGAAATAGGTTGATATACATCTTGCCCACTATCTTGGGCAACCATGATGAGCTGGTAAATGGATTCTGTTAAAATCCGATTGCGCTCAATTCGTCCCTTGTAGGATGGGCTATCAATCCGAGGGTTGGTAAAGGATAGGCCTCCTATGATCTTGCCCCCATTATCCACAATAGGATAGACAATCATGTACTCATCCTTATCGTAATAAGTGGTTATATCTGCTAAGACCTGCCCTGCTGTAAAAAGGTTCTCCCACAGGGACATAGTCGAAGCCGGCCACGCTTCAATCCGCCGTCCCTTACGGCCATCCTTGATGGCCAAAAATCCATTCTCTGCCTGCACAAAGATATGGATTTCCTGTTGGGATACGGATTCGGCAAAGACCAGGAAGTCCGACATAGTCAATAGAAGATTAATTTGAGGACGACTTAGGTCTGTTTGTTCTAAGAGGGTGTCTACTTCTTGATCCCGCTTATTGGTAACTATCCTAAATCCTCCCTCTTTTCCTTGTGCCTGAACCATGCTTACCCCTTCCACATATCAGTTCCAATAGGTAGGCTTGGTTTAGCATTCAAACGAAGGCCTGAGAATTTACCAGCCTTGGCCATATAGTAGCCACGACAGCCAATCATAGCAGCATTATCAGTGGATAAAATCTTGTCTGGCCCATAATAGGTAAAGCCTTCTTCCTTGCACATCTGAGCCATAGCCTCTTGCAGGCCTGAATTAGCCGACACCCCACCAGCTATGGTAATTACATCCTGTCCATATTCCCTTGCAGCCTGGCGCGTTTTATCTACCAAAACCTCAACCACGGCGCGTTGGAAGGAGGCAGCTAGGTCTGCATCATTGACTGCTAGGCCCTTCATTTTGGATTCGTTGAGGTAGTTAAGGACAGCGGACTTAAGGCCTGAGAAAGAAAAATCATAGTTACCACTTTCATTCAAGGCCTTAGGAAAGTCCATAGCATGAGGATTACCTTCCTTAGCTAAACGGTCGATATGAGGCCCTCCTGGGTATGGATAGCCCATGACGCGGGCAATTTTATCAAAGGCCTCACCCGCTGCATCATCCCGGGTTTGCCCTAAGATTTCAAAGCTTTCATAGTCTTTCACCAGGACAATCATGGTATGACCACCGGATACAACCAAGCTCATGAAAGGCGGTTTCAGTTCAGGGTGAGCCAAAAAATTAGCAAAAATATGGCCTTCCATATGATGAACACCCACTAAAGGAATCCCAGTGGCAAAAGAAAGGCCCTTTGCGGCAGCCACCCCTACTAAAAGAGCGCCCACTAAACCAGGCCCATAGGTGACGGCAATATGGTCGATATCCCCTAAGGTCACCTGAGCATCCTCTAAGGCCTGATCGATTACCGGCAAAATTTGTTCTATATGATGACGGGAAGCCACTTCTGGCACGACACCCCCAAATTTACGGTGGATAGGCACTTGGCTAGAGATGACATTGGACACGACGGTCCGCCCATCTCGCAAGACCGCTGCCGATGTTTCATCACAACTGGATTCTATGGCCAGGGTTAAGACAGACATGCTTCCTCCTAAAATCTATATGACAATAAATAGGCATCCTCTTTAGGATGGCTATAAAAATCCTTGCGGGCCCCATCAATGGTAAACCCCATTTTTTTATAAAGCTTGATTGCTTTTTCATTAGATTGGCGAACCTCTAAGTAGATAACAGATACATTAGAGCCTCTAAGATCCTCTATGACATAACGCAGAAGTCCTTCGCCAATGCCCTGGCCCTGCCAGGTAGGAAAAACGGCGATATTAGAGACTTGACCCTCATCCAAGACGCGAGCTAAACCCATATAGGCTACTATTGCCCCCGATGTGGTTTGTGCCACATAGTAGAACTTGTGATCCGGGTCTTGTAGATCTTCTCGCAGAGAGGCTTCTGACCAAGGAGTGGAAAAGCAGGCCAACTCAAGACCCACTAAGGTATTCAGATCATCTATCGTCGCCCTTCGATAGGATATATTGGTAATCATACAGCTTTACTTAACCGTTTCAACCACAGTGACTTGTGGATTTTGTGCCAAGGCCTCTGGATCATCCTTGTGCTTATCTTCCCACATAACTTCTGCCTCGGACCGGCGAATATAGTAAGGAATCATAGTCATTGGATCCGACGGCCTAAGGCCTCCATTAAGATCTCGAGCTGCTAGTAGCATGGCTCCTGCGCGAGGGATGGCAACCGTAGGTGGCGCTATGGTAAAGAGAGGGACGCCCTCTACGGAGCTAGTCCTATCAGCCACTAGCTTTTGCACCCGCTTGATACCGTCACCTAAGAAGAGAGTGGCTTGTCCTTGGTCCTCTAATTCTTGCACTAAATCTGCTGCCGCTTTAACCATAGGATCTTGGATGCGAACCAATTGATTCCCTTTCCAACGATAGCGAGCTTCATAAACATTCTTTTTTTGTGCATCGATAAGGACCGAAATGAGGCGGTCTGTATAAGGCACATTATAGGCCATGCCATCCATGGTCATAGCCCCATAGAGAGGAATTTTTAAGGCATAGGCCATGGCCTTAGCTGTTCCCATGCCGATTCGTAGACCTGTGAAGGAGCCAGGCCCTATGGCAACCACAATGCCTGTCAAATCGGATGTATCAACTTGAGCCTGGTCTAAGAGGAGCTCTATATGAGGGACTAGTTGTTCCGAATGGGTCAAGCCCGCCTGCATGGTGAGTTCTCCCAAGAGGGTATCTCCTTCTAAGAGGGCTAGACTAGATACTAGGCTAGATGTTTCAATCCCCAACCACATAGGAACCTCCTATTGCAACTAATTCATCCTGTGATAAGCTAGAGGACTCGATGCGAAAGGTGCGAGTCCTATCATCATTCTTATCAATATAAATCCAGATAGTTTCCTCTGGCATCTCTTCCGGAAACTTATCGGCCCACTCTACAAGAGCCATCTTATCTTCCGTATATTCATAAAAGCCTATGGTATCCAGTTCTTCCGGATTTTCCAAACGGTAGAGGTCAAAATGGTAAAGGGTTTTACGGCCTACCGAGTAAGTATTCATGAGGGCGAAGGTTGGTGATGTCATCTCTTCCACAACCCCAAAACCGGCGCCGATTCCCTGAGATAGGTGGGTTTTACCGGCCCCCATATCGCCTACCAGAGCCAAGCAGATAGGGTCTTGGGAGGCAGCCATAAAGGCCCCTATGTGCCGTCCTAAATTCTGGGTATCTTCTACTGATTCAGTTCTATAGGTAACGTGAACGGCCATCCTCTACCCCTCCTCTTTATCTTGATCTGATGCTGGATGTACAAAATGATCATAGCCCTTAGCAGCTAAGATAGTCATAGATCCATCTAGCTTGCGCATGGAAACCTGTGGATCATCAGACTTATTATTAACGATTCCTATCAAGCTTACTCCAATCATTTCTTGAAGGGCTCCCATAGCGGCTTGGGGTGCTGTTCCCACCAATTGAAAATCCTCACCCCCATAAAGAGCATAGCACGAGGGATCTTTGCCGGAAAGTTGGCACCATCGGGTCGTATTAGCATTGGTAGGTAAGAGTTTTTCATCGATCATGATATGACAACCAGAAGCCTTGGCAATCTCATTGAGTTCTGAAGCGAGTCCATCGGAAATATCATTGAGACTATGTGCTCCCAACTTCTGAAAGGCTTGGCCCAACTTGACCATAGGCTTAGGCTGGCGGTGACGGTCTACGGCTATAGGGTATTGATCTTCTAATTCAGGTTTTTCCTGAAGGACTTCTAGGCCAGTTTGGGCTAGGCCAAGGTCACCTGTTACAAAGACCACGTCTTGTGGGCGGGCGCCAGACCGCAAAATAGCTTGTCCTTGGTCGACCTCACCCAGAATAGTAACAGTCAAAACCATAGGACCAGAGGTAGACACAGTATCACCCCCAACTAGGTTGACATCAAAGCGAGAGGCACAGGCCATAATTCCCTTATAGATATCGTTAAGAAGATCTACATCAACATCCCCATTGGTAGCTAAGGATACAAGCATATGGAGGGGCTTGCCACCCATAGCGGCGATGTCGGAAATGTTAGCGGCTGCTAAACGGTAGCCTACATCATAGCCTTTCATATAATCCCATGAGAAATGGACGCCTTCTACCATGGTATCGGTAGAAACCAATTGGTCTTTACCTAGGGCTTCCTTGAGGACAGCGCAGTCATCCCCTATACCGACCGCTACGCGGTCTGCTTTTACAAGGCCTTCCTTAGCAATGGATTGAATCCAATTAAATTCTCCTACCTGACCTAATTTCACGGGACCTACACCTCCTCTTACTAGGACTTACATACAGATAAATTATAGCACGGATAGGGTCAGTAAACATAAAAAAACTAGAGCCCCCTAATCAAGTGAATCAGGAGGCCCTAGCCTTATTAATTAACTAGCTAGCTTATTTATTTTTAACCATAGATTTCATAAAGGTCAATGGTTCAGATAGGTCGTAGCTACCGATGAGGGACAATTTCTTGCCATTATTAGTAAACTTAACCTGTTTGATAGAATCATCATTCTTTATAAGTGTATTAACGATAACTGCCATTTGAAGTTCTATGGTAAGGTTCCCTCGCTTAGTATTGACGAAGGCATTATTTACGTCCACAGTCGCCGTGGAACCGTCAACCTTAACGGAGTTAACCTTCATATCCTTCTTAAAGATAGGATACTCTTGACCTTGATCTTGGGCCATAGCTGTTTGCAGCCAAGCCGCTGGGTCTTGAGCTTGGTCCGCATCCACCTTTACAGTCTTAAGAACGACACCAGAGGCATCGGATTTAGGAATATAAATGGCGATGGATGCGCTTTCCGATTTAGCTTCCTTATCGGCAGTTTTTTGTGCGCTTGTGCTAGCCTCAGTCTTGGCAGGACTGGTATTGGTTCCCGTTTGGGAATCACAGCCGAAGGCCGCCATAGACATAAGACCCAATAAGAGAAGCGCTGCTATACGGTTACGAGTCTTCATAGTAAGCTCCTCCCTATACTATTAGGCACCGAAGTAAGATGCGATACCATTAGCAATACGTTGTGCAAAATCTTGTTGGGTAGAGGATTGTGTCAGATTTGCTTCTTCACTTGGATTAGAAATGAAGCCCAATTCTACAAGGATTGCAGGCATGGAAGTATGACGCAATACATACAAATTACCAGGTTGGATGCCACGGTCCCCATTAAAACCAGGTGTCGAGGCAATACGATCTTGTACCTTTTGAGCTAATTTAGCATCATAGCCTGTCTTAGCATAATAGTAGGTTGCAATACCGCCTACAGAATGATTATCAAAGGAGTTAATGTGGATGGATACAAAGACATCAGCACCATTGTTGTTAGCCACGTTAACACGGGCCTGTAATTCATCTACACCGGATGCATTTGGTCCGTATACGTCTACGTCGGTAGTCCGAGTCATAACCACCTTGGCCCCCATGTTTTCAAGGTCAGCCTTAAGATATTTAGCAATTGGCAAGGTTATATTCTTTTCTTTTTGACCATTCACGCCGATGGCACCAGGATCAGAACCGCCATGACCTGGGTCGAGAACTATTGTTTTACCCTTCAAACCGCCATTAGTTACATATGGCTTAGCAATTGGTTGTGGCTTGGTTGGCAATGTAACTGGTGTAGGACCAGCGTTGGATTGGCTACCGTGGTTCTTACCATAGTATGTCGTTTTAGGGCCGACGCCCTTCTTTTGTAGGTCCACTACAATGCGGTAAGGCTTTTTATTAACTGTATCCTTCTTGAGGGAGAACACCTTAACATCCTTAACGTCCATGGATTTTGGTGTGGAAATGACTACATTGGTATTTCTATTTTGCTGAACCAACTGCGCTTTAGAAGCGATGGATTGGTCCATAGAAATAGTTCGGTTTACATTTCCAATTCGCGTGTTATCCAAGGTTACCGTAGTCGTTTTGCCATCTTTTGAAATGGCTGCTTTGGCCTTAACTGGGTTCGTTAAATCCATAACCATACGAACGTATGGCGTAGGCGCATCATTACGCGTTACCCAGCGAATGTTTTCTAATTCTGCTGCGTTAGCAGAAGAGGTCAAGATAGGCAGCAGGCACATGACTGCCATCAAGAATCCAAAAAGTTTACGCAAAACTTCTCACTCCTAACATTTTATAACTGTATGTCTATTGTACTTTCAAACACGTCACTACTAGTCTACAGTACTTACATGAAGAATCATGAAAGTTTTACACCTACTCAAACTAGCACTCTATTATACCACAGTTTTCTATTTTTCTTTTGAAATTTGCCAAGATTGGCCGTCTGTGTCGACCTGAATCCAGCCATTTCTATCCGTAATATATACTGGTATATTTTCCTTGCTTAATCGGTCTAGGGTCTCCTGCCCAGGATGACCATAGGAATTTCCTAGCCCACAGGAGATAAAGGCTGCCTCTGGCTTAACAGACCGGATGAATTTAGAAGAAGTCGTGTACTTGGACCCATGGTGGGCTACCTTGAGAATACGCGAAAAGAGTTTTGAGTTATCAGCCTGTATAAGTTGTGCCTCCTCCTCTTTCTCCATATCACCCGTAAAGAGCATGGAGAACTTACCAAAGGTCAACTTACCCACGATAGAGTAGTTATTGAGGTCTTTAGACTTTTGGGCATCGGTCTTTGTGTTATCTGGGAATGGGGCCAAAACGGTAAAGACCGCGCCGTTACCGAAGTCTATACTATCGCCTCGTTGCAAAACGGTATGCTTGATTCCCTTGTCCTTGATAACCTGGCTATAGTTTTTAAAGACCCTGTTTTGTACCACAATGCCATCATCATAAATTTCGTCTACTGGTATGGCCTTGGCGATAGCTACAAAGCCACCCATATGGTCGGCGTGAGGATGGGTGATAATAACCCGCTTGAGATGGCTCACCCCTTCTTGTTTAAGCTGGGCCACAATAGCCTCCCGGTGGTCTACATCTCCCGTATCAATCATGGAGTACTCATCACCCACCTTGATGAGGATAGCATCACCCTGGCCTATATCCAGCATCCTAACGGATAGCTTGCCTTGAGCTTCCTTATTCCCGTATTGGTTTTCTTGGCTCGTCGCCTGGTCTATGGTCTGTCCTAGGGTCTGGGCCTTTTGGCCCACTGATTGGGCCCCACAGCCCGTCATGGTTAAGAGAGCCATGAGAACCACAAGTATTAGGGCAAGGTATTTCTTATATATATGCATGAGCATCCTTCACTTTCCATGCCCTATGGCAAATCTTGATCCGCTAGAAGATCTGTAACTACGTGGCCTACTTCCCTAGCTACATCAGAAGCAGTATAGCCCCAGGCCTTATCCTTAGCCAAATTATCAGCGGCCGCACTATGAAGGTATACACCAATAAGGGCTGCTAGCTTGGATGGATAGCCTTGTGCAATATAAGCAGCTATGATACCACTTAAGGTATCCCCCATGCCGCCAGACCCCATGCCTGGATTACCAATGGGGTTAATAAAAATCTCCCCATCAGGGGTTGCCACGACAGAAGGAATCCCCTTGATTACCCAGGTAGCACCAGAGCGCTTAGCTAGATCTAAGCCTAAATCCATATAAGTATCCAAGACTCGTTTGGTGGAAAGTCCTGTAATATGGGCTAATTCACCAATGTGAGGGGTACATACGGCACCAGCCAAGTAACCTCTATTGATAAGTTCCTCTAAATCCTGCGCATAAAAGGCATCCGCATCGACTACCAAGGAGCTTTTAGCCCCCTTAATAGCATTCTGTACCATGCGGCTAGCCTCTTGGGTCCTCCCTAGGCCTGGCCCTATGGCTACGGCATCCTTATCCACAAGTAAATCACTTAATCGTTCTCCAATAGCATCGTAGGCTGCATCATCCTGGTAAGAGGCGGTCATAACCTCAGGAATAATACTATTTCTAAGGCCAGCCAAGGCCACATGGGCCGTGATAACAGTGGTCTTACCAGCCCCGCTATAAACTGCAGCATTGGCCGCCAAAGCAGGGGCTCCCGGCATATCCTTAGAGCCACCTAACACGGCCACGTGTCCATTAACCCCCTTATGGGCCAAGGGAGACCGCTCCTGTAAGAGGCCCGCGATGAATTCACGGTCCAAGAGGTAAGCCCTAGGGGCATCTTCATAAAGGCCTGGGATACCCTCCCAAGGAAGGCCTAAAGGCAAGACCTCTACCTGTCCACAATGGGTCCGGCCTGGATAGAGCCATTGGCCTACCTTAGAGGCGCCAAAGGTAATCGTACCCGTATAATTAGGCGTCGCTTCATCCACTTGGCCACGTAAGGCATTGAGACCAGCTGGTAGGTCAATAGCCCATAGAGCACAGGCATGGGCCCTGGCGAAGGCGTTCATAGTATAGAGGATATCCCGCATAGGTTCTCGCAGGTTACCCTTTAGACCGGTTCCAATGAGGCCTTCTACCACATGAGAATACTGAGTCCAATCAAGACCGTCTAGAGATTCAACCTGGTCTATCCCCAGAGTCTCAACTATGGCCCACTGCTTTTTGAATAGGTCAGACGCCTTATCCCTGTCGCCGTATATATAGAGGACAGGATGAATACCCCTTTCTAACAAATGGCGGGCCGCCACGAGACCATCTGCCCCATTGTTACCTACGCCAAGAACGAAAAGGACCACTTCAGCCTGGTCTTCTACCAAGACATCGGCAATCCCCCGTCCAGCATTTTCCATGAGTAGGTCTAAGGGGATAGAAAAAGACTGTGAACAATGCCCATCAATGAATTGGGCTTGGTCCGGATAGAGTACAGGAACTGGTTTACTTGAATACATAGAAACCTCTAATCTAAAATAACTTGGCACAGGGCTAAGGAATCAGTATGAGTAATGGAAATAGACATATGCCTTAGACCCTTACCCTCCATATAGGATTTGAAAGGACCAGAAATGGATAAGACAGGGGCGCCTAAATCATCATGGCCCACTTCTATATCCTGCCAAGATCCGTAGCGAAAGCCCGTGCCTAAGGCCTTAACAAATGCCTCCTTGGCAGCATACATACCTGCATAGGACTGGAATTTATTTTTCTTTCTAGACTCACAATATTCAATCTCCGCCGGCCTATAGACGCGGTCCCGAAAACCAGGCCCCGCTAGAGCCTTTTCTATGCGAGCGATTTCAACCATGTCGATACCAAGATGCATAGGTCCTCCTTATCTACTTACCTTTTTATTATACTGCCTTAGGGCATAAAACTAAATGGACCTTTCTTAATCCCTTGCTACAATAGCTACACATACTATGTAATAAAATTTTTCGTTAATCAAACAGTACATAGAAAAAAGCCCAGTTCATAAGAACTGGGCTCTTTATATGGTGCCGGAGGTGGGACTTGAACCCACACGATGTTACTCGCTTGATTTTGAGTCAAGTGCGTCTGCCATTCCGCCACTCCGGCGTATTCGGAACACTATGTATATTATCAGAAAGGTCTAGGAGTGTCAATTACATTCTATAAAAGACGCAATAGACGTATACTAAGTTCTATCTAACAATTACTAGTAGATTCTAGCTAGCAACTAATGGATTAGATCTATACGCATAAGGACTAGCCTCAGATGAGACTAGTCCTTATCGTATGTGCAAGGATTAGTACACCGCTAATCTATTGCACCTCTTATTCAACTGTAATAGTTACACCTACAGAAGTAGGCCTTGGGTTCCCATCAGAATCCAAAGCTGGCAAGAAGGTCCATTCCCAGGCAGCAGCTTCAATAGCCGCATCAGCCTTAGCATTTCCAGAGGAGCTATCAAGACTAACACCGGATACATTACCATTTTCATCAATGGAAATATCCACATGGGCTGAGTAAGGCCCCTTTTCTCCTGCCGCAAATTGGTAGGATGGTTTTGCCCGGTAAGTAGCACGTGGACCTCGGGACTTATCTTCCTTAGGCTCAGGCCCTGGTCCAGGATCTGGACTAGGATTTAATCCAGGTCCTGGCGTTGGACTAGGATTGGCGCTTGGATTTCCCGGAGCCCCTGGCGTTGGTGTTGGGCTCGGTGTTGGGCTAGGATTCTGTTGTTGTAATACATCATCCACAGCTACCCCATTCTTAATCTGTTGGATTTGCTCTGGTGTAGGAGCTGGTGGAATATCCACCTTTTCCTGCTTAGGAGCCGAAATTTGTGGCGCCCCACCAGATGGTGCATCCGCTACCAGTTCTATTTCCACCGGTTCTGGCTTGGCATCTGGTTCAGGAGCCGCATAATTGATATAAAGGGCCCCACCAACCAAGAGAAGACCGTTAATGATAATCGAAGCCCCAAAAGACGATTTCCACTTAGACATAGAAACCCTCCTTTACTTGCTTTCAGTAGCGATGGCAATCTTAGTGATGTTCAATTGCTTCAACGTATCCAAGACCTTAACGAATTGACCGTATTGAGCAGCTGTATCAGCCCGTAATACAACGGTCATATCCTGTCCTTTAGCCTGTTCCAATTGCATGTATTGAATCATGCCATTGATATCCATACGCTTATCATTTACGTAAATGGATCCATCGCTAGTAACCGTAATAGGCACCTTCTTTTGAATATCCACCTTAGCAGTTTGGGCTGCCGGCAAATTAACCGGTACGGATTTTTGAACCACCATGGACAGCATGCTCATCATAAAGAAGACAAGCAGGAAGAAGATGATATCGATCATAGGGATGATCATGAGTTTAGGCTTATTAGTAGTCCGTAAATTCCTAAGCTGCATTATTGTCACCTACCAATGCGGTCATATACACAGCACCTACTTCTTCCATTTGTGATACTAGATTATCTTCCCGTTGTACGAGGTAAGCGTGAATAACGAGGGCGATGATAGCTACACAAAGGCCTGTTGCCGTTGCCACAAGGGCTTCCCCTACACCACCGGTGATGGCAAATGGTTCACCATTAGATACGGACAAAACAGAGAAGGACCCAATCATACCGGTTACAGTCCCCAAAAGGCCCAACAGAGGGGCCAAGGTAACGATGGTTTCCAAGTAGTTCAAGTGAGCCCGCAAACGTGCTGCAATCGCACCAGCAGCCCCTTGCAAAGCTTGGGTTTGTTTGTCGATATCATGGTTTTGTGCAGCCGCTGTTTCTACCAACTCTGCTGCCACCCCACCATCGTCTTGGCACACTTGGCGAAGCTCTGCCCATTTACCTTGTGGTACTAGCTGAGATACACTTTCCTTCAATGTTTCCATATTAGATCTGGCTGCATTATACATACGCACCCGTTCAATCAAAATTGCAATGGCAATGATAGAGCAAATCAATAAAGGGTACATAACCAAACCACCCTTTATGAATAATCTACCTGCATCCATGATGAAATCCATAATAAACTCCTATTCTAAAGCAATTACTTGAATTATTATCCATCCATACAATATTAA
>URSE01000020.1 GCA_900550455.1 uncultured Veillonella sp. | reverse complement strand
ACTTTACGGTTATAGCGACCAGCACGTTCGAATGCCACTTTGCCTGGCACGAGTGCGAACAAAGTGTCATCCTTACCGATACCTACGTTTGTACCAGGGTGGAAGTGAGTACCACGTTGGCGAACGATGATGTTGCCAGCTTTTACAGTGGAACCGTCATGGCATTTAACGCCAAGGCGTTTGGATTCGGAATCACGACCATTACGTGTAGAAGATACACCTTTTTTATGCGCAAATAATTGCAAATCGAAATTGAACATTAATTTCACCTCCTATTTGTCTGAGATTTGTACGAACTCTGGATATTGGCGAGACACCTCAGCAAGGCCGAGAATCATAGTCTCTAAAATATCCTGTCCGCTTGGAGTTAAAGAACCCCTTAAGACCATTTCACAGGAACCGGATGCATTGCTATAGTCCCCTTCTTGACCCGCTCGTTCTTGAAGTCCAAGAATCGCAGTACAAGATAAGACTGATACTGCAGCGCATACAATATCATATCCATGATCATCATATCCTGCATGACCATCAATATGGCAACCCACAATTTGACCTGCCCGATTGCGATTAATTTCAATGGAAATCATTATGCATTAATGGATTCGATGCGAACTTTTGTGAATGGTTGACGGTGGCCTTGACGACGACGGTAGTTGGATTTAGCCTTGTATTTGAATACCAAGATTTTTTTGCCTTTACCGTGTTCAACCACTTTACCTGTAACTTTTGCACCGTTTACAAGTGGAGTGCCAACTTTAACGGAACCGTCATTTACAACAGTCAACACTTGGTCGAATGTTACAGTTTCGTCAGCAGCTGCTTCCAATTTTTCGATAGTGATAAGATCGCCTTCTTGAACGCGATATTGTTTACCACCAGTTTTGATAATTGCGTACATGATTACACCTCCTTGTTCGTTACTCGCCGAATATGGTAGCCCTGCCCTAGCTAGGGCTTTTGAGACCTTCTTCGTGCGGCTGCAAAGTTCAGAAAACCGAACTAATACTCAGATAGTATATCTTAAAAAATAGCGCCATGTCAAGCTATATTCTTGACACGACGCATTCTCTTTTGGCAGTTCCTTTATCTGAAGAAAAATAACCTCCTCCGAAGAACATAGGGCTACAAGCTATTGAAGTAGGCCCGTGAGGAGGAACTTAATCCCTAATATAATCAAGATGAAACCGCCAATCATTTCTGCCCGTTTCTCGACGAAGGATCCCATAAAGCGGCCCATGTACATGCCTACTAAGGCTATGATAAAGGTAACAAGCCCAATCCAAGAGGCAGCATAGACAACATCTAGGTTCATAAAAGCGAAGGCTAAGCCCACGGCCATGGCATCAATAGAGGTAGCCAGAGCCAAGACTAACATTTCCCCCAGCTGGTGGACTGATTTTCTGCATCCTCATCTGCCTTACCCGCCCCGCGAATAGTATTAATGCCTAACCAAACTAGGACCACAAAGATAACCCAAGGGGCATAACTTTCTACATAGGAGGCAAATTGCCCACCTATGAGCCATCCCAGAATAGGCATAAAAAATTGGAAAAGGCCAAAGAGAAGGGGCAGCAAAAACTTCTTAAGCCCCTCCCCTTCTTTCATAATCAGACCCTTATAGACAGAGACACCGAAGGCATCCATAGCAAGGCCTGCACCAATGAGACAAATCTCTAGTAAAGACATGAACTAATCACTTTCTTAAGAATGAAGACTGAGTATGGAATAGCCTTCAGGGCTCATAGTAGGATCCTCTTGCACCTGAATACTCCGACCCAACTGGTCTTCTAAAGAGCTAAGCACTTGCTTAGTAAAATAAGGAAGAACTTGAGGGTTCATAGTTACTTCTACATCCGTCCGGAGTCTACCCTGCGCCTTAAGTTCCCGTAGGCGACGCAGGATTTGTATATAGACCGACTGACCCGATAATACGAAGCCCGTCCCCCCACATTGTGGACAGGTATCAAAAACTACCGATTGGAGTCCTTGGCGTGCTCGTTTTCTTGTCATTTCCACTAATCCCAATTGAGTAATGCCACATACAACAGTCTTCATGCGGTCCTTCTTGGCCTGCTGACGAAGGACTTCTAAGAGTTCTTCTTGGGACGCTTTTTTACGCATATCGATAAAATCGCAGACGATAATGCCTCCAATATCACGAAGGCGCAATTGTCGACAGATTTCCACGGCTGCTTCCTTGTTAACCGCTAGAGCCGTATCTTCCACCTGGCTGGATTGACCCGTGTAACGGGCAGAATTGACATCAAAAACGGTGAGGGCCTCCGTATGGTCAATGCGGATGGATCCACCAGACGGCAAATCCACTTCCGTATTGATTAAACAATCCAACTGTTCATCCAGATGATAAAACTTAAAGATAGGTTCTGGCCCGTCATGATATTCCACCTCAATGTGCTGTGTCGTAGAAGACCGCCTCAAGAGATCTTGTAAACGGACCTGCCCCTCCCGGTCATCCACCTTGATACTATCAATCGACCGGCCCGCAAAGTCCCGCACAAGGCGAAACCAGAAGTCCGCATCGGCATAGAGGTCAGTGCCAGGCTTAGCCAATTTATAGCGCTTGGATATATGCTGCCAGGTTTGCCACAAATAGTCCAAATCACCCTTTATATCTTCATCGCTAGCCTTAGCTGCAGCCGTCCTCATAATGGACCCACAACCTTGGTCTAAGTAGGCCTGCCCTAGTTTCGCTAAGCGATCCCGTTGTTGGGAATCAGTAATCTTTTTAGAAATATTGACCGTAGAAGAAAAGGGCATAAGAACCGTACACCGGCCTGCTAATGAAATATCAGCTGTAACCCTAGCACCTTTACCTAGCATTTCTTCCTTAACCACTTGCACCATAACCGATTGACCTACATGCAGTTTCTGTAAGATTTGCATCTGTTTAGGTTTAGCCATATTAAGATACGCATTATGGCCGGTCCCAATATCCACAAAACAGGCATTCATACCTGGTAACACATTACGAATGACCCCCTTATAGATATGGTTAGCTGTATGGTTCTTGTTTTGCCGTTCCAGCACATAATCCACCACTTGCCCCTGGCTATCAACCAAGGCCATGCGAATTTCTTCAGCCATGACGTTTACAAGTATTTGCGCCATTCTCAGCCTCCTAGATACGACATTAATCCAATGGTCCCACATCAAGAGGACAAATCAAGTCATCCCCCTCTTGAATGAGAATATCTTGTCGATGAACCTCATAGGCATCCGTCAGAGGCCAACCGAAGTAATCTCGTCCAAAGGCCCAAAGCTCGCCCGGCTTAATGGTTCCTTCCGGATAGATGCCTATATGCATGGTTAGTGTCACAAAACCATTATCGTGAATCTCAGCGGATACAGGCTGCTTGACGAAGTGCTTTACATCGATAGTCTTGGTCTTTTTAGGGGTAACCTTTTCATAGAGGACCTGCTCTTTATCGTTAAAATCCTGCAAAATTGCCGTCCAATTGATTGCCTTAGCCCCCTCTATCAGTTCTTCATGGATAGTGCCGTCCTCTTCTACCAAGGCCTGGCCATCGACGATGACAGGACCAGTCACCTGGTAGATAGCATAATTACAGACAGCCATCATCTTTTTAACCCGTCCTTCTAAGAACTTACCATCTAGGGCTGTTAGGCCGCGTGGAGCCGCCTGGTTAAAGCGGTCTATGATATCTTCTAAGGACCCTTGATCAAGAGTATCCATGTCTAGGTATTCCGGCTTTGCCGTAATTCCTAGGCCTAAGGCGGAGGAAAAGGAGATTTTCATGTGGGGGTTAAACCCTTCTGAATAGGCCATTTCTATATTGGCACGGCGGATGGTACGCTCTACGCACTTAGCGAAATCCAAATGGGATAAAAAGCGGAGTTCTTCGCCCTTATTTAAGGCCAAACGTAACTTTCTCAACTTTGCCACCCTCCTTATAATCAATAATCCAAGTATTCAATTCAGGACACACATTACAGCCACGGCATACATCGCGACGGCAGTCACCTGTCAATTCTACCTTCATGGCCCGATCCCACTCCCGTTTCAAGTAAGCCTTGGACACGGTGCAATCCAAATGATCCCAAGGCAAGGCTTCTTCATAGGTCCGTTCTTTGGAAGAGTAATACTTAGGATCAATGCCACATTCCTCAAAAGCTTCGAGCCAAGTATCATACTTAAAGTGTTCTGTCCAACCATCGAACTTACAGCCCTTTTGCCAGGCCCGTTCGATAACCTTGGCCAAGCGGCGGTCACCCCGTGCAAAAACAGCTTCCAAATAACCTGTATACCCATCGTGATAGTGGTAAGAAATATTGCGGTTATTAATTTGTGATTTCAAATACTGTTGACGGCGGTGAATCTCTTCTACATCAACTTGTGAGAACCATTGGTAAGGGGAATGAGACTTAGGGACGAAGAAGGAAACCGATACAGTTACAGACCCATTGCGCTTGCCTGTAATTTCTCGGTGCTTATCCAACACCTTATAGGCCAAGTCAGCAATGCCTTTAAGGTCTTCATCCGTTTCCGTAGGGAGGCCCATCATAAAGTAGAGCTTAACCGTATTCCATCCAGACTTAAAAGCCGATGTACAAGCCGCCATAAGGTCTTCTTCTGATACGCCCTTATTGATGACATCCCGCATCCGTTGAGTCCCTGCTTCAGGGGCAAAGGTCAAACCAGATTTGCGAACCTGTTGGACCCGCTTAGCTATATCGATACAAAAAGCATCGATACGAAGGGATGGCAAAGATACAGACACCTTCTTATCTTGGAATTCGCCCATCAACATATCTACTAGTTCAGGTAACATAGAATAGTCTGCAGAAGATAAAGACATGAGCGAGATCTCATTATAACCCGTATTTTTGATGATTTCCTTGGCTAGACCATAGAGGCGTTCCGGTGTCTTCTCCCGGACTGGCCGGTAAAGCATACCCGCTTGGCAGAAGCGGCAGCCCCGAGAACAGCCACGGAAGAGTTCCAATACAGCCCGGTCATGAACGATATCAATGAAGGGCACAATTGGCTTAGTTGGATAGTAGACTGACTCTACATCTTCAACAATTCGCTTTTGTATCTTCAAAGGTACTTCTGGAAACCTAGGAATGATTTTTTCAAAGTCCCCTGATTCCGTATAAGAAACATCATAAAGGGCTGGACAATAGGTCCCAGGAATTTGCGACAACTTGCGGAGGAGCCCCTCCTTGCCTCCTGGGAAACCAGCTTTCTTTTCCGCCTTATAGCAATCGATAAACTCATGGAACCATTCCTCGGATTCACCCAAGGTCACCACGTCTAAAAATTCAGCGATTGGTTCTACGTTATAGGCACAAGGTCCGCCAGCAATTACCAAAGGCATATCCAAATCTCGATCCTTGGCCCAAATAGGCATGCCTGCTAAATCCAACATATTGAGGATATTGGTATAAGACATTTCATACTGGAGGGATACCCCCAACATATCAAAATCCTTAATAGGAGTTCGCGTTTCTAGGGAGAAAAGAGGGATATGCCGTTTGCGCATCTCCTCCTCCATGTCGATCCAAGGGGCGAAAACCCGTTCCGCATAGGCATCTTCCCGTTCATTGATTAGGCCATAAAGGATGCGAATACCTAGGTGACTCATGGACACTTCGTATACGTCAGGTAGGCTCATGGCGATGGTTACGTCCACATCCTTGTGATTCTTAACTACGCTATTAAGCTCACCCCCTGTATAACGGGCTGGCTTTTGTACATGCTGTAGCCAAGATGTATCTAATTTAATCATAATTTCTCCTCAGAAACTGAACATATAAGGTAACTTTATTAGTCATTAAACATATATTTGGACCTTTGCATAGATATATTGAGTAAGAGTCCTACGGCCAACATATTAGTAGTTAGGGCTGATACCCCATAGGATATGAAAGGCAAAGGAATCCCCGTTACTGGCATAATACCTGTGGTCATCCCCACGTTAACCATGATTTGGAATGTAAAATAAGTTGCTATCCCTGCTGCCAAGAGCATGCCAAAGTTATCACGTGCTGTATATGCTATTCGAATAGCTCGATAAATAAGCATAAACATAAGGAAAAGGACCACCATGCAACCGACAAAGCCTAACTCCTCCCCTATTACAGAGAAGATAAAGTCCGTATGATTTTCCGGTAGAAAGTTAAGTTGGGACTGAGTCCCTTGGAAGAGGCCCTTACCAAAGAGGAGACCTGAACCAATCGCAATTTTAGATTGGATAATATGGTAACCTGACCCATATGGATCTATATTTGGATTCAAGAATACCAAAATCCGTTGTTTTTGGTATTCCTTGAGGGCGAACCAGCCAAATGGTGCCAAGACAAGACCAAGCCCCAACACGATGCGGACCAATTTCATGCGAATTCCAGCTATATAGAGGAGGCCCATATAGATGGCCATATAGACCAAGGAGGTTCCCAAGTCAGGTTGCAAAAAGACTAGAGCCGTAGGTACCAAAATATAAATAAAGGTAGGCAATACCTCCCTAAAGGAATTCAGTTTGCCAATCTTCCCCTCCATCATCTTAGCCATACAGACGATCATAAGGAACTTGGTAAATTCTGACGGTTGCAGGGTAATTGGTCCCAATTGAATCCACCGTTGTGCCCCCAAGGCAGATGTCCCTACAGCCATAACGGCTACTAAGAGGAGGATGGTAATCCCATAAATCCACTTGGAGTAGTCTTTTAAGCGTCGGTAATCAAAGGTAGACATGAGAACTACCAAAACCGCATTGATAAGGAAGAATAGGAACTGGCGAAGAACCATAGATTGGGCGGTAATGCCCGTCTGATTCACATGCGTGGCGGATCCGATCACCGATATACCTATGGCCACTAGTAAGAGAGTACAGATGACAATAGTCCAGTCCCAACCGCGCCAAATGCGTTGCCACATAAGAATCTCCTTTCTTTACCTACTTAGAAAAGGCCCTTTTTATACGGGACCACAAGCCTTTAGATGGACCAAATCTATCATGGAAAGCCTGGTCCATTTCCATCTCGTCCCCCGCTTGTCCCGTGGCCACAAAGGTCACTAGCGGCTCCAATTGACCGCTAACACGCACATCATAGAAGAGAGGTAAAAGGCCCTCTTGAGAAGCCTTAGCCAAGGCTTCGGAATGAGGCAAAATCGCCCCTACATACTCGGCACCCACCTGGTAGGTCATAGCAGAGATACTAAAGTCCTGGCCTAGGTCTGCCCTCATTTCATTAAAAACCACCACCGCATCAAATTTACGTTGATCTCGTAGAAGTTGGAAGAGGCGACCTGCGTTACGTAGAGCGACCCATTTAGGTTGGGTGACAACTACAACCCGATCTGCCAATTCTACCAATGTGTCTACGCCTCGTCCCAAGCCTGCTGGTCCATCAATCAAGATATAGTCATAGGTCTTAGCTAGTTTTCTCATGAGCTTGGCATACTTTTTACGCTTGACATCCTGCCAAGACTCTTCCTGGCTAGCAGCCAAAAAATCTAGATTGGAGGATACGGATACCAGGGCATGTTCTAGGTTTTCCTTATCTCTTTGTACATCTACTACATTGTAAAGGATATCGTTTTCTCGGCCGATAACTAAGTCAAGGTCTCGCATCCCCATATCCGCATCAGTGATTAACACCTTATGGCCCTGTTTGGCCAAAGCCGCTCCCACTAAGGCGGTAATGGTTGTTTTTCCTACCCCACCCTTACCGGATAGAATCGTTACTATAGTCCCCATAAAACTCCTTTATAAAAGCTCTATAGCGGCCTATTAATGGCCGCTATAGGATAGATTTTCTTCACCATTGCCCCTATCAGAAGTCTTTTTAGATGACTTCTTAGAGGATTCTTTATTAGCCGTAGAGTCATTATTAGCCCCATTGGCAACATCCTTAGGCTTACTCAAGCCAAAGTAAGCTTCTAGTACAGACCGTACGATTGGACCTGCAGATCCGGCTCCAAAACCACCTTGCTCAACAATAGCAACTACCACAATGCGTGGCTTGTCATAAGGTGCATAGGACACAAACCAACCATGGTCCTTGCCGTGAGCATTTTCTGCGGTTCCGGTCTTGCCGGCTATAGGAATGGAAAACCCCTTAAAGAGTTCCCCTGCTGTACCGCCTTCAGCAGTTACGTCCCGCAAGCCGTTGCGGACGATATCCATAATGTTCTTAGCTACCGGCAGAACACCTATTTTCTTAGGGCCAAAGACTTCCGCAGGTGTCCCATCAGCATTATCTTCACGAGCTACTACATAGGGTTCATAGCGAATGCCCCCATTGGCCACCTGTGCCATGACCATAGCCATTTGAAGCGGTGTCACCAAGTGGAAGGACTGACCGATAGCAGCGTCAAAGGTTTCCCCTAGGTACCAATCTTGATCAAAGACCTGCCGCTTATATTCAGGACTAGCTATATTACCAGCCGCTTCACCATTCAACTTTATACCCGTCTTTTGCCCTAGGCCAAAGTACTTGGCATAGGTATCAATATTTTCAATCCCCAAACGATTACCCATTTCATAGAAGTAAACGTTATCAGACTTAGCTAGGGCCTTATTAAAGTCCAACCATCCTAAGGCTTCTCCTTCTGCATTGCGCTTATCGATTAACCAATGGCGGCCAGAGTCAAATATTTGTTCTTCTGGACTTACCTTCTTTAAGTCCAAGGCTGCCGTCCCTGTAATAATTTTAAAAGGAGATCCTGGTGGATATTCACCAGCAATGGCCCGATTTTCGAAAGGATGACGCTTGTCCTCATTCAATTGGGTCCACTGCTTAGCAGTAATCCCTTTGGCGAACCAATTGGGGTTAAAGCCTGGTTCAGATACCATAGCTAAGATAGCACCTGTATTGGGGTCCATAGCTACCAAGGCAGCTCCAGTGGCGGGTATTCCACTAGCATGGAGAGAATCCAATTGTTGTTTCACCGCATCCTCTGCAGCCTTCTGCAATTTTACATCGATAGTAAGATGGATAGATCGACCTGGTACCGTGTTTTTACGGCCTACTTCCGCCACAGGGCGACCAGCCGCATCAACCTCTAGCTGCTTACCTCCATCGACACCGCGAAGGACATCATCATACATCTTTTCAAGACCGGCTCGTCCCAAGATGGTACCAGGCCCAATTTGCGTATTAGGGTCTTCTTTTTTTATATCCGCCAATTCTTCTTCAGACACTTCCCCTACATAGCCCAACAATTGAGAGGCTGTATCATTATATGGATAGTAGCGAATCGGCTCTACATCGATAGAAACGCCTGGCAATTCATGACTATGTTCTTCGATGATAGTCACCGTATCCATAGGAACATCATTGGCCAAGCGGATTGGTTCATAGCCATCCTTATGGTCGTTAATTTTCTTTTGAATACTCCCTACATCCATCTTAAGATAGCCCGCTAATTGCTTTAGTTCGCCTTCTTCTAAGGGCTTACCTGTAGGCATGATGGAGACTACATAGGAAGGACGAGAGGAAACGACGATATCCCCATTACGGTCATACATAACACCACGAGTAGCTGTCATGTTAACAATACGGATCCGATTGCCTTCCGCCTGTTGGCGATAGTATTCGCCATCCAAGACCTGAAGGTAAAAGACCCGGAGGCCCAAGACCACAAAAATACCTGCTACAACATAGAAGAAGCTGTCAAAGCGATCCTTTTTATTCTTTTTATAAAGGCCTTTCAGCATGGAAAGCATCGGACAAGCTCCTTTCTGCTACCAACGATATTCCACTTTTGGAGCAAAACGCCAAAGAATCCAATGAACACCGA
This sequence comes from uncultured Veillonella sp., assembly GCA_900550455.1. Classification (GTDB taxonomy): domain Bacteria; phylum Bacillota; class Negativicutes; order Veillonellales; family Veillonellaceae; genus Veillonella. Next base: position 7,195 of record URSE01000020.1, on the reverse strand, counting down.
TAGCAATGATGGCATTGGCAATGATTTCAGGAAGGGTAAAGTTCATAAAATAAGGAATACAAGCAAAATGCGTATCCATAGTCCATAAGAGACCCATTCGCAAGAGGCCGTCCAAGAGAGTCCCTAGGGCCACCGTCACGGAGGATAGATACCATTGTTCTTGATACATACGAGGTGCCCAGGAAGAGAGGGCATAAGCTACAATCACATAAGGAAATAGATGAAGGCCAAAAAAGTTGGAAATCACCGTATCGTGAAGGATCCCCCCAATGATAGCCGTCCATAGGGCCACCCGCCGAGATCGCAAAGCGGCTAGGAGGATAATCCACACGAGGATTAGATTGGGCAGCCAAGGTCCAGGCACAAGAGCCGGCACCAAGGTTCCCTGCAAGACTAAGGTCATAAGACCGATTAATAGGTAAGCAATTGATCTCATTGGCTAACTGCACCTTTCGCCCCTTCTACTTGGTCCCGATTGGTTTGTGGCACCAATTTAGGCTCGACTTTAGGTTTATCCGCTTGTCCTGCTGTAGACCGAATGATAACGAAGACGTCTTCTACCTTACGGAAGTCTACAGTAGTCTCTACAGAGGCATTCTTAACGAACCCTTCCGAATCATTAGTAAGGCCTGTTACATGGCCAACCAAGAGCCCTTTAGGGAAGACCCCACCATAGCCAGAAGTAATGAGGGTATCCCCAACCAAGACATCCCCTTCCTTAGCCACATTGACCATAGTTGGCTCAGATGGGTTGACGCCATTTCCCTTGAGTACAGAGGCAACACGCGATTCAGGCCGCTGTACTATAACGCCAATAGCAGATCGTGGATCTACAATGGTCTGTACACGGGCTGAGTCGGCATAAACATCCGTTACCACCCCTACAACGCCAGCTGGTACTACGACAGCCATATTTACAGCGATACCATCATTAGCACCCTTATCGATGATAAAGGTATTAGACCAGGTTCCGTAATCCTTGAGAACTACCCGTGCTGGCTGCATGACGAATTGCTTGGCATTTTGCTGATAGCCTAACATTTGGCGGAGACGGACATTCTCAGCCAAAACTTCATCCGCATTGAGATTTTGTTGCTTGAGGGCAGCAATCTCTGCCTCCATTTGGTCATTGGTATCCATACCAAATAAGATTGCATCAATGATTGCAATCCCCGTTTTACCATGGCCGATCCCATCAGAAGCACCATAAAAGAAAGGCGTCGTCACCCGTTCTAAGGGAACCGTAACAAAGGGAATATTAGTCCGCTGCTTCCAAGCATAGCCTAAGATAGCGAGAAGTATGGACATAATAATGACTACGATGACCAACTTGCGGTCCGATGTAAGCATTAATTTCTCCCCTTTCTATTTCTGGATGCTACGATAAAGCGGTTCATACGGCCTTGGTTCTTAGCGGCTAAAGCTAGGCCTTTAATGACACAATTCTCAGGATCTTCCGCCACCTGCACAGGAACGGTCAATTCTTTTGAAAGGCGCTCAGCTAATCCTTGTAATTGAGAAGCCCCACCAGTAAGAACGATGCCTCTTTCCATAATATCTGACAAGAGTTCAGGCGGTGTTTGTCGCATGACATTTTTAATCTCTGCTATTAACCTTTGCAAAGGTTTTTGTAAGATTGAATACAATTCCGATTGATGGATGGAAGGGGTTACCACTAGGCCTGTGGTCGTATCCCGGCCCACGAATGAGAACTCTTCATCGTCATGGGCATCCATAGGAGCTATAGCCGTCCCCTTTTGGCACTTCATCTTCTCTACCGTAATGTCTGAGACCAAACAGGAAAAGATTTGTTTCAAGTACTGAAAGATGGCTCCATTCCAATCGTTGCCACCGATAGGCACTGTACGAGCGGCCACCACGCCACCCAAAGACATAACGGCGATATCTGTCGTTCCCCCTCCAATATCAACCACCATGTTACCCACCGCATCAAAGATGGGCATATCACAGCCTAAAGCTGCTGCTACAGGCATATCTACTAAGTAGGTTTCACGAGCACCTGCTTGGATAACCGCATCCATTAAAGCACGAATTTCCACATCAGTCATGCCATAAGGAACACCGATAAAAACCCGTGACCGACGAACAGATCGAGACGCCTTATGCATCAAGTAGGTCAACAGGGTATGAGTCACTCGATAATCAACAATAAAACCCTCGCGCAAGGGCCAGAGCTCACCCAATTCATCAGGGGTCCTACGGATGAGGTTTTCCGCCTCTTGGCCCAAGGCTACAATCCCCTCTCGCTTAGGGTCCGTAGCTACCACTGAAGGCTCTGTAATGACCGATCTACCAGCCACTAAGACACGGCTATTTACCGTCCCCATATCTATACAAACATTTCTCCCAAAGGAGGAAATAATTGAACTCATTTACACAGTTCTCCTTTATAATTTCATCATTTTATAATAGCATATTTCCCCCCTTTTTTTAAGGGCTAGCCTCTATTCATAGATCCCTCTTTTTCTTCATAACTAACCAATAGATTTCTTATGACAGATAGCCTCCTTCGGCCAAGCTGAAGTAGCTGCCATCACCTATGATGATATGGTCAAGGAGGGGGATTCCCATCAATATACCTGCCTTCTGATAGAGATGGGTAATATCAATATCCTTCTGGCTAGGATCAATAACTCCAGAAGGATGATTATGAACTAAGATAATAGCTGCCGCATTATGGCGAATGGCTTGGCGGAAAACGGTTCTCTGTTCCACCAAACTGGTAGTTAATCCTCCTCGACTGATGGTCTCCACACCAATCAATTCATTATGAGCGTTTAGGAGGACTAGTGCTACCACCTCTTCCCATTCATGGCGGAGTCGCTCCATCATATACGTTCCGACTGCCTCTGACCGGCTAAAATCTACATGGACTTCTCTAGCCTTAGCCTGGCTAAGACGACGGCCTAGCTCTATGGCTGCACAGATGGTAACCGCCTTATCTTCTCCCACCCCACGTACCTGCATTAAATCTTGCCAAGTCCACTTATTAAGACCCTTGAGTCCTCCACAGGCAGATAAGATTTGCCGTCCCAAAGCTAGGGCTGATTGACCCTTAATACCAGTTCGCAACAAGATAGCTAGAAGTTCTTCTTCACCTAGGGCCTGTCCACCACAGGATAGGAACTTCTCTCGAGGACGATCACCTAGCTGCATGTCCTTAACTAAGACCGGTCCCGCTACTTTTCTTGTATAGTCTAATATGGCTTTTTCCATAGCTATATCCTCCATAAGAACAAGTTTTTACTAAAAAAAGCGGTATGCAGACGAATCCGCATACCGCAAGCCCACTAATCAGAAACTAATCAGACAAAAACTTTTTTAATTCTTCGTAAACTCTTTCTACTGGCAGGCCTACCACATTAGTGTAAGACCCTTCAATACCTTCCACCCAGAGGGCACCTATGCCTTGAATACCATAGGCCCCAGCCTTATCCAAAGGTTCTCCAGAGGCCACATAGCCTTGAATTTCCTCCTCCATAAGCCGGCGAAAGATAACTCTAGTAGTTACATGAAAGACTACTTCCTTAGGTCCTCGCTTAATCGCTACACCGGTCAAAACAGCATGTTGTCGCCCAGACAAAGAGCGAAGCATGGCCTTGGCTTCTTCTTGAGAACTAGGTTTACCCAAGATTTCTCCATCCTTAACCACGATGGTATCCGCCCCAATAATGATGCCATCCTGGGGTACGCCTACAGCACAGCGAGCCTTTCCCAAAGCCTGTGACTCAACTAAGTCTGCCACGCTCATCTGGGAAATATCATTAGCTTCCTCATAGGTAGAGGCCACGATACTATGAATCATCCCAACCTGGTCTAAGAGCTCATGACGACGCGGGGAATTAGATGCCAAATAGAGGCCACTCATAGCTAATCTCCTTTTTATCCAATAAGATTCAAAACTATTTCACTTCCACCATCTCCATTTAGCCCCATTATAGCCAAAAGGGATTATCATGACTAGCGACTTTCCTATTAGTGAAATAGTTATAAACAAAAAGACACTCCGAAGAGTGTCTTTTATGGAGTTAAACTATTTTGTCAATTCAACAGTGTCGCGAGCGATAGTCAACTCTTCATTTGTTGGAACAACGAACAATTTAACCTTAGAGCCTGGTTTGGAGAATTCGCGTTCTTCACCACGAACCTTATTGAGTTCAGCGTCGAATTCAGCCCCGATCACTTCAAGGCCTTGGCAGATAGCAGCACGGTTATCAATGCCGTTTTCGCCGATACCTGCTGTGAATGCAATAGCATCTACATGACCTAACTCAGCAGCGTAAGCACCGATAGTGGCACGAACTTTTGTGTGGAACATATCGAGAGCCAATTGAGCGCGTTCGTTACCTTCTTCAGCTGCTTCTTCAAGCAAACGGAAGTCATTGGAAACACCAGAAATGCCCAATACACCAGACTTTTTATTCATCAATGTATCTACTTCTGCTGGGGACATACCGAGTTTATCTTGCAAGTAAATAACGATGGCAGGATCGATATCGCCACAGCGAGTGCCCATTGGAACGCCAGCGAGTGGTGTGAAGCCCATGGAAGTATCGAAGCATTTACCAGCTTTTACAGCGGACATAGAGGAGCCATTGCCCAAGTGACAGATGATAACATTAACATCTTCAGGTTTCTTACCCATGATTTCAGCTACGCGACGAGCAACATAACGATGGGATGTACCATGGAAGCCATATTTACGGATGCCATGTTTTTCGTACATTTCGTAAGGCAATGCGTATACATAATTTTCAGCAGGCATTGTTTGGTGGAAGGCTGTATCAAATACAGCTACTTGAGGTGTATTTGGCATGATAGCTTGGCATGCTTCGATACCTTGCAAATTAGCTGGGTTGTGGAGTGGGCCCAATGGAATGCATTCTTTGATAGCTTCGATTACAGCTTCATCGATAACAACGGATTTTGCAAATTTCATACCACCATGCAATACACGGTGACCTACAGCAGCAATTTCATCCATAGATTTAACCACGCCGTATTCAGGGTCAGCGAGGATGTTGAGTACAAGTGTAAGGGCCACTTTGTGGTTTTCCATAGGTTGAGAAATGGTGTACTTCTCAGCGTTTGGACGTTTGTGAGTGAAGATAGCATCTACATTAGAACCAATGCGTTCTACCAAACCTTGTGCCAACACGCTTTCATTAGACATGTCAATCAATTGGTACTTCAAGGAAGAAGAACCGCAGTTTACTACTAATACTTTCATTATTAGCCCTCTTTCTTAGGAATCACTTGAATATGATTTTGAATTTGCTGAACAATGTCAGCCCCTATCGTATCATCAACAGGATACTGATAGAGTATATTCCACAAAACGCCATTGCTTTCAAAGGCGTATTGGTAGAAACGATATGTTAGGCCACGGCTACGATAGGTACCTTCCATGCGAACTGCACTAGCACCTTCTAATTGCACATCCTTGGTCACAAGGTCCGTCACCCCGTTGAGTTCAAAGCGATGGGTCAACTCTTTGACATTCGCCTCTACCGTAGGCAGGGTTGGGTTTCTACCAGGTTGCCATGCCTCGATATCGATGATAATATGTTGCGTTGGTGCCTGATACGTATCCACTACATAGCCATTATCAGATTCTAACTGTTGTGGCCCCCCTATTTCAAATGGAAGGGCTATGTTGATCTCAGAATGACCTGCTTGGATAACCTGGTGTCCATAGCTAATGGTATCTAAGGCCGAGTTGCGGCTCATAGCTACGGAGATACCAATGAGTACAATGATGCCGAGCAAACAAGCAATGATGATGCGTTTAATTTTAACTTTCACCTGTTCACCTCGTTTGTAATGTAAAATTTTACAGTTCATTATAGCATTCTAGTTAAAAAAATTCTACATAAGTTATAATGAAAGAAGTCATAAAAATAAGCCATGAGGAGGTCCCATGAAAACCATCGGTATCATAGCTGAATACAACCCCTTCCACCAGGGACACGCCCACCATTTAGAGGTTATCAAAAAAACCTATCCTGATGCTATCTGTATCGTTGTCATGTCAGGGGCCTTCGTCCAACGAGGCGGTCCGGCCCTCCTCTCCAAGTTTGATCGAGCAACCATGGCCGTCCAAGGAGGCGCCAATCTAGTCATAGAATTGCCCACCCTCTTCGCCACGGCCCACGCCCAACTCTTCGCCGGAGGGGGGGTCCGTCTCCTAGAGGCTTTGGGGGTTCAGGCCCTTTCTTTCGGTTCGGAAGTAGCTGATAAGGAGCTCCTGCAAAAGGTCGCTTCTATAGCAAGCCAAGACCAAGTCCAAGCCTCTTGCCGCCAGTTACTCAAAGAGGGTCAAGCCTATGGGACCGCCCTCCGCCAGGCCATAGGCGAAAGCCTTCCTGAGGCCCAGTCCATCCTAGCCAGCCCTAATGCCCTTTTAGGACTCGAATATATCAAGGCCATCCAAAACTATGCCCCCACTATGGATATACTCCCTGTCGAGCGTCACAGCGACCATCATACTAGCGAACTAGGTAGTCACCTTCCCTCTGGAACAGCGCTCAGAGAGGCCATCTATGAAAACGGGGCCGCTAACCTAAGGCCTTACTTTACCAACAAGGTGTTCAATCTGCTAGAAGAGTCTCTAGTCAAAGGTGCTTCTCTCAATCCTGACCGTTACCAAGACATGGTACTAGCCCAAGCTCGTCGCTTGCGCCCAGAAGAATTAAAGAGGCTCCAAGATTTTACAGAAGGGCTAGAAGATAAGTGGATACAAGGGGCCCAAGCCCCTAGTTGGCAAGAAGGACGAGAGATCATCAAGAGCAAGCGCTACACCTATGCCCGTCTAGATCGCATGGCCACCTATAGCCTCCTTGGAATCAGCAAAGACCTGATTGTAGAAGCCCAAAATAAGGGGCCATGCTATGGTCGCATCCTCGCCTTTGACCCCAATGGGCGATCTTGGCTCAGCCAATACAAACGCTCACTTCCCCTAATCAACAAATGGGCTCCCTTCTACAAAGAGGCAGACTCTTTCACCAAAGAATCTCTCCGCCTAGATGCCCTTGCTAGCGACCTACAAAGCTTCTGTTTTCTCTATGAAGAAGCTAGATTAGGTGGTCAGGACTACCGCCAATCCCCTCGTTTCATAAAAAAATAACCCTATCACATGCTTCTATCCATAAAAAAGCCAGGGGGATGCTAGCTA
>URSE01000019.1 GCA_900550455.1 uncultured Veillonella sp. | reverse complement strand
GCCATAATATTTCTGCCGTATCTGTTGTAGATCCAGAAAATACATTGTTGGGTATTATTACGGAAGGGGATTTGCTCTACAAAAAAATTCGCCCTCATGTACCTCATTATGTAAATGTCTTGGGTGCTTCCATTTATTACAATGGCATTGGCGAATATAATGAACAATTTACTAAATTATTGGCCTCCTCTGTGGCAGAATTAATGACAGAAGAGGTTATTACTGCTAAAGCTGATGAAGACGTAGAAGAAGTGGTTGCAGTGATGTTGGACAAACATTTGAAGACAGTTCCTGTAGTGGATGCAAAGAACCACTTGATCGGTGAAATTGCTCGTCGCGATGTTATCGAATTGATTGCTAAGGAAAACGACTAGTTCTAGAAATTTTGAAACTAGTTAAGAATGGTAATCATCTATCATCTTGCAGAGGAAAGAAGAGGGTCCTAGGAGGCCCTCTTTTTATGCGTCTTTCAAGGCTTTGGGCGGTTTGCACTAATGAAGGATGTATGGTATTATGAGTAGTGCATAATATACTACAGAAAGTTGGGCTCTAAGCCCTATCTATGGAGGACATATTTTAAATGAAAGCAACTCTTAAAAACGTTGACCAACACGTTGTAGAATTAACTATCGAAGTACCTGCTGCTGATGTTGCGGCTGGTATTAAAGCAGCGGTAAAACGCATTGCTTCTCAAGTGAACGTTCCTGGCTTCCGTAAAGGTAAAGCACCACGCAATGTCATCGAAATGAACTATGGTAAAGAAGCTGTTTTGAATGAAGCTTACGATTTCCTCGTTAATCAAAACTACACAGCTGCTTTGCAAGAAAATAAAATCGTTCCTGTGTCCCAACCTGAAATCGAACAAGTACAATTTGAAGAAGGTAAAGACCTCATCTTCAAAGCAACTGTAACAAAACGCCCTGATGTTAAATTGGGTGACTACAAAGGCTTGGACGCTAAAAAAGAAGAAGCTAAGGTAACTGACGAACAAATTCAAGATCAATTGAAAAACATCGCTGAACAACAAGCGGAAATGGTTGTAGCAGACAAGGATGCCAAGGTGGAACAAGGCGATTTCGCAGTTATCGACTTTAAAGGTACTGTTGATGGCAAAGCTTTCGATGGCGGTGAAGGTAAATCCTACCCATTACAAATCGGTTCTGGCAACTTTATTCCTGGTTTTGAAGATCAACTCGTTGGCGCCAAAGCTGGTGATGATGTAACTGTAAAAGTTACTTTCCCTGAAGACTACTTTGTAGCTGATTTGGCTGGTAAAGAAGCAGAATTCGCTACACACATTCACGACATTAAACGTAAACAATTGCCTGAATTGAACGATGAATTCGCAAAAGCTAATTCTTCCTATGAAACAATTGAAGAACTTAAAGCAGACCTTCGCAAGAAAATGGAAGAAGATGCTGAACGCCGTGCTGTTGACGCATATAATGGTGAATTGATCAAAACAGCTGTTGAAAATTCAGAAGTTGATATCCCTGAAGTGATGGTCGCAGATCGCGTTGAACAAATGATTCAAGAATTGGCTATGTCTATGGAAGGCCGTGGCCTTAAATTGGAAGATTACCTCAAATTCTCCAATAAAACTGTAGAAGAATTGCGTGAAGAGTACAAGGAAACCGCTGCTGAAAACGTACGCACTGACCTCGTTCTCGATGCTATTGCAGTAGAAGAAAAAATTGAAGTTACACCAGACGATATGAACCGCGAAATCTTCATGATGGCGCAAAACTTTGGTGCTAACCCACAAGAAGTTTGGGATATTATTGCTAAAGAAGGCCGTGTATCCATGTTGGCAGGCTCTGTAGCTCGCAAAAAAGCAGCTCGTTTCATCGTAGACAATGCTAAAGGGGCTGAAGCTGCTAAATAATTAGCGCTACCTCCTAATTACATAAGCAAGTAAGGTGTAGAGAAAGTCAGATTTTCTGGCTTTCTCCCTTTTGCTACTTTGAACAATCTGTCGACTGGCACGGGTATGGTGAAATTATGTACCTACCTATGGTAGTTGAACAAACAGAACGCGGTGAGCGTTCTTATGATATTTATTCCCGCTTGCTCAAAGACCGCATTGTCTTTTTGGGCGGGCCTATTGATGACACTGTTGCTAATGGTGTCATTGCGCAATTGCTCTTTCTAGAGGCAGAAGATCCAGATAAGGATATTCACCTTTATATTAATAGCCCTGGTGGCGTTGTGACAGCAGGGATGGCTATCTTTGATACCATGCAATACATCAAACCCGATGTATCAACTATTTGTGTGGGCTCTGCCGCCTCTATGGGGGCCGTTCTTCTTACGGCTGGTGCCAAGGGTAAGCGCTATGCCTTGCCTCATGCACGGGTGATGATCCACCAACCATTGGGCGGGGTTCAAGGGCAAGCTTCTGAAATTGAAATCCACGCTCGCGAGATCTTGCGAATGCGTGAAGAATTGAATGCTATCTTGGCTGAGCGGTCTGGACAAGACATAGACGTGGTGGCTCGCGATACGGATCGGGACAATTTCATGAGCGCTCAGGATGCTCTTGATTATGGTTTGATCGACCAAATTTTAGAACGTCCTTTGGGGATGAAAAAATAGGGGAGGTAAGACGTGAGTTCTGATAACAATAAGACAAAACGTTGTTCTTTCTGCGGCCGCAGTGAGGATGAAGTTAAGAAGCTCATCGCCGGCCCTAATGTTTATATCTGCGACGAATGCGTAGAGGTTTGCGAAGGCATCTTAGCTGATGAATTAGAACCGGAAGCGGATGATCTGGCCGAAGAATTAAAAGATGTACCAACCCCCAAGGAAATTAAAGCCCATCTAGATGAGTATGTCATTGGTCAGGATGAGGCTAAGAAATCCTTGGCCGTAGCCGTCTATAATCATTACAAGCGCTTACAAACAGAAGTGGGCGATGATGGCGTGGAAATACAAAAATCCAATGTGCTATTCATTGGCCCTACAGGGTCTGGTAAGACACTCTTGGCTCAAACCCTCGCTAAGATTATGCAGGTACCTTTTGCCATCGCTGATGCGACCAGCTTGACAGAGGCTGGTTATGTGGGGGAAGATGTGGAAAACATTCTCCTCAAGCTAATTCAGGCCGCTGATGGTGATGTGTCTCGGGCTGAACGGGGTATCATCTACGTCGATGAGATTGATAAAATCGCTAAGAAGTCTGAAAATGTATCTATCACCCGCGATGTATCCGGCGAAGGGGTACAACAGGCTCTTCTAAAAATTCTAGAAGGAACGGTTGCCTCTGTGCCACCGCAAGGGGGGCGGAAACATCCTAATCAAGAGATGATTCAAATCGATACGACTAACATTCTCTTTATTTGTGGTGGCGCCTTTGATGGTATGGACAAGGTCATCACTAAACGGACTACCAAGAAGACGCTGGGCTTTGGTGCAGACATCGAACGGTCCGATGAAAAGGATATTTCTGCTATCCTTAGAGAGGTGGAACCAGAAGATTTGCTTAAATTTGGCCTCATTCCAGAGTTTATTGGACGTTTACCAGTCATGGTAAGCTTAGAACTCTTGGATCGAGATGCTTTGATTCAAATCCTCACACAACCTAAAAATGCTTTGACCAAGCAATACAAAAAGCTCCTTGAAATGGATGGTGTAAAGCTCGAATTCCAACAAGAAGCATTGGAAACAATTGCCGATCTGGCTCTACAACGTAAAACTGGTGCCCGTGGTTTGCGTGCCATTATTGAAAAGGTAATGAAAAATGTAATGTATGAAGTGCCATCCGATCAATCGGTAAAAACTTGTATTATTACCCGTGAATCTGTTACAGGCACAGGCGAACCAATACTCAAAAATGAGTAAGACACTAGTCTATTGATACTTTCAAAGGCACTCATTTCAAGAGGGATGAGTGCCTTTTATATATATAAGGAGGATGTATGAACGTATTAGAACAAGGAATTCCAACAGTACCCCTACGTGGTATGGTGGTTTATCCTGATCTCGTCATTCACCTAGACATTGGAAGAGAAAAGTCCATCCGTGCTGTAGAAGCAGCTATGGAACACGACCGCATTTTAGCAGTGGTGGCTCAAAAGGATGATGATATAGAAAACCCTACCATCCACGAAGTGGGAAGGGTGGGTACCCTGGTAAAAATTAAACAAATGTTACGCCTTCCTGGCGGTATTGTACGGATCTTAGTAGAGGGCATTAGCCGTATCATGGTTCTTAATTTTACCTCTACAGACCCTTACTATGTGGGCGATTACGACCGCTTGCACTCTGTCTACGATGATGATGTAGAATTGGAAGCCTACCGTCGTTTGGTGGAAGCTAAATTCAATACCTGGGCAGAGTCTAGTAAGTCTATTACAGAAGAAGGCTTGGGTCGGGTGGCTGATCAAAAAGATCCATCTGCTTTTGCAGACCAAGTGGCTTTCTTGTTGCCTGTTGATAATAATCGTCGACAACAACTGTTGGAAGAACTTAATGTAGCTCACCGCCTTAATATGATTGTGGGCATATTGAATACAGAACTACAAATTGCAGAATTGGAAAATTCTATCAATAATCAGGTTCGCCAATCCATGGAAAAACAACAAAAAGAATATTTCCTTCGTGAAAAAATCCGCGTTATCCATGAAGAATTGGGCGATAAGGGGGATCCAGACCAAGAAGCAGAAGAGCTTCGTGCTAAGCTCAAAACTTTGGATTTGAGTCCTGAGACGTATGAGAAAATCGATAAGGAAATTTCTCGCTATGCCCGTATGCCTCAAATGATGCCAGAAGCGACTATCCTACGTAATTACTTGGATTGGGTCCTTGAATTGCCTTGGAATATTTCCTCTGATGACACCCTAGATATTAAACAGGCTAAGGATATCTTGGATGCTGATCATTATGGATTAGAAAAGGTTAAAAAGCGTATCTTAGAATTTTTGGCTGTCCGTAAGTTGACCGGTAATTTGGGTGGATCTATCCTCTGCTTGGTGGGCCCTCCAGGTGTCGGTAAAACATCTATTGCTTCTTCCATTGCCAAAGCTATGAACCGTAAATTTGTACGGGCTGCTCTTGGTGGGGTGCGGGATGAAGCAGAAATCCGTGGCCATCGTCGGACCTATATCGGAGCCTTGCCAGGTCGTATGATTCAAGGTATTAAGAATGCAGGGGTTAAGAATCCTGTATTCCTCCTTGATGAAGTAGATAAGTTGGCTTCTGACTATAAAGGAGATCCTTCTTCCGCTCTCTTAGAAGTCTTGGACCCAGAACAGAACTCAACCTTTAGTGACCACTTCATTGAACTTCCTTTCGACTTCTCTGATGTATTCTGGATTACTACAGCTAATGTGGCATCTAACATTCCGGGCCCTCCTATGGACCGGATGGAAGTCATAGAGTTGTCTTCTTACATGGAGGAGGAAAAACTTCAAATTGCTAAACGCTATTTGGCGCCTAAGCAAATTAAAAAGAACGGTTTGGAAGACCATAAATTCAAGCTCTCTGACGCAGTTTTGAAAAAGATTATTTCCCAATATACTCGTGAAGCCGGCGTTCGTCGACTTGAGAAAACCATCGCCAAGGTCTGCCGTAAGGTGGCCTATAAAATCGTAGAAGATGGAGAGGTAGCACCTAAGATTACTACTAAGAATCTGCCAGACTACCTGGGGGCTCCTATCTTTGTTGAAGAAGTTCGTGAAAAACGGCCACAAGTAGGCCTCGTGTGTGGACTTGCTTGGACTTCTGTAGGGGGCGTTGTCTTGCCTTGTGAAGCGTCCACTATGGATGGTACCGGTAAGTTAGCTCTTACGGGGAGCTTAGGTAAGGTTATGCAGGAATCAGGCCAAGCGGCTATGTCCTATATTCGCCACAACGCTAAGGCTCTTAAGATCCAGTCTGATTTCTACAAGACGATGGATATTCACGTTCATTTGCCAGAGGGAGCCACACCTAAGGACGGCCCATCAGCAGGTATTACCATGACCTTGGCTATGGTATCTGCCTTGACTAACCGTAAAGTTCGCTCTGATATCGCTATGACGGGTGAAATTACTTTACGGGGCCGTGTATTGCCAATCGGCGGACTCAAGGAAAAACTCTTGGCTGCCTTAGCTTACGGTGTGAAAGAAGTTCTCATCCCTAAGGGGAATGAAAAGGATATCGAAGAACTTCCTGATTCTGTTAAGGGAGGACTTATTATCACGCCTGTCAAGACAATGGATGAAGTCTTGGCAAAAGCTCTCTTATAATAGTTATCTTGTTAGGGAAGGTCTGGATATGCAAAAGAAAAAACAAGTTAAGGCCAAGGGTTCAAAGCCTCAATATACGAGAAAAGAAGTAGCTGGACCGCGCATCATTGCCTCCCAATATGTAGCATCTGCGGTTAGACCTGATCAATACCCAGAGGGTGATACGGTAGAAGTGGCCTTCTTAGGGCGGTCTAATGTGGGAAAATCGTCCCTCATTAACTCTCTTTGCAACCATAGAGGATTAGCTCTCGTATCGGGTACACCGGGGAAAACGCGGACCATTAACTTCTTTGCTATCGAATCTAAAGAGGATATAAACGAAGATCAGGAACGACGCTACCATTGGTACCTGGTGGATTTGCCTGGCTATGGTTATGCAAAAACAGACCGCAAGGCCAAGTCCCTATGGTCTGGTTTCATTTCTGACTATATTCTTAATTCAGATCGTCTTATGCTTCTTTGCCTCTTGATTGATAGTCGTCATCCTGACTTGCCTATCGACCAAGAAGCCTTCAACTGGCTTAAAGAAGCGGGGGTTCCCCTGCAAATCGTCATGACAAAGATGGATAAGCTCAATTCCTCGGAACGACAAAAGTCGCTTAGTGCTATTGCCACCCAATTTCCTACGGATAGACCACCCATTCCCTATAGTTCTTTGAAGCATATGGGACGGGATAAATTACAAGCTTGTATTAATGAAATTATTAAAGGAGACGGTCACTAATGGAGTTTACAAAAGACAATATGAAAGCCGTCTTGGCGCAAGACCTCATGGCTGTAGAAGCTAACTTAAACGAGGAATTCGCCTCTGATGCCAGTGACTTTAATGCTCTTGTAGCGCCCTTGTCGGCCGCGGGCGGCAAGCGCTTACGGGCTCAATTGGTCCTCCTCATCGCCAACGCAGGTCATGGGTCTAAACTAGAAGATCGGGTTCATATAGCAGCCGCTGTTGAGATGTTACATCTAGCCACCCTCATCCATGATGATGTGTTAGACCAGGCCGATATCCGGCGCGGAGAGTCTACCATTCATACCCATAAAGGTAATAAGGTGGCCATTCTCTCTGGTGATTATCTCTTTGCTAAGGCCTTTCACTATGTATCCCGTATGGATTCTATGGAGTATCTGCGGATTTTCTCCCATGTCATTACCTGCTTGGTAGAAGGGGAGTTCATGCAGATGGAAGATGCCTATCGCATGGACCAAGGGATGGACCGCTACCTAGCTAAAACCCAAAAGAAAACAGCAGACTTTTTGGAAGCCTGTATGGAATTGGGTGGGCTCTTGGGCTCTTGGTCTCCCGACCACATTAGACTGTTAAAGGCCTATGGTCATGCCTTGGGGATGGGCTTCCAAATTACGGATGATATTTTGGATTACCGAGAAACTTCTGAAAGTACGGGTAAACCAGTGGGGAATGATCTCAAGGAAGGCCTCTTGACCTATCCACTCCTCTCTATTGTGACCGATCAAAATAAGGACCAATTGGAAGCAGATGTAAGAGCCTTAAGGCATGGAGGTAATTCTCAAGGGATTATCGATTATGTAGTGGCTCAAGGAGGTCTTGAAAATACCTTGGCCTTGGAAGCTAAATATCGGCAAGATGCCTTGGAGGCCCTTGATTGTTTGCCTGATTTTGTAGGTAAGGAAATTCTCTATAAGGTTGTGGACGGCTTGGCCAGCAGAAAGGCGTAAGGATGGAAGCGTTTAAAGCGACAGACTATGAGTATCCGCCTAAACGGCCATCCCTGGATAGCGTACTTCGACAAAAGAAGCGGCAACAAGAGTTAGCCCGTCAACAGGCGGCTTATAAGGCTGCAGCTCAGGCTGCTAATCAAGATGAATCCTTAGGGACGGTAGCCAATGCTTTAGCGTATATGCCAGATGAAGAGACACCACTACCTGAGACTCCTATGACTGAGATGGAGCAGAAGATGCTCGATGAGGCCCGGGAAATCTCATTGGTGGGGCATTTGACCGAGCTTCGTCACCGCATTATCATTATGGTAGCGGCTATCCTAGTGGGCGCCTGTGTCTGTTACTACTTTGTAGATGAGATTATGGCGCTTATTGTGGCACCTGCAGGTAAACTCTATTATATGAGACCTACAGAAGCCTTCTTTACCTATATGAAGGTGGCCTTGGTGGCTGGCACCATCGTGGCATCGCCTGTAGTTTTCTATCAGGTTTGGTCTTTTGTGGCCCCCGCCTTATCACATCGAGAGCGGAAGTTAACCAATTGGATTCTACCGACTGCTATCGGTTTATTCGGGGCGGGAATTGTATTCTCCTATGCGTTTGTTCTGCCGGCAGCAGTTAAGTTCTTCATTGGTTTTTCCACAGAGGAATTACAACCGCTCTTTAGCTTTGGCCAATATGTGGATTTTGTCATTTCCTTTATTCTTCCTTTTGGGATTATTTTTGAAACTCCCTTGATCATTACGATTTTGGGCTATTTCAATTTGATTACATCCAAGTTCCTTAAGGCTAAGCGAAAGATCTTTATCCTCTTATCCTTTATTATCGGCGCCGTTGTTTCGCCTACACCTGATGTGTTTTCACAATCCATGATTGCCTTACCGATGATTGTCCTCTATGAATCAGGGGTATTTATTGTCGGTAAGATAATGAAAAAATAAATTTATTTGGGAGGCAGCATGAAAACCTACGAAAATTTGACTACATATAATCCAGGAGAAATTGAAAAAAAATGGTACTCATTCTGGGAGAATGAAGGGTACTTTCACGAAGAAGTAGATCCTAATAAAGAACCTTTCTCCATCGTTTTGCCACCTCCAAATGTTACAGGTATGCTCCATATGGGACATGCTTTGGACAATACTTTACAAGATATTTTGATTCGTTTTAAACGGATGCAAGGCTATAACGTACTTTGGATGCCTGGTACTGACCATGCGGGGATTGCTACCCAAATCAAGGTAGAAGAAATGTTGGCTAAGCAGGAAGGTAAAAGCCGCTATGACTTGGGCCGTGAAGAGTTCGTTAAGCGCGTATGGGACTGGAAAAAAGAATACGGTGATACCATCGTAAAACAAATTCGTTCCTTAGGTGCTTCCTGTGACTGGAGTCGGGAGCGGTTTACCCTCGACGAAGGCTACTACCATGCAGTTCGTGAAGTATTCGTGTCCCTTTATGAAAAAGGTCTCATTTACCGAGGAGAACGGATTACCAACTGGTGCCCTCGCTGCCAAACAGCCCTCTCTGATGTAGAAGTAGAACATGAGGATGAACATGGTCACTTGTGGTATATCAAGTACCCAGTAGTGGGGGAAGAAGGCCGATTTGTAACTGTAGCGACTACCCGTCCTGAAACTATGTTTGGGGACGTAGCTGTAGCGGTTAATCCTGATGACGAACGCTACCAAGATATCATCGGTAAGCACCTACTCTTGCCATTCGTCAACCGCCAAATTCCAATTATTGCGGATGATTATGTAGATGCCTCTTTCGGTACAGGTTGCGTAAAAATTACGCCAGCCCATGACCCGAATGACTTTGAAATGGGTCAACGCCATCATTTGGAATCCATCTTAGTTATGAACCTAGATGGGACCATGAATGATAAGACAGGGGACTTCTCAGGTATGACGCGAGAAGAGGCTCGTAAAGGGGTCCTTAAAGAGTTAGGCGAACAAGGTCTCTTGGTGACAATTGAAGATCACGACCATGCAGTAGGTCATTGCTCCCGTTGCCATACTATTGTGGAACCAATCACATCTAAACAATGGTTTGTAGATATGAAACCATTAGCTGAACCAGCCCTTGAGGTGGTTAAGGATGGCGATATAGAGTTCGTTCCAGAACGGTTTACTAAAACCTATACTAATTGGCTTGAATCTATTCGAGACTGGTGTATTTCTCGCCAACTCTGGTGGGGTCATCGAATTCCAGCTTGGTACTGTCAAGAGTGTGGTGAAACCATCGTATCTCGTGAGGCTGTAACGGAGTGTCCTAAGTGTCACAGCCACAACTTGAAGCAAGACCCTGACGTACTCGATACCTGGTTCTCTTCTGCCTTGTGGCCATTTGCTACTATGGGCTGGCCTAATAAGACGGAAGAACTCAAACAATGGTATCCTACATCTGTCCTTGTGACCGGCTATGATATCATCTTCTTCTGGGTTGCACGCATGATTTTCCAAGGCTTGGAATTCATGGGCGAAAAACCATTTAAACACGTCTTTATCCATGGTCTCGTACGGGATAGCCAAGGTCGCAAGATGTCGAAGTCTTTGGGCAATGGGATTAATCCATTGGAAGTTATCGATCAATATGGGGCCGATGCCCTCCGCTTTACGCTTGTTACAGGTAATACACCTGGTAACGACATGCGTTTTTACATGGAACGGGTTGAAGCTAATCGTAACTTTGCCAACAAGATTTGGAATGCCTCCAAGTTTGTTTTGATGAACCTGGATGGCTTTGATGAAACATTCAAGCCAAGTCATGATGATCTTACATTGGCGGATAAGTGGATTATTGAAAAATACAATGAAACCCTTGCTTCCGTAACCGATAATCTCAATAAATTTGAATTGGGTGAAGCGGCTAGCACTGTTTATGATTTCATTTGGAATACCTACTGCGATTGGTATATCGAATTAGCTAAACCTCGACTCTATAATAAGGATAATGGTCGAGATCGAGCTGTGGTACAATACCTCTTGGTAACTATCTTGCGCCATATGTTGGAATTGTTACATCCATTTATGCCATTCGTGACAGAACACATTTGGCAACACTTGCCACACCAAGGTGAATCCATCGTCATTGCCCCTTGGCCTCAGGCCATTTCCTTAGGGGATAATAAGGAAGCGGCTCGTCACATGGAAGTGGTTATGGAGGCTATCAAGGGTATTCGCAATATGCGGGCTGAAATGAATGTTCCTTTGGGCAAAAAAGCATCGGTTATTTTGGCCGTAACGGATGAATCCTTACGGACCACCGTACAAGACCATGAAGATTACTTCAAGACCTTGGCTTGGGCTGACCAAGTTCAAGTTTTGGATGCGGATGCGGCAAAACCTGAAAATGCTACGGTAACAGTTGTTAATGGTCTAGAAGCTTATCTCCTCCTCAAAGATCTCATCGATGGGGACAAGGAAAGGGAACGGATTGCTAAGGAAAAGGCGACCGTTCAAAAAGAAATTGCTCGCCTAGAAGGCAAGCTCAACAACCAAGGCTTCTTAGCTAAAGCTCCAGAAGCAGTGGTTGCTAAAGAAAAAGAAAAATTAACGGAATATAAGGCAAAACAAGAAGCATTATTAGAACGGGAAGAATTCTTAAAGACGCTCTAGGAGGTTCCATGACATACGAGGAAGCACTGACCTATTTAGAAAGTTTATCATCCTTTGGTATTATGCCAGGACTAGATCGGATTCGTGCTTTAATGGATCGCTTGGGTCATCCAGAGAAATCCTATGCAACCATTCATGTAACAGGGACTAATGGTAAGGGGTCTCTTACGGCTTATTTGGGGTATGCCTTGATTAATAATGGACTCAAGGTGGGGCGATTTACATCGCCTCACCTTGAGTCGTATAGGGAACGATTTGTCATTGGTACAGACCTTATTTCTGAAGACGACTTTTGTCGGGTTATAGGTGCTGTTAGAACAGCCATTGAAAGCTTGATAAGTCAAGGAATGGAAAGCCCAACTCAATTTGAAGCTCTCACGGCAGCAGGCTTTCTCTATTTTGCTCAGGAGAGAGTAGACTACGCAGTCATCGAGGTGGGCTTAGGGGGGCTCTTGGATTCGACTAATGTACTAGAACAACCGGCCCTATCTATCATCACTAATGTTTCCTTAGACCATACAGCCTACTGCGGGTCTACTATCGATTCCATTGCCCATCATAAGGCTGGCATTATTAAGGAAACGGTTCCTGTAGTTACGGGGGCGAAAGGGGATGCCTTGTCCATCATTCAAGATACAGCTGTGGAACATGGCTCCCGTTGCTATGCTTTAGGCCGTGATTTTACTGTGGTTAACCGTGAAATAGAAGGTCTTCTTCAAGTAGTCCGTGTAGATACCTCTGATGTAGAGCTAGGTAGTAGTCATGTTTGTACCTATCCAGATGTAAGCTTGAGGACACGTATGTTGGGCCCTCACCAAGCTAACAATATAGCTTGCGCCTGGATGGCTTTAGAAATACTGATGGCTGGGGATTCTCGAATTCAAGCAGATAATTGCCGGGCGGGCTTGAGTTTAGCCCAATGGCCAGGTCGCTTTGAAATAATATCCTACCGAGGACGCACTCTCATTTTGGATGGGGCTCACAACGCAGGAGGGGCTCAGTCCTTCCATGATACCTATGAAGAACTCTTTGGATCACGACCTAAGACCTTGATTATGGCTATCCTAAGGGATAAGGATTATGGGACCATTATCGATAAGATTGTCAATCCACAAGATTGTGTCTACACTCTCGAGGCACCGACACCTAGATCTCTGACAGCTCAAGATTTAGCCTCTGCAATTGGTCCGCATGCTAAGCCTATGAAGTCCATGTATCAAGCCTTAACAGCGGCAGTAAATGCAACACAAGAAGGGGATGTGATTGCCGTCTGTGGTTCCCTTTATATACTAGGATGGGCGCGCCAATGGATACGCCAAAACGATGGACACGAGTCCGCATAATTGAATATTTAATCTATGCCGTAGCCTTTCTCATGCCTCTCCAGCCTATGGCGGGGGACGTAGCCCTCTGGTTGGCTATGCTGCTGGGGGCTTATGATAGTCTGCGGAGGGGTGATATGCATAAGCCGAGTGGCTACTTGTCTTACCTTGTATTAGCCTTTTTGGCTTGGTCGGGACTCTCGTCGATTACTTCTCACTATGCCCTTTGGTCGTTAGGAGGTTGGACCTACCAAGTTCTGCCGGCAGTGGGAATTTACTTCCTCATGTCCACTTATATGGTGGGGGCCGAACAGAGACGACACTTCTTAGAAGTATTCTTAGGGTCTGCCCTTTTTGTCTGTTTGATTGGTCTTTATCAGTATATATTGGTACCCCTTCCTGAAATGCAGGAATGGGTAGATCCACAGGCCTTTCCAGAACTCAAGCGCAGGATGGCATCGACTTTACTTAACCCTAATCTCTTGGGGGCCTATTTGCTCATGGCTTTGGCCGTGGTAGGGTCCTATCTTTTGGTCTATGGGAAAGCTAAG
Organism: uncultured Veillonella sp.; assembly: GCA_900550455.1. Lineage (GTDB taxonomy): Bacteria > Bacillota > Negativicutes > Veillonellales > Veillonellaceae > Veillonella. Next base: position 3,646 of record URSE01000019.1, on the reverse strand, counting down.
GATTACAGGTCTGTTTTTAAGGTTTTGCCTATAACTATCCTCTTAATTCTCTGTATGCTCTTGACCTATTCTAGGGGAATTTGGATTTCCTTCGCTGCTATGGTCTTCTATTGGGCAGTCGCCGTGGATCGAAGAATCTTCCTGACCTTCTTATTGGTGCCTATCGTTCTCTTCTTCTACCATGGGGAGGTGGCAGTTCGCCTTTGGTCCCTCTTTATGGGGACAGATACATCTTCTGCTATGCGGTGGGCTCTTTGGGATTCTACCTCCTATATTATCAAAGACTATCCTATTCTAGGGACGGGATGGAATACCTTTATCAAGGTCTACCCAGATTATAACTACTTTATTCAGGACCCTGTTATTCGTATGTTCCATGCACATAATATGTACCTGAATTATTTAGCAGAAATCGGTATACCTGGGACCTTAATTCTAATGGCGACTTTTTTGGGGCATGTCGTTAAGGCTAGCCGTCTCAAAGGAACTCGCTTTATGCGAGCTGCCCACTATGGGGTGGCAGCCTTGGTTGTAGCCATGCTTGTGTCTGGTCTATCCGACCACGAGCTCTATAGCCATCAAGTTAATATTATATTCTGGCAACTCTTAGGGTGGGGGGCGGCCTTGATTAAGTCATCTAAGTCTTGGCAGAAAGTTGATTTGGTCAACAAGGGCAATAGGCTTACCCAGATAGAGGGATAGACTATTTTCAACTGCACTTTCACTCGGCTTAGGCCCTATGGTGGTGCAGTTTTTTTCGTCCTAGAGGGCTTTGTATGATTAGTACTAAGTTTTATTACTTGGTACTAGAAAATGACCTCACTTTGCGGTATGATAGATATGTAATTTAATGTGCACTAGGAGGCATATATGTCATTAGTACAAGAAAAAATTGATGCATTGCGCGCCAAGTTGGACGCAGTCCAAGAAGGCGGCGGTGAGGCCCTTGTAGAAAAACAACATAAGCAAGGGAAGATGACCGCTCGTGAACGCTTGACCGCATTGTTTGATGAAAATAGCTTTGTCGAAATGGATCAATTGGTAAAACATCGTTGTACCAACTTTGGTCAAGAGAAAAAAGAATTACCTGCTGATGGTGTAGTAACGGGTTATGGTACTATTGAAGGTCGGTTAGTTTATGCTTACGCTCAAGATTTTACTGTAGCTGGTGGGTCCTTGGGGGAAATGCACGCTAATAAGATTGTTCGCATTCAAGAAATGGCTTTGAAGATGGGTGCACCTATTATCGGCATCAACGATTCCGGTGGGGCACGTATCCAAGAGGGAATTGATGCCTTGGGTGGCTTTGGCCGTATGTTCTTCCAAAACACTCAAGCCTCTGGTGTAATTCCTCAAATCTCCGTTATTATGGGGCCATGTGCAGGTGGTGCCGTATATTCTCCTGCCATTACAGACTTTATCTTCATGGTGAGAGATACCTCTCAAATGTTCATTACCGGTCCTCAAGTTATCAAAACTGTAACGGGCGAAGAGGTGACGGCAGAAGCCCTCGGTGGGGCTGCTGCGCACAATGCGGTATCCGGCGTAGCCCATTTTGCAGCGCAAGATGAAATGGACTGTATTCAACAAATTCGTCAATTATTGACCTTCTTGCCAAGTAACAATGTAGATCAAGCACCAAGCCTTGAACCTACGGATGATCCTAATCGCATGGATGAGTCCTTAAATGATCTTATGCCTGATAATCCTAATATGCCTTATGATATGAAAGATGTTATCCGGGCTGTTGTTGATCATGGGGACTTCTTTGAAGTACAGGCATCCTACGCACAAAATATTATCATCGGCTTTGCTCGTTTTGATGGTAAACCAGTAGGACTCTTGGCTAACCAACCAAATGTTATGGCTGGTTGCCTCGATATCAATGCTTCTGATAAGGCAGCTCGCTTTATCCGTTTCTGTGATTCTTTTAATATTCCTTTGGTTAACTTTGTAGATGTACCAGGTTTCTTGCCTGGCACTAAGGAAGAGTGGGGGGGAATTATCCGCCATGGTGCTAAGATGCTCTATGCATATTGCGAAGCCACTGTACCTAAAGTAACTATTATCACTCGTAAGGCTTATGGCGGTGCTTATATTGCTATGTGTTCCCAACACTTGGGGGCTGACCAAGTCTTTGCATGGCCAACTGCGGAAATCGCAGTTATGGGGCCACAAGGGGCAGCTAATATCATCTTCCGCAAGGACGCTGATAAGGAAGCTAAAACAGAAGAATATGTACGTGAGTTTGCTACACCATATAAGGCTGCTGAACGAGGCTATGTAAACGGTGTTATTGAACCACAACAAACCCGCCCTTTCATCGTCAATGCCTTGGCTATGTTAGCTACTAAACGGGAAAGCCGTCCTGTTAAAAAACATGGCAATATGCCATTGTAGGAGGGGTTTATGGAAGTATTATCACAAATTCCTATGTTCGTGTATGTGGTGGGCATAATCACTATCATTATCGCTGCTATCATCATCGCCTGGGTTGTCATCAATATGGCCAAGGGCAAGGAAATTATCGTAGCGGCAGTAACACCTGACACGGAGGCACTTGAGCAAGAGGTGCCTGAACAAGAAACGAAAAAGGTGCTGGCCCCAGTTCGCGTGGAAGCCCCTGTGGTGATTGCACCACAACCTAAGATTCCTGTAGTGCCACCTGCACGGCTCGCTAAAACAACGCGCTATGCGATACATGATTTGGATGAAGAGCTAGTGGCTGTTATTATGGGCGCTGTTTGTGCTATGGGTTACTCTCCTGCACAAGTTGCATCCATTCGTCCATTGGCACAAACTATGAGCAACTGGGCTTTGGAAGGTCGCTTCCAAGCACACAAATCCTTATAAGAATTAACTGGGGGACCAATTATGAAAACTTTTAACGTCACTGTTAATGGTAAATCCTATGAAGTACAAGTCGAAGAAGTAAAGTCTAATCAACCTACTAGTAAAGCACCATCTGCGCCTAAGGCGGTAAGTACAACGCCAGCACCAGCTCCTGTAGCTGCACCAACGCCACAAGCGGCACCTACTGTAGCTGCTGGTGCTAATACGGTGAATGCGCCTATGCCAGGTAAGGTTATCGCTGTAGCTGTCACTGTCGGTCAAACCGTTAAGAAGGGGGACTTACTCCTTACCTTGGAAGCTATGAAGATGGAAAACGAAATCTTTGCACAAGCTGATGCTGTAGTATCTGAAGTTCTTGTTGAAGCGGGACAAACCGTTCCGGCTGGCGGTCCTATGATTGTTTTAGGCTAGTTTCATAGCTGTTAGAATCATTATAGAAAAGCTGAATACTGTCTGGACATATAGGGGCTCCTTAGGGAGCCCTTTTTTACATGTGTTAGCACTTCGTAAGCTCTTGTTTTACCCTAGTCTTAGATTGCCTTTACATTATTTCTCTTAGACGGATCTAACTATATTATTTTGCATATTATTTTATATTGAGAATAGTATCAAAAACTAATAATGACTTAAATGAGAACATCATATTAGTCATGTCGTGGTAAAATCCTTGGTAGTTTACTAGGGAATTAGAAAATGATAAATAATATCAAATACTGTTAAATAGCGGTTTATCATGAATTTAATGCACAGGAATCTTGCAAAAAAATAATAGGAATTTAGCTTTTAAATTGTT
>URSE01000018.1 GCA_900550455.1 uncultured Veillonella sp. | reverse complement strand
TAGGTATTAGTATTTGTGGAACTATACATACTGAAAATGATCCACACTGGGGGAATAGAACAGGCTCTACTCAACTTAATATATCTATAGCGAATAAAGAATCGAGACATCATTCCCTTCAATTAAACTTAGATAGGTGCTGTCGATATAATCCGCTTACTAATATAGTAGATATTACACACAATGGTTCTTTAACAAGCGGTAAAGGTGGAGCAGCTAAAAGAGCTGATGTTATTGCATATATTAAGGACCGTGCGCCTGAGCTTGTTCATGGTGATGAAATATATCTTGGTCGTTTAAATAACTCTCGTTTGTTAGAGTGGAAAGATCCTAATGTACAATCCTTCATAAGAAATTTGTTGCGCTATGCTGTACTTCGTGATGGATTTAGAGCAGAGTATAAAAAATCAAAGTAATATTGTTAATAAAGGGGCTGTAACAGAATGCGGTTTTACCGCATTCTAGTTGCAGCCCCTTAACATATAATAAACACCAAGAAAATTAGAACGGAGGCCCTGCATACCTTATCTTTCTCGATTTTCTTTCTTAAGGGCCCGTTTTTCCAAGAACTCTAGCCACATATGATGGATAACCAAGATAGGGCGCTTCAGGAGGAGACGAGGTCCAGCATAGCGCATAACCTGGCGGATAGCCTCTCTCTCTTCAGGATCGTAACAATGAACCTTACAATTAGAACAGAAGGTCTTAGAGGTCATGAAGGGGCATTGACGAATTCGACTTTGAGCATAGGTATCCAGAGCTTGGCATTCAGAACACATATTTTTAGCATTCTTAGATCTACCCTTATGCTTGTCATGACAGTAGAGTTGTATTAATTCAGTTACTACCACTGCTTCAAGGTTTCGTTTATCTTCAGCTTGCGACTGAGTCCTGGCCATCTGGTCTACCTCCCCCAAAAACCTATGAAAAAAGGATCGCCCAAGCGATCCTTGTGCTGACCCTAGTATAAGTCAGTTATAACTGTAAAACTATGATTTATAGTACTGGACATGTTGTATAATAAATATATTAGACACCAAAAATCCAGTGTATAATCAAACGAAAGACAGAAATTAGGATGATTTCTTCACAGATAAAGTGAAGGGATCCTTCCATACCTTCGCCTACACGGCTTAAACCGGATCTATAATTGATTTTCATAAGGATATCCTTCCATGACAATAGAATTACTCTTGCTAGAAATGCTTAAACGCATTTCCATAGCTATTATTCTTGGGTTAATTTTAACACAAACCCGTTTTATTGACCACATTATTAAATATAGACTCACCAAGTATGATCAAATTATCTGCATCGCCCTCTTTTCTACTATGTCTATCATAGCTTCCTATGCAGGTGTACCTGTCAATGACGCCCTAGCCAACTCTCGTATGGTGGGCATCATGGCCGCGGGTCTTATAGCGGGTCCTCGGGTAGGGGTTTCCGTTGGCATTATAGCTGGTGTACACCGATACTTTTTGGGTGGTTTCTCCGCCTTTGCCTGTGCTGTTTCTTCCATTGTAGAAGGGATTATTTCCTCCATCATTTACCGTTTTTATCCAGACCGGTCCATTCCTCCCTATATTACATTTGCCATAGGTGCCTTGACGGAAATGGTACAAATGGCCATTATTTTGGGACTAGCTACCCCGTATGAGGAGGCAGTGAACCTTGTCAACAACATAGCTGTCCCTATGACCATAGCGAATGCCATCGGCCTCACCCTATTTATGCTCATCATAGAAAATGCCAAGGCATTCCGGGAAAATATCGTAGACAAGCAATCTCATACCATTCTTTCCATTGTAAAAAAAACAGCCCCCCTTCTCCGTAGAGGGTTAGACCCTCAAGGGGCCGACCAAGTGGTAAAAATCATCAAACGCATGACTGGATATGATGCTGTATCCATCACCAATGATAAGGAGGTCTTGGCCTATGTAGGTGCGGAACGGGACCACCATGGCCCCCAATGTAAGCACAATCTAACCCGTCTTACCTACCGAGCTTTGGAAAACAATACGGTTCAAATAGCGGAAACCCATAGGGATATCGGTTGTCACCATCCAGGCTGTACCCTATCCTCAGCCATCATAGCCCCTCTTCGTATGCACCACAAGGTAATCGGCACGCTCAAGCTCTACTATGCCCATAAAAACCGACATATGACCCCTATCGATAAGTCTTTTGCAGAAGGTCTTGCCGGCCTTTTCTCTACCCAACTAGAACTAGCAGAAGTAGATAAGCAGGCCCAAGAAGTTGAACGGGCTAAGATGCAAGCCCTCTACGCCCAAATCAACCCCCACTTTCTCTTTAATACGCTTAACACCATAGCCTCCCTTATTAGGACCAATCCTGAACTAGCCCGCCAAGTCTTGGTTAAATTTTCTAACCTCTTCCGCTTTACACTCCAATATACAGGTAAAATTATCAGCTTCAGCCAGGAGTGGGAACATACTAGAGGCTTTTTGGATATAGCCCAAACTCGACAAGGGGATAAGATGAAGGTTGTTACCAAGGTACCTAGTGATGTAATGACCTGCTCAGTTCCTTCTCTCATCCTTCAACCCCTCATTGAAAATGCTATTAAGCATGGTCTACTACCCCTTTCCCAAGGCGGTACCATCACCATCAAAGCCACCCGAGATAATCATTTTCTATACCTATCCGTATCAGATAACGGTGTAGGATTTAAGGAAGTTCCTAGTAAATACCTTCGACCTATACATAGCAAGGACGGTCAACATGTGGGCCTTAAAAATGTCCACGACCGTCTCATTGGTCTCTATGGACCAGACTACGGTCTCCATATTGAGACAGCCCCTCATAAAGGGACTACCATTTCTCTAACAATTCCACAGGAGTTAACCCATGATTAGAACTATCCTAGTAGATGATGAGCGTCCAGCCTTAGACGAACTCAACTACCTACTCACCCAGAACTACAAATCTGATATTGAAGTTATTGGTATGGCTGATACCGCCCAAGAGGCTCTCAGCCGTATCACAAAAGAACAACCTGATCTTGTCTTTTTAGACATACAAATGCGAGGCTTTACCGGTCTAGAATTAGCTGACCTGATTCATAATACGTCCCCTAAGACTCAAATTATCTTCGCCACGGCCTATGATGAATATGCTCTCAAAGCCTTTGAATTAGAGGCTACAGACTACATAGTTAAACCCATTGAAGATGACCGCTTAGCACTTGCCATAAAACATGTTAAACACAAACTAAGCCTCTACCAAGATAATCAAGGAACTTCAGATAAAGTTATAGTAAGTCCGTCCCCTGACTTTTCCTCTCATAAGATTCCCGTAGACTATCAAGGGCGAATTCTTCTCATCAATATCAAAGATATCATGTATATCTCCTCCGAAACTGGAAGCGTAGAGATTCATACCAAGAAAGCTACCTACTCAACTAATAAGACCTTAACGGACTTACAAGATAAACTGGCTAAGAATTCCTTCTACCGCATCCATCGTTCTTACATTGTTAATCTCCATGAGGTAACAGAGGTTGTCCCTTGGTTTAAGGGGACTTACTGGGTCAAGGTACCAGATGTGGATCCATCTGGACACCCCTGCCTAGCAACTCTGCCTATCTCTAAGGCCCAAGTTAAAGCAATCCGAGAATACCTTGGTTTATGATTTATAAAAACATAACAAAAGAGCTCCCTCTAATGAGGGAGCTCTTTTATTTAGAAAAGGTATTAGCTAATTGAGCTTATAAATTTGGATGAGCTTTGTAGTAATCATCTTCAAACTTGCGTTCTTCAGGATGTTCTTTTAAGTAGTCTTCTTCGACTTCCTTTTCAGTACGGTAGTCTTGAGGAATACCAGACAAGCGAATCCAGCTACGAATAGCTTCAACAACTACGAGAGCAACCAAGATGAGCATGATCAAGGAAATAATTACCAAAGACCATTTAGCTTGTGGGATGTAGTTTGTGAAGATATTGAGATAATCCGCATATACTGTAATCACAGCCATGAAGACAAATGGAATACCTGTTACCCAAGCATAGCGTTTATGACCCAAGCGCATGATAACAGTTGTACCAATAGCGAGACCCATAGTTGCTAACAATTGGTTGGATACACCGAAGAGTGGCCAAATAGTACCGATGTTACCTTGGAGTACCAAGTAACCCCACAAGGAGGATACGATAGCAGCACAGAGATAAACACCAGGAAGGAAGTGTGGGTTACCCAATTTAGGGAATACAGGAGCAATTAATTCTTGCAACATGTAACGGGAAACACGTGTACCAGAGTCGATCAATGTCATGATGAACAATGCTTCGAACATGATACAGAAGTGATACCAGTAGCCCATAAGGTGATCCATGCCAGGGATACGGGAGAAGATATGAGCCATACCAACGGCAAGGGATACAGCGCCACCAGGACGGTGCATCAAGTCTTCACCAATCAGGGAGGACAATTGAGGCAATTCATGAACATTGATGCCCAAAGCTGCCCAAGATTGTGCAGAAGAGTTAATTGCAAAGTAATCGTTTGGATGCAATGCTGTTGCAGCAATCAAAGCCATCATAGCGATGAAGCCTTCAGTCAACATAGCACCATAACCGATAGGAAGCATTTCTTTTTCGTTTGTCAACATCTTAGGTGTAGTACCAGTAGATACAGTAGCATGGAAGCCAGAGATGGCACCACAAGCGATGGTGATGAATACGAATGGAATTACGGAACCAGTCAATACTGGGCCACCACCCCATACATAAGCGGACATTGCAGGCATTTGGATGTCAGGCATTACAATGATAATACCAAGAGCCAAAGCCCCAATAGTACCAATCTTCATGTATGTGGACAAGTAACCACGTGGCGCCATGAGGAGCCATACAGGAAGTGCTGCTGCGAAGAAAGAGTAAACAGCAAGCATCATAAGAATTTGTTCACGATCCCATGTGAACCAGCTAGCAATGGAAGATTCAGCGATGTCTGGGCCAAAGATTACAGCGGCGAAGATCAAAGCGATACCAATGACAGTTGCTTCAGTCATAGCACCTGGACGGATATAACGAAGGTAGAGACCTACGAAAATCGCGATAGGAATAGTCATGGAAACTGTGAAGAAGCCCCAAGGAGAGTTTTCCAAGGAGTTTGCTACTACAGCAGCCATACCTGCCATGGTGATAATGAGCAAAGCCAATGTGGAAATCATTGTTGCCATGCCAGCTACGCCAGAGATTTCTTCTTTAGCAATATCGGCGATAGATTTACCATCATGACGAACGGATGCAAAGAGCAATACGAAATCATGAACAGCGCCGGCTAATACACAGCCAATCAAAATCCACAATGCACCTGGCAAATAGCCAAATTGTGCAGCAATAACAGGGCCTACCAAAGGACCAGCACCAGCAATAGCTGCAAAGTGTTGACCAAAGTTAACCCATTTGTTAGTTGGTACATAGTCACCGCCGTCGTTAATACGAACAGCAGGAGTTACACGGTTTGTGTTCAAGGACAAAACACGTGTAGCCATGAATGCACCATAGAAGCGGTATGCAATCATCAAAACACAGGCTGTGATGATTACTAAGTAAATACCATTCATTTGCATGATACAAACCTCCTAATACATCTAATACCTTTACTTCTTCTACGCTTATAGTATAGCCCTATTATCATTTTGAGAAAATGAAAAGCCCCTAAATGGAATAAAAAAGGGGGTAAACAGTAATAAAAATCACAGTGAATGGAAATGGGCATAAAAATACCCCCCAAACTAGGTCTGGCGGGCATTTTCATCATATTTAAACTCTTATTTATGAGTATCCTCTGTGTGAGCAGATTGGCGAAGGGACTCGCGATTTTGTCGAATGGATTCCAAGGTTTTTTCTAAGTTGGATTCCACGTATTTCAATACATCAGCCCCATATTGAACGGAAGAATTGCGAAGTTCTTCAGAGGATTTATTAGCATTAGCAATAATTTCGTTAGCTTGTTCTTGCGCTGCTTTTACGATTTCAGATTCAGCAGTCAACTTACTAATGTATTCCTTAGCTTGTGCAATGAGATCTTCTGCTTGTTTTTTAGCGTCTGCCAAAACAGCATCCTTTTCAGCCACAATGCGACGAGACTCTTCCAGTTCCAAAGGAAGAGATTCTTGGATAGAGTCGATGATGCGCATCATTTCGTCTTCTTCTACCATACGTTTTGTAGTCATTGGAATGCGATTGCTGGTTTCAACGAGGGTTTCCAACTCTTCTAACAATTGTTCTGTGTTCATTGTGAGATCTCCTTACTTTACATTAGCTTGACTGCCAAATTTAGCAATCACCTTATCTTTTACATAATCTGGTACAAGACCATCCATCTTTCCACCGAATCTTGCCAACTCCCGAATACCCGTGGAGGATACAAACATATACTCATGGGAGGTCATAATAAAGACCGTTTCAATGTCTGGATCCAGGTACTTAGCATAGGCAGCTCGTTGGAATTCATATTCAAAGTCCCCTACGGCGCGAAGACCGCGGAAGACGATTTGACCTTTTTCTTCTTTCACAAAGGTATTGAGAAGACCTGGGCAAAATTTAACTTCTACATTGTCTAAGTGAGCCAAGGCATGTTCCAACATGTCAATGCGCTCCTCTTTTGTAAAAGTTCCCCCACTCTTACCTTGGTTAACGGAGACTGCAACAATGAGCTTATCTACTAACTTAGCAGATCGCTCAATGATATCAATATGTCCATTTGTTACAGGATCAAAACTTCCTGGACAAACGCCAATGCGCATGGAGGCACTTCCTTTCTCAGGCAATTTGTTGACAATATGTCACCATAGTATAGCCAAATTTTTGCTCTTTAATGACTTCCCAACCATCTGGCAAATGAATGGCCTCATCCTTATGGTGTTCCAATAGTAGGAAGCCGTCTTTAGCCAATAGATCATAGTCTACAACCAACTGAATGGTCGCTTCAATATATCCCTTTTGGTAAGGAGGATCTGAAAAAATCAAATCGAAGCTTTGCCCCTTGAGTCGCGGACCTAGGCTAGCTAACTTACAGGGCAAGACCTGCAAGCGGTCATCCACCTTACAGTGAATAGCATTAGCTCGAATACACTTTTCCGTACGTACATCCACGCATAGAGCCTCTGCCGCCCCCCGACTAAGGGCTTCAATAGCAACAGCCCCCGTTCCAGAAAAGAGGTCCAAAACCCGCTTTCCGTAGAGACCACGATGAGCCAATACATTAAAAACGCTCTCCCTCACCCGGTCCAAGGTAGGCCTAGTATCCAATCCCTTAGGGGCTTGAATGGTATGGCCTTTAGCAGACCCTGCAATAATACGCATGGATAAACTCCTTGTAAAGAATACTTTTTAATTATAAGGTATTGGACGCAGATTTTCAAAATATTTCTAGATTACCAGATGAAAGCATTGAGACTGAGGATAAATCTAGGAGACAGAAATTGTAGTAGATAGCCTACTGCTATTGATAAGTGTCTCTTAATGAGACTCAACCTTAATCTCTCGAGTCATCAATTCCTCTAACCCTTCTCTAGGGGTTAACCCCTCATAGAGGACTTGATAAAGAGCCCTTGTAATAGGCATGTCTATTCCCTTTTGACTGGCTATTTTATGAACAATAGAAACAGCATTAAACCCTTCTACAACCATATTGGTTCCAGCGAGAATATCAGCCATAGTCTGTCCTTCAGCCAGAGCTTGGCCTGCATTGCGATTACGAGAGTGGCGACTGTTACAAGTAGCAATAAGATCACCCATACCCGCAAGTCCTGCATAGGTCTCCCTCTTAGCCCCTTGTGCTAGACCAAAACGAGTCATCTCATGGAGGCCCCGCGTCAAGAGTGTGGCCTTTGCATTATCACCTAAGGATAGACCATCAAGAATGCCTCCTGCCAAGGCGATAATGTTTTTAGTGGCCGCTGCTAGCTCAACACCCTTAACATCATCAGAGGCGTACAGGCGAAAACTAGGACTAGCCAGAGTATGGCAGACCGCTTGAGCAATATCCATAGAATCTGCAGCCACCACTGAAGCAGCTGGCAAGTTACGAGAAATTTCCTCCGCATGGTTAGGCCCAGATAAAGCCGCCACATAAATGCCTAAACCGGTCGTTTCCTCTCTTACTACATCCGTAAGAAGCTTGGCAGAAGATCCCTCTATCCCCTTAGAGCAAAGGACTAAAATAGTCCCCGCTTCTAGGTAAGGCCGAATACTCTGAACCGTTTGCCTTACATAGGTAGAAGGTGTCACCAAGAGAACTAGTTTAGCCTCTTTCAGGGCAAGCTCTAAATTAGATACTACACGCAAGTCTTCTGGCAAGCTTACACCTGGTAAATAGTCCTTATTTTCTCGGTTTTGTACCATAGTATGAGCGGCTTCAGGACGTCGGCAATAGAGAGTGGTATCATTTCCACCAGCTAGGGCTTTCAAGGCTAAAGCTGTACCCCAAGAACCAGATCCAACAACTGTTACTTTCATGATTGATTATCCTTTACCCGCTCTACCTTAAGTTCCTTACCGGACAGAAGCCGTATAATGTTATCTCGGTGACGGAGGATGACAAAGAGAGCTGCTAAAGCCCCAAATCCTACATACCACCAGGATTGACCAGTCAAAAACATAAGGAGAGGAACCGCTGCCGCTGCAATAATTGAGCCTAAAGATACTAGCTTAGTTGGGTAAACAATGATGCCCCAGATGGCAAAACAAATAACGGCTACTAGAGGCGATAGGGCGATAAGAACACCTAATCCCGTAGCTACACCGCGACCACCTTTAAACCCTAAAAAGATTGACCAGTTATGACCTACCATAGCCAAAATACCACCTAAAATAGCAAAGGCAGGCCCATTGGAAGCCAATAAGAAGACCCCAATCGCCCCTTTAAGGGCATCACAGATAAATACAGGAAGAGCCGCTTTAAGGCCTAGGACTCGGTAGGTATTCGTGGCACCAATATTCTTAGATCCAAATTGGCGAACATCTGTCCCAAATAGTCCCTTTCCTATAATCAACCCAGAGGGAATCGAGCCTATAAGATAGGCCAAGATTACATATACAATCATCATAGCATCCATTAATCTTCATCGTCCCTTTTCTTACCACGAAGGATCAAGCGAATTGGTGTCCCTTCAAAGCCGAAGGATTCCCGCAAGCGGTTTTCTAAGAACCGCATATAGGAGAAGTGGATCAATTCCGGTTCATTAACAAAGAGGATGAAGGTTGGTGGCTTAACTGAAGCTTGGGTCATGTAGTAAATTTTAGGCGTTCGACCTGCTCGGCTTGGCACAGGGTTGACCATTTGCGCATCGGACAAGAGTTGGTTGAGAGTCCCTGTGGATACGCGGCGGTATTGTTGTTCAGAAACAAACTTGAGTACATCTGCTAATCGGTGAATCCGTTGTTTTGTCAAAGCAGATACAAATAGAACTGGTGCGTATTGGAGGAACCCCAATTCATCATAAATGTCCTCTGTATAGCGTACGGTAGTCTTATCATCCTTTTCTACTAGGTCCCACTTGTTAACTACGATGACCATACCCTTACCAGATTCATGAGCATAACCAGCAATTTTCTTGTCTTGTTCCGTCACACCGTCTGGTCCATCCAAAACGAGGACAACGATATCAGCCCTGTCTACAGACCGTAGAGAGCGAACGATGGAATAGCGTTCCACGGCTTCTTCAATTTTAGCCTTGCGTCGCATACCCGCTGTATCGATGAGAACGAACTTTTGTCCTTCATGAGTCCAATGAGTATCGATGGAATCCCGGGTGGTGCCAGCTACATCAGATACAATAACCCGGTCTTGGCCCAAGAGTGCATTAGTCAAGGAAGACTTGCCCACATTAGGACGACCAATCAAGGCCACATGGATAGTGTCCTCTTCATCAACTTGAGTTCCTACAGGCGGGAAGTTCTTCACTACATCATCCAAAAGGTCTCCCAAGTTCATAAGGTTCTTAGCGGAAATCCCAATAGGATCCCCAATGCCCAAGTTGTAAAACTCCCAAATGTTGGCTTCTTGGTTGATAGAGTCAATCTTATTGACAACCAAAATGACAGGCTTACCGGATGTGCGAAGGATATTAGCGACCTCTTCATCAGCTGGGACAATACCCTGTTTGCCATCGACTACAAAGAGAATTACATCTGCTTCTTCAATGGCCAATTGCGCTTGAAGACGCATCATTTTAGGGATGACATGACTTTGTTCGTTGACAAACTCAATCCCCCCTGTATCAATCATTGTAAACTCGCGATTGAGCCATTCTGCATCAAAATAGATACGGTCACGGGTTACGCCTGGAATATCCTCTACGATGGAAATCCGTTTATTTACAATGGCATTAAACAAGGTAGACTTGCCCACATTAGGTCGGCCTACAACTGCTACTAATGGTTTTGCCATCTTTATCACCTCGTAAAATATGCATTAAATATCAATTTATTTTACCATATAGGCTTTTTTTCCACAAAAAAACTGGCCCAGTCGGTGTATTACACCGGCTGGACCAGTCCTCTGCACTAAGCTTTGACAGGCGCTATATTATTCAGCGTCTTCGGAAGTTTCTTTTGCTTCCATCAATTCAGTCAATGCTAGGCCCAATTTCTTTTCGTCTTTGTTGAAGGAAATTACTTTCACTTCTACATCTTGACCGCGAGTCAAGTAGTCTTCCACTTTCGCATTACGTTGTTTTGTAATTTGGGAAATGTGGAGCAAACCTTGGATAGCATCATTAACAGCTACAAATGCACCGTAAGCTACCAAGCGAACAACTTTACCATTGATTACATCGCCTACGTGAATTGTTTCTTCAGCTTCGTCCCAAGGGGATTTAGTCAATGCTTTCAAGGACAAGGACAATTTGTTAGTTTCTGGATCGAAGGATTGGAGTTTAACTTCGATTTCTTGACCAACGGAGAGAACGTCCTCAACTTTTTTGATTTTTTGCCAAGAAATATCGGAAATGTGAAGGAGACCTTCAATACCGCCGATATCAACAAAAGCACCGTAAGGCATGATTTTGCGAACAATACCTTGGTAGTTTTCGCCAACTTTGATGTTTTTCAAAGCTTCAGCCAATTTAGCTTGGCGTTCAACTTCCAATACGGCACGACGGGAAAGAACCAAACGGTTTTTCTTTTCATCGATTTCAAGGATCTTAACTTCGAATTCTTCGCCTACAAGATTATCAAGGGATTTTACGAAGTGAACATCGCCTTGGGACAATGGAATGAAGCCGCGCAAGGATTTAACAGTTACTACCAAACCAGCTGGGATAGCATCGATACCTTTACATACGATTGTTTGATCGTTGTCTTGTGCTTCATGAACATAAGTCCAGTCTTCGTCTTTAGCAAGGCGAGTGATGGAAAGGTATGTTGGGTTATCTTCTTTGATGTGGTTCATGATAACCGCTTTAATTTCTTGCCCTTCTTTGAGCACGTCTTTGGCAGAAGCAGGTGCTGGGTAAGAAATTTCGGATTTATTCAAAACAGCTTCTGTTTTGGACCCGATGGAAACGTATGCGCGGTCGTCTTCTACGAGTACTACAGTACCAACTACCACGTTACCTTTCTTAAGTTCTTCTTGCTCAGATTGTAAAAATAATTCTTCAAATGTTTGCATTGTCTCAATGACCTCCTTAATAATCCAGTCAGGCGTTGATGCGCCGGCTGTGACACCTACTGTTTGAACCGTTGCAAACCAGCTCAATTGTAATTCAGCAGCTGTCTCGATGTGGTACGTTGTACAGCCAACTCCACGACACACTTCTGCCAAGCGATTCGTGTTGCCGGAATTTTTGCCACCTACCACGATCATAAGGTCTACGTCTTTTGCCAATGCTACTGCAGAGTTCTGCCGCTCTTGGGTAGCGGTGCAAATGGTTTCGTATACCTTAAGATCCTTAGATTTAGTCTCTAATATGTCTATTATACTTCTAAATTTAAATTGTGAAAAGGTGGTTTGTACAACAACCCCCATTTTTTCTACCATAGGTAAATTTTGGGCGCTTTCCTCATCTTCTAGTATTATACCATGATTACCTGCCCATAAGTTAATACTTTTTACTTCTGGATGGTTTTTTTCGCCTAAGATGATGAGAGTCCGCCCATCTTCAATGATGGACTTGGCATCTTGTTGAGCCTTTTTTACATGGGGACAAGTGGCATCGATAATCTCCAAGTCCTTAGCTTGAGCCTCTTGATAGACCTCTGGTCCCACCCCATGAGAGCGAATGATCATGGTTCCACTATCCACTTGATCCACAGAATCCACGTGGCCCACACCCTTATCAACTAATTTTCCCACTACTTGGGGATTATGAATGATAGGCCCTAAGGTAACGGTCTTATGATGTTCTTTATCAGCAGCTTCTAAGGCCATGGACACGGCCCGCTTAACGCCAAAGCAAAAGCCACAATTATCTGCTAATCTAATATCCATCGATACCCTCGTATGCTCCTTTATTATAATCGTCAATCATGGTTTGAATCGCCGCCTTAATTCGATCATTTAAGGCCTTAATAGCTTCTGGGGTCGGTTTCCCTTTCTCTACTTCAATGGGATCACCAATAATAGCTGCAATATGCCCCTTTTTCATTTCTGATGTACCGATAAGGGCCAGCGGTACCACCGGAATGCCGGTACGAAGGGCTATGGAAGCAGCTCCATCATGAAAGCGTCCCAATTTACCAGGTTTTTGTCGGTGCCCTTCCGCAAAAATTCCTAGTACCTTCTTATCCTTCAAGAGACGCATAGCATGACGGATAGCCTCCTTATCGATGGTTCCACGGTTGAGTGGAAAGGCCCCCAACCAGGTGCAAATCCAACGAGAAATAGGATTGATAAAGAGTTCCTTCTTAGCCATAAAGTGGACATGGCGAGGCAGAGCATGACCGCACATAGGTGGATCATTGTTGGATAGATGATTAGGCACGACGATAACAGGTCCATCCATAGGGAACTTATCACGGCCATATACCTTGGCACCGAACCACCACTTGTAACGGAGCCAGAAGGCAGACCGCCACAAGAAGGTCGAAAACTTATTCATGGCTAGCCTCCTCAATTAAGGATGTTAATCGATCTACGGTTTGATCAAAGGTTAGGTTTGAAGAATCCACTACGACTGCATCGTCTACACAAACTAAAGGGGATTCATCACGGTTCATATCCAAGTAGTCCCGGTGCTCTACATTTTCACGGATAGCTTCCAATGTCATGGAAGGATCACTATCCTTAACCTCCAAGTAGCGCCGTTGGGCCCGGGCCTCTACAGAAGCCGTCAAATAGACCTTAAGGTCTGCATCAGGAAGGACTACAGAACCGATATCTCGACCGTCCAAAATAACCCCACCTGCCTTGGCCATAAGTCGTTGCCTATCTACCAAGTATTGGCGAACACCTTTGTGGGAAGCCACTTCCGAGACGGCGTTATTAACCTCAGGGGTTCGAATGAGACTGGTTACATCCTGACCTCGCACAAAGACCTTACAAGCTTCTTCCGTCGACTCCATGGTCAAATCCAAAGATGGTAAGATGGCTTCTACAGCAGCCTGATCAGTAGGATCTATGCCGTCATGTAAAACAGCCCAGGTAACAGATCGGTACATAGCGCCCGTATCGATATAAAGGTAGCCTAACTTTTTGGCTACCACCTTAGAAATAGAGGATTTACCAGCCCCTGCTGGTCCATCAATAGCGACGGCAATAGTATGAGTATTCATGAGTCTTTTATCGCTTTCACAATTCATAAGATGAATAACTAAAATTCTTCTGGATGGGTCATGTGCATAGCTGCCACATAGCCTGTGGAGAAGGCAGCCTGTAAATTATAACCCCCTGTAAAGGCATCAATATCTAAAACTTCCCCTGCCCCATAAAGGCCTGGCACTAATTTTGATTCCATAGTCTTTGGATTAAATTCCTTAATGGATAGGCCACCGGCGGTCACAATCGCTTCCTCTACCGGTCGTAAGCCTTTTACTGTTAGCGGTAGATGCTGAAGAATATAAACAAAACTATCACGCTCCGCCTTAGAAATTTGATTGATAGGCTTATGTGGATCTAGGTCAGCCAATTGAATGACCAAAGGGATTAATCGCTGTGGCAGAAGATCTTTGAGACCATTGATAAGCTGCTTTTTTGAATACAGTTCGAAGTCTTTTTGTATTCGCTTATCCAATTTTTCCACCGACAGGGCCGGCTTGAGGTTAATATCAAGGCCAATAGTCCCTATGTTCTTCTTTCTCATGAGTTTTCCCACTGTGTGTGAAAGAGAGAGGACAATAGGACCAGTGATGCCAAAGTGGGTAAACATCATTTCCCCAAACACTTTGGCTTGGACCTTATTCTTGGCTACTACGGACAATTCAACATTGCGAAGGCTAAGGCCCATAAGGTCCTTAACCCACACTTCTTCCGTTACAATGGGGACTAAGGAAGGCCGAATGTCGGTTACCTTGTGACCCAACTTATTAGCCAAGTTGTAACCATCACCTGTAGAACCGGTTGCTGGATAGGACTTGCCCCCAGTAGCGATGAGAACCGCATCTGCTGGATAGATTTCATTCTTAGTCTTAACAGCTGCTACTCGGCCGTCTTCCACTATAATTTCTTGAGCACCCTCTTCTAGATGAACGTCCACACCATAAGACTTAAGAAGTCTCATAAATGTATTTCGCACATCCAAGGCTGAATCAGAGGCTGGAAAGACCCGCCCCCCTCGTTCAACCTTTGTCTCAAGGCCGGCTTCATTAAGCAGCTGTAAAAGGTCTTGGTTACTAAAGCGCTCATAGGCTCCATAGAGAAACTTACCATTCCCTGGGGTATTTTTGATGAATTCAGACATAGGCGCTGCATTGGTCACATTACAACGGCCCTTGCCTGTAATCCCCATCTTTTTTCCTAGGTAATTCATCTTTTCTAGGAGTGTCACTTGGGCCCCTTCACGGCCTGCAATAACAGCCGCCATTAGGCCGGCTGCGCCACCGCCAATAATTACAACCCGCTTCATCCTTCTTTTACCGCCACCCCAGTTTCCATGAGGTTCTTAACTTCAGACTTGGTCAATTCACGATAGGCACCCCGCTTTACCCCATTGAGGGTAAGCCCTGCATACTCAATCCGCTTCAAATTGCGCACTGAATAGTGGAAGTGCTCGAACATGCGGCGGACTTGACGATTTCGGCCTTCATGGATGGTGATCAAGATAGTAGTCGCATTAGTCTTACCATCAAAACCCATATCCGTTAACGTCGCCGGTGAAGTCACCCCATCTTCTAATTCCACCCCATCTGCAATATGTTGTAGGTGGTCATCAGACACGCGGCCCTTGATTTTCACTTCATAGGTCTTTTCAACGCCCTTAGATGGATGGGTCATAGCTTGGGCAAAGTCCCCATCATTAGTAAAGAGCAAAAGCCCTTCCGTATTCATATCCAAGCGTCCCACTGGATAGATTCGTTCCTTAATGTCCTTCATATAGTCCATAACGGTTTGCCGGTCGTGGCTATCCGTTACAGTGGTGACAATCCCCTTTGGTTTATTAAAGAGATAATAAACAGCCTTTTCTGGTTCAATGACCTGGCCATTAACCTTGACCCGATCCTTCATAGGGTTGATCTTAACCCCTAGCTCCTTAACTGTTATCCGGTTAACCTGAACCTTACCAGCTAGGATTAATTCTTCTGCCTTGCGGCGTGAAGTTATGCCACAGGAGGCAATGTATTTTTGTAAACGTTCCATTGAATCTCTTTCTACGCCTGATAGCGTTATACCCTAAGTCTCTAACCTAGGTATACATCTATAGGTTTATTTTAATCGTTTTTAGCTTTATCTACTTCATCTATAGGAGATGCTAGACCTTCTTCCGATGACAGGATGTCCCCTTCAAAAAGAGGCTGATCTCCTGGATAGGCTTGTGGCCCTGAGCCAATAGCATATTCCACCTCTAAGGAGGCTTGGAGGTCATCGATGGAGTCGATTCCCACAGACCGAAGAAATTCATCCGTTGTCCCATAAAGAGTTGGGCGACCTACCGTATCCTTATGACCCAACTCAGTAATGAGGGACCTCGACAAGAGTTGTTTAAGAACTTTTTCGCAGTTAACGCCTCGTAATTCTTCTACCTCTGATTTGGTAACCGGTTGTTTAAAGGCCACCACAGCCAAGGTTTCCAACGCTGCGCTAGATAGCTTGTCTTCCTTGCGACGTACCTTTTGTAGATAGGTCCCACAGTCAGGCGCCGTTACCAGCTCAATGCCAGCCCCCGACTTACGGATACGAAGGCCTCGATCAGACGCTTCTAACTCCTTACCATAAGCCTCAACAGCCTGGGCCATAGTTTCTTGAGATGCCTCAAAAATATCAGCTAAACCCTCTAAGGACATAGGCTTAGCCACAGAGAAAAGAACAGCTTCTATATAGGCAGACTTAAGATTAGAAGATGAGTCGTCTCCTAACTTAGCCGGCATAGACTTTTCTAGCTCCGCCACTTGCTTAGAATCCTTCAGAACTTGGTCTGCCATGGCTATCCTCCTCTTCTTTCCCATCTGCATTCCCTTCAGTGAATGCCTCATAATCTGTTGCCATTGCCTGCCCTGTAAGCGATTCATCAGGCAAGCTATCTAGATCTAAGTATTCTGGTCTCTCTTCTTCTCCTAGGTGATGAGGGTTAACCAGGGTAATATCATCCTCTCTATCCCCAGGAATTATAACCAATTCCTGGCGCTTCATGAGTTCTAGTACCGCCATAAATACTGTGACCATCTCTTTCTTATCATGGGATGATACAAGAAGCCCTCGAAAGGACATACGATCCCCTGACCGAGCCCTAAGGAGCATCGTATCTAGCATTTCTTCCAAGGAATAGGCATCCTTTTCCACTTGGACCTGAGGTGGCTCGACCTCCTCCTCTTGAGCCCGTTTGAAGGCGTCTTTAAAAACCTCATAGAGCTTAGATACATCAAAGGAATAAAAGGATTCCTTCCCCAATTGGGATACTTCTTCTGGTCTCGTATAGATGCTAGCGTCCAAAGAAGTCCTATCACTGATAAAGGTGGTAATCTCCTTGATAGCCTTAAATTCGACTAGGCGGTTAACCAACTCATCCCGTGGGTCCTCTTCCCCCTCTGGGGCCGGCTCAACCTTAGGGAGTAGCATGCGGGACTTAATCTGCATGAGGGTCGCTGCCATAACCAAAAATTCAGAAGAATAGTGGATGTCAAAGTGATTCCAATTATCTAAGTAATCCATGTACTGCGAGGTAATGGACACGATGGGAATATCGTAAATATCGATTTTATGCTTTTCGATAAGGTGCAGGAGAAGGTCTAAAGGGCCTTCGAAAACCAATAGTTTATAACTATAGTCTCCCATCCTATTCCCTCCTCACGATGACATAATCCACGCAGTTTATAACATACTAATTATAGAGCAATTACCCCTAATTGACCACTCTCTATTTATTGTCTTTTCCCCCTAATTCTGCTATCCTAATAAAGATATAATAA
>URSE01000017.1 GCA_900550455.1 uncultured Veillonella sp. | reverse complement strand
TAATACATATATATTGTAATTAATTCGGCGAAAGGCTACTAGATATAGTAGTTCGCCTCTTTTTTTGCTCAAGATAATCCATATATACAAAAAAGGGAGCTAATTATGGAAATTATGATTACCAAACGCGATGGTCACGTGGAGCCACTATCCGTAGAGAAGACAAAACGTATGATTGCCTTCGCCTGCCTGGGCCTCGATTCCTGTGACCCTATGGAATTGGAAATGGATGCAAAACTCCAATTCGTAGATGGCATGACCACAGCACAAATTCAAAAGACCTTAATTCAAACGGCCATCGAAAAGGTAATCCAAAAGGTGGATGACGGTTTCGGCAACCAAGTCAACCGCATGAACCAAGACTGGCAGTTCGTAGCAGCGCGCCTCTTTATCTTTGACCTCTATAAGGAAGCTGCTATCAACCGTCGCTATAAGGCCTTCGGCTATGGTAACTTCCCTAACTTAGTCCACAAGTTGGTAGAAGAGAAAAAGTATGCCTCCTTCTTTGTAGACCAATACACAGAAGAAGAACTACAAGAATTAGGTGATTACATCAAACCTAAACGAGATTATCTCTTTAACTATGAAGGGGTTAAACTCCTGGCTGACCGTTACTTGGTCAAAGGCTTTAATAAGGAAATCTTCGAGCTCCCACAAGAACGCTTCATGGCCATTGCTATGCACCTAGCCCTTGTAGAAGGCGATAAGAAGGTAGAATATGCCAAGAAGTTCTACGATCTCATGTCCCAACTCAAGATGACTACCGCAACGCCAACCTTGGCTAATGCTGGGACTCCATTCCACCAATTGTCCTCCTGTTTCATCTCCGGCGTGGACGACAACCTCTGGTCCATTTACGATGTAAACTCCAAATTCTCCCGCGTATCTAAGCACGGTGGTGCCTTGGGTATCTACTTGGGCAAGGTCCGGGCCCTTAACTCCGACATCCGAGGCTTTAAAAACTCCTCCGGCGGCGTTATTCCTTGGGCTCGCCTCTATAACGATACAGCTGTCGCTGTTGACCAGTTGGGCAAACGCAAGGGTGGGGCTACCATCACCTTAGACGTATGGCACAAGGACTTCTACGAATTCGTAGAGCTGCGAACCAACAATGGCGATGACCGCCGTAAGGCTCACGATATCTTCCCTGGTCTCTCCATTCCAAATATCTTTATGGAACGTTTAGAGGCTCGTCAAAACTTCACCCTCTTCGATCCCCATGAAATCTTACGCGTAAAGGGCTGGGCTCTAGAAGACTTCTACGATACCAAGGAGGACAAGGCTTTCACCAAGCGCTACATCGAATGCGAACAAGATCCTAACCTTCACGGTTTAGAAGTACCTGCCTTAGATATGATGAAGAAAATCATGAAGTCCGCTGTTGAAACAGGAACGCCTTTCATCTTCTTCCGCGACACAGCCAACGAAGCTAACCCTAATAAGCATGCTGGCATGATTTACGCTTCTAACCTCTGCCAAGAAATTGCCCAAAACGTGGGCTTCACTAACCTCATTGGAGAAGAGGTCAACGAAGACGGCACCTTGACTACTAAGACCTCCATGGGGGATATGGTTACCTGTAACCTCAACTCCATCAATTTGGGCCAAACCTCCGATGAGGAATTGGAAGAAAATATCGCCCTCCAAATCCGCATGTTGGACAACGTTATTACCATTAACCAAGCGCCAGTCCCTGAATCCCGCTTCACCTCTGACAAGTACCGGGCTATTGGCTTAGGCACCTCTGGCTACCATCACTACCTAGTAAAACACAAGATTCAATGGGAAACGGAAGAACACTTACAAGCAGCAGACAAGCTGTTCGAAAACATTGCCTATGCCGCTATCAAGGCCTCCATGGAATTGGCTAAGGAAAAAGGCGCCTACCCTGCCTTTAAGGGTTCTGAATGGGAAACCGGAGAATACTTCACCCGTCGTGGTTATACCTCTGAAAGATGGCAAAAACTGGCGGCTGACGTTAAAAAATACGGCATCCGCAACGGCTACCTCATGGCTGTAGCCCCAACTGGGTCCACCTCTAATATCGCTAATACTACCGCTGGCATCGACCCGATCTTCAAGAAGTTCTTCATTGAAGAAAAGAAGGGATCCTTCACACCTAAGACAGCGCCAGACCTCAACAAAGAAACCTTCTGGCTCTACAAAGAAGCTCACACCATCGACCAACAATGGTCCATCAAGGCTTGTGGCATTCGTCAACGGCACATCGACCAATCCCAATCCTTCAACCTCTATATCACACCACAAATGAAAGCTAAGGAAATCCTAGACCTATACATGGAATCCTACAAGCAAGGTGTTAAATCCATTTACTATATCCGGAACCAATCCCTAGAAATGGATGAATGCACATCTTGTTCATCCTAAGTGGTACCACTTCCTGATCAGGAATTCGATCAGGAAACCTCTAGGGCAATGACAAGGACTTTACGTCATAACTCCTGCGGAGTACCCGTGCCTCTCATTGCCAGCTATCATCTCTCCTATTACTAAATTCAGATCAGGAAGAAAGGTTTACTCATGGATAAAAAGCTCATATTCAACGAAAAAGGCGACCGTGGCACCCAATCTATGATTGAAGGGAACACCACCAACTTGCGCGAATGGAACCGGATCAAGTACGACTGGGCCAACCAAATGTATCGGACCATGCTCAACAACTTCTGGATTCCAGAAGAAATTTCTCTCAACGAAGACATCAAACAATTCCCATACCTTACGGATTCCGAACGGAGGGCCTTTGATAAGATCATTTCCTTCTTGAACTTCTTGGACTCCATCCAATCCGAAAACTTGCCTAACCTATCCCGCTACGTAACGGCTTCTGAAGTGGCATCCCTCCTTAACATCCAAGCCTTCCAAGAAGAAATTCACGCCCAATCCTACTCTTATATCTTGGACACCGTAACCAATCCTGTTACCCGGGATCGAATCTATGATGAATGGCGTACAGATAAAACCCTCTTGGCTCGTAACCGCTTCATCGCTGACAACTACCAACGCTTCTCCGATGATCCTACAGAGCAGAACTTCGTACGCTCTGTCATGGCCAACTACATCTTGGAAGGGATTTACTTCTATTCCGGTTTCTCCTTCTTCTACACCTTGGCCCGTCAAGGGAAGATGACCGCTACCTCCACCATCTTCAAATACATCAACCGAGATGAGGTGACTCACCTAGTCCTCTTCCAAAACATCATTAAAGAATTGCGCCATGAACGACCTGACCTCTTCTCCAAGGAATTTGAAGAAGAAATGCGGGATATGATCCGCCAAGGGACTGAAAACGAAATTGAATGGGGCCAATACATTACGGATGACAAAATTCTCGGCCTCAACAACGTCTTGATTGAACGCTATATCAAGTACTTAGCTAATCTCCGCCTTGAAGCTATTGGCCTCCCTATTCTCTACCCTGAGATCAAGGAAAACCCTATGGCTTGGATCGAAGGTTTCTCTAACCTTAACAACACAAAAACAGACTTCTTCGAAGCTAAGGTAACCAATTACACCAAAGCGGCTGCCTTTGACTTTGATGATCTCGAATAATAAGCTTTAAAAAAGCCCCAAAGTAAGCTCAAACTTTGATTGTTTAGATCAACTTACAATAGTAAGAGGCCCCAGGTCACCATTGATAACTCTTTCAGGAATGTTATCTCTGATGGCCTGGGGCCTCTTTATACTATCTATTTACTTACAAACTACATGTCGTCACGGGATAATTTCATGGTTAGAACTCGAGTAACAGCTTGATCTAGGCGATCTTGGGATATAGTGCCAGATGTAACGGCTTCTAAAAGTCCCTTGTAGACTTCACGCATATGGCCATAGTCTTGGCAGACCAAAAGAAGATCTCCGCCCGCATTGATGGATTTAACGGCCATATCTCCAAAGGAGTAGTGATTAGCTAAGGCCCCCATTTCTAAATCATCAATAATAACCACCCCTTGGTAGTTAAATTGATTTCGTAGGAGGTCAACCATAATAGCCTTGGAGAGAGACGCTGGGTTGTCAGAATCTAAGTCTGAGTAGATGGCATGGGAAACCATAACCATGTATTGGTTACTTTCGGTCTTACCGATCAAATCTTGGAAGATCTTGGCATCATTATTCATGAGAACTTCTTTAGAGGCTGTCACCCGACTAGAATCAGCATGAAGATCTACATCAGTCTTCCCTATGCCCGGGAAGTGCTTATAGGCAAAGAAGAGCCCTTGGTCATGGTAGGCTTGGCCTACAGCATAAGCATACTCTACAACCTTACTAGGATCATCCGAAGAATAGGAGCGGCCATACGTGAGCCCCATATCCGCATCAGGGGCAAAGTTGAGATTAAAGCCCAAATCCTTGAGTTCTTTTCCTGACTTTTGAGCCCAATCCACAGCTTTATCGACAGATTCCGTCCCCAAAACCTGAGCGGGAGGTGCCTGTACCAAGCTATCCGCCATGCGAGTAACGGCTCCACCCTCTTGATCTATGGCCATGAAGAGGGGGATAGAACTATTGGCTTTGGAGGTATCTTTCAACTGACCAATTAAGGTTTTCACCTGGTCTGGGTCCTTCATATTGCGGTCAAAGAGGATGATACCGGCTGGATGATAGGAGTTGATCATATACTTGGAGTCATCGTTTGCCTCTGTACCGTAGACGCCAAAGATGAGGAGCTGCCCCACCTTCTCCTCATTGGACATGGACTTAACTAGGGCCTTAGCCTTGGCTTCAGGCGTATCTTGGTTCTGACTCACGGAAGCGTAAGTTGCTTCTTGCCCTTGCGAAAAGGGATGGGAACAAGCTGTCACAAGAGGCAGGGTAAGAGCCATTAGGGATAAGCCTAAAAGGGATTTTAATTTCATAGGTATGCCTTTCTAGATAGGATAATTAGTATCTTTACTATACAAAAAATCCCCCTAGCAAGCTAGGGGGGATTTCCCATAAACCACAGAAACCCCCTATGAACAAGCACTCGGAAGACCTTCATAATAATAATACAAGTCTAAATACATATACACGTTCCAGTCTATTTAATGTCTTTTCTCAAAAAACACTTGACCACTCTAAAAAGAAGTAGCATAATAGAGGCAGTTATTTTAGAAAAAGGAGCCACGACATGGTAAGTGTAGCTAACATGCACACAAACGCATACTACTTTTGGTTCTTTATCCAGTCTACGGGTAAAGGACTATTTGGTGTACGCTAAATTACCAGTCAAGCGTTAAATACTAAAAGGGCCACCCGTAGTAGCGGGTGGTCCTTTTTCTATGTATGCCCAACCGCTAGGTACCCAATCATTCAGGAGGTTATATCATGATCATCACACTCAAGAACAAGGCCGACAAACAACAAGTACAAGAACTTACCAATTGGTTGACCAACCAAGGATTAACCGTAAGCCCAACCCAAGGGGAGAACTACCTCATCTTAGGCCTCATCGGCGATACTTCTTCCCTAGATGCTCGTGTAATTGAATCATTGGAGATTGTAGATAAAGTGACTCGTATTCAAGAACCTTTCAAAAAAGCGAACCGCAAATTCCATCCAGACGACACCATCGTCGATGTAGGAGGTGTAAAAATCGGTGGTGGCCACTTCGCTATCATGGCTGGCCCTTGCTCCGTTGAATCGGAAGAACAAGTGGTAGGTATTGCCAAAGCCGTTAAGGCATCTGGCGCCAACATTCTCCGTGGTGGCGCTTTCAAGCCTCGGACCTCCCCATACTCCTTCCAAGGCATGGGGCCTGCTGGCCTAGACCTCTTGGTAGCGGCAAAAAAAGAAACAGGCCTACCTATCGTGTCCGAAGTCATGGACGCCTCCCAATTGGAATACTTCGATGATGTGGACATGCTCCAAATCGGTGCTCGTAATATGCAAAACTTCTTCCTCTTAAAAGAAGTGGGCAAGCTTAGAAAACCAGTTCTTCTTAAACGAGGCCTATCCTCTACCTATGAAGAATGGCTCATGGCTGCAGAATACATCATGTCCGAAGGCAATGAAAATGTAGTTCTCTGCGAACGGGGCATCCGCACCTTCGAACCAAAAACCCGTAACACCTTAGATGTAACTGCAGTTCCTATGATGAAAGAATTGTCTCACTTGCCAATCATCATGGATCCATCCCATGCAGCTGGTATGAGTCGTATGGTACGCCCTCTCTCTTTGGCTTCCACAGGAGCAGGCTGCGACGGCCTCATGATTGAAGTTCACAACGATCCAGCTAAGGCTCTCTGCGACGGTCCTCAAGCCCTTCGCCCAGAAACCTTCGACGAATTAGCTAAGGATATCTTTGCCCTTCGCGATATCGTAGTAAAGGTTCAAAAATAAGACGACTATACAGGTTAAGCACTTACAGCCCTGGGCTCGTAAGTGCTTAAGCATGTTACTGAGTTGATACAAAGGAGATAGGATGGAACGCATTCACGTTAATACGGGTGCCCCTTATGATGTCATCATCGAAGAGGACCTTCTCAGTCACCTAAGTGACTATATTTTGCCCCTCAAGGATCCCTGCCAGGCTATCATCGTATCCGATAGTCATGTAGCCCCCCTCTACTTAGATCGGGTCAAGGCTCAATTGGAGGTCGCGGGCTTTAAGGTCTTAGACTTTGTCTTTCCCGCTGGTGAAAGCTCCAAGAATGCTAGCACCCTCCTAGAATTGGTAGAATACATGGCCCATGCCAAGATGACCCGTGGAGACCTATTAATCGCCTTAGGTGGCGGTGTCGTAGGGGATATGGGAGGCTTTGCCGCCGCAACCTATTTGCGGGGGATTGACTACATTCAAATTCCTACCTCCCTCCTAGCCGCCGTAGATTCCTCTGTTGGTGGTAAGACAGCGGTCAACCTATCTGCCGGCAAAAACCTCTGGGGCGCTTTTAAGCAACCTATCACAGTTCTCTGTGATCCACAAACGCTCAAGACCCTACCACGAGACCAATGGATTAACGGCTGTGGGGAAATCATCAAGTACGGTTTTTTGGATGTTCCTGGCCTCTTAGACCTCTTAGAGGCAAAACCACTAGTGGATAATCCTGATCAAGCGACCGCTGTAATTGCACGTTGCGTTCATGCCAAAGCATCCATCGTACAGGCCGATGAAAAGGAAGGCTCTATCCGAGCCCTCCTCAACCTAGGTCATACCTTTGCTCATGGCATCGAAAAGGAGAGTCATTTTACAGTGGCCCACGGTAATGCTGTAGCCATCGGCCTCATGCTCATGGCCCAAGGGGCGGTAAGGCATGACAGCCTAGACCCAGCAGTTTTACCTAAGCTTAAGGCCCTATTAGAGTCCCATTACCTGCCTACATCCACGAATATCCCTAAGGACCGTCTCCTAGAAGCGGCGCAACACGACAAAAAATCCCACGGGGCTAGCATTACCATTGTAGTACCAAAGACCTATGGCCATAGCGAGCTCAAGGAAGTTACCTTTGAGCAACTGGCTACCTACTTAGATTAACCTGTTTTCAAAACTATTATAGAGATTCGAGAAGACTTATGCATACTGTTACTGCCCAGGTGCCTACTGGTACCATAGCCGCCATTCCCGCCAAGGCCCATGCCCACCGAGCTATCATCTGCGCTGCCTTGGCCACTGGTCCTTCGAGCATCAAGCTCAGCCGGACCTCCAAGGACATCGATGCCACCATGGTTTCCATGCGATCCTTAGGGGCTCAAGTTGACTATCAAGACCAAGTCATCCATATTCACCCAGGCCCCGCTCCTCAAGTGGGACAAATCCTCCCTCATGAATCAGGCACTACCCTTCGCCTCCTCTTGCCTGTAGCAGCCTCCCTCTGTGACGAGGTCCAAGTAGACGCTAAGGGCCGTCTACCAGAACGCCCCCTAGAACCTCTCCTGGGCCAACTCAAAGAGCACGGAGTGACCTTTACACAGGATAAGCCACCCTTTACTATGAAGGGCCACCTAACAGGAGGCCACTTTTCCATGGTGGGCAATGTATCTAGTCAATTCTTCTCAGGCCTCCTCCTAGCAGCCCCTCAAATAGGGGCCTGTCAGATAGACTCCCTAGATAAGCTAGAATCTAAAGACTATGTATCCCTCACCATCAATACTATGAAGGACTTTGGTGTCACGGTAGAGCAAGAACTAAGTTCAAAAGGCTATCCCTCTTTTTACATTCCCCAAGGGGTCTCCTTTAAAGGGCAGGAGGACTATGCTATTGAAGGGGATTGGTCCAATGCGGCCATCTGGATTGTAGCCACCGCCCTTAGCGGACAATCCCTAACCATTAAGGGCTTAAACAAAGACTCTATCCAGGCCGACCGTCGCATCTTGGATATCATATCCAAGTCGGGCAGCCAAATTAGCTGGTCTGGATCTGATTTAACTGTCACAGGCAAGGCTAGTCAGCCTCTTGAGGTAGACCTAGGCCAATGCCCAGACCTACTCCCTGTCCTAGCTGCCCTAGCCTGCGGCATTCAAGGAGAATCAGCCTTCCTTAACGGGGCCCGCTTGCGCATCAAGGAATCAGACCGTCTTGAAGCGGTAGCTGCCTTGGTGAGAGACCTTGGTGGTTGTGTCCGCCTAACAGGAGATGACCTCTACATTCAAGGAACTGGAACCCTCAAGGGAGGTCTAGTAGACTGCCAAAATGACCACCGTTTGGTTATGGCCGGCACCTTGGCGGCCCTCATCTCACAAGGTCCTGTCAAACTCAAGGATAGCCAGGCTATCACCAAATCCTACCCAGACTTTTTCGACGATTGGAATCAACTAGGAGGCTCCGCTCATGTCTAGTAGCTTCGGCAAACATATACAAGTATCTGTCTTTGGCGCCTCCCATGGCACCGCTATCGGTGCTGTCGTGGATGGTCTCCCTTGTGGCTTTAAAGTGGACTTAGACCAACTACAAGCCTTCTTGCAACGGCGGGCACCAGGGCAAAATGCCCTCACCACCCAACGGAAGGAAGCGGACCAACCAGAATTTCTGGCTGGAATTGTAGATGGCATACTCAGTGGATCTCCCCTTGCCTTCCAGATTCGCAATACCTCCCAACATTCAAAAGACTACAATAACTTACGGGATATTCCTCGTCCCTCTCATGCAGACTTTACAGCTCGTGTGCGCTACGGCGACAAGGTGGATATGCGTGGAGGCGGCCACTTTTCGGCCCGTCTTACCGCCCCCCTCTGCGTAGCCGGTGGCATAGCCCTCCAAATTTTAGCTACTAAGGGCATCCACATAGGGGCCCACCTCAAGCAAGTAGGTCCCATTAAGGACCAACCCATAGATTTCACCAATCCAGACCTAAAGGCCCTAGCCTTAGCCGCTAGGGAGCCCATTACCATGGTCAACCCTCAAGCGCGGGCTGAAGCGACCCGGATAGTAACAGAACTCCGCGACCAAGGGGACTCAACAGGGGGAATCGTAGAAGTTTTCGCTACAGGGCTCCCTCTGGGCTTGGGTAATCCCAACTTTGATGGCTTAGAAAACCGCTTAGCAGCTACTGTATTTGGGGTGCCAGCCGTGAAGGGTATTTCCTTTGGCTCTGGTTTTGACGGCGTCTGCCACCTAGGGAGCCAGGAGAACGATCCTTTCACTATCAAAGAGGGGCAAGTAAAGACCAAATCCAACAATTCTGGCGGCATCCAAGGCGGTATCAGCAATGGCATGCCCCTAGTCATGCAGGCAGCTATTAAACCGACCCCTTCCATCTATAAGGAACAGGACTCCCTCTCCCTTTCTAAAATGGAAGCTACCAAGCTAGTCATCAAGGGGCGTCACGATCCCTGTGTAGCCCTTCGTGCCGTTCCCGTTATCGAGGCCGTAACAGCGCTCGTTATATTAGATTTTCTAGGAGATATTGACCATGAACTTAGATAAAGCCCGTAGCCAGATTAATGGCATTAACGATGAAATGCTCAAGCTCTTCTTGGAGCGAATGGAACTATCTTCTCATGTAGCCAAGGCCAAGGCCCAAATGGGCAAGGCCATCTTTGATGCCAAGCGGGAGCGGGATATTCTAGATAAAATCACCGTGCAAGCGGGACCAGACATGGACATCTACGCTCGCCGCTTCTTCGAAAACCTCTTTTCCCTCAGTCGAACCTTCCAAGCGGAGGAACTCTTTAAAGAAACCGCTTTCACCAAAGAAGTCGAAGCCGCTGTGGCAGCAGCCCCCAACCTACCTCCACAACGAGGAACCGTGGCCTGCTGCGGCATCTTCGGGTCGAATGCCCAAATGGCTTGCGATAAACTCTTACCCTTGAGCCAAATTCTCTATGTCAACTCCTTCCAGGCTGTCTTCGACGCCGTTGAAGAAGGGCTAGCCCAGTTCGGCGTCCTTCCTATTGAGAATTCCTCTAATGGGTCTGTTAAGGAAGTCTATGACCTTTTAGAACGCAAGCACTGCTATATCGTGCGGGGTACCAAGCAATGGATATCCCATGACCTCTTGGCCAAAGAAGGGACAGGACTAGAAGATATCCATACGGTCTACTCCCACCCACAAGCCTTAGGCCAATGCTCAGAATTCTTTGCCCAATACCCACATATCAAACTAGAGCCTTACACCAATACGGCTATGGCCGCCCAAATGGTAGCCAAATCAGAAGATACTGGCGTTGCTGCAGTAGCAGCTCCTCAGTGTGCTCAACTCTACGGCCTCCAAGCGGTTCGTCGATCCATTCAAAACAACGACAATAATTACACCCGTTTCATCTGTATCACCAAGGACTTAGCAGTTTACCCAGGGGCTAACAAAATTTCTATTGTTACCACCGCTAGTCATACACCGGGGGGCCTCGGATCCCTACTGACTAAATTCGGCAATATGGGAATCAACCTGACCAAGATCGAATCCCGCCCTATCCAGGGTCATAACTTCGAGTTCCTTTTCTACCTAGACCTTGAGGCTTCCCTCGTAGACCCTCGGGTCCGGGCTCTCTTGGCGGAACTCCACGAATCACAAGATAAATTCCGCTTACTCGGCAACTACCCTGAAAACTAGGAGGTTCTATGAAATTTGGACTACTGGGGCGAACCCTAGGTCACTCTTATTCACCGGCTATCCATCATGCCCTTGGTAATGAAAGCTATACCCTTTTTGAAAAGGAGCCAGACCAATTGGCGGACTTCTTCGCCGATCCATCCCTACAAGGGCTCAATGTAACGATTCCTTACAAAATTGCCGCCTACGAGGCCTGTCAAACCCTATCTGACCGGGCCCAAAAGACCGGTGTGGTCAATACCATGGTCCGCCGAGACGGAGCCTGGCACGGGGATAACACGGATTACCTAGGCTTCCTTTATAGCCTGGATTATGGCCATATGGAGGTAGCCGGTAAGGTCTGCCTCATCTTGGGGGACGGAGCCTCTTCCCACACCCTACACATAGCGCTAGAAGACTTGGGCGCTAAGGAGATTATCCACCTCTCCCGTAAGACAGCCCCCTTCTACCAAGATGTCCACCACTTCTACCACAAGGCCCAAATTATCATCAACGCCACTCCTGTAGGCATGTACCCTGAGTGTCCTCAAGCACTCATCGACCTAGCTCCTTTTAGCCTGCTTGAGGGTGTGGTAGACCTCATCTATAATCCCCTACGGACCAGCCTTCTATTACAGGCTAGACAATTGGGCCTCAAGGCCGTCAACGGCCTCCCCTTCCTAGTTGACCAAGCAGTAGCGGCCTCTAAACTCTTCTTAGAATGTGAAAGTTCTATCAAAACAGAAGAGCTAGTTAAAAATCTCCAAGGAGATCAAGAGAACATCATCCTCGTAGGCATGCCAGGAGTGGGTAAAACCACTGTAGGTAAGGCTTTGGCCCAAAGAATGGGACGGACTTTCATAGATATAGACCAAGAGATAAGCAAAGAAATTGGGTCCATCTCCAACTACATTAAAAGCCAAGGAGAAGCTGCCTTCCGCCAGGTGGAATCTAAAGCGATCCAAGACATTGGCAAGTGCGGGGGACTAGTAATCGCCACCGGTGGTGGCGCCGTTACCATAGAGGACAACTTCCTTCCCCTCCGCCAAAATGGCCGTATCTATCAGTTAACGCAACCCTTAGACAAACTGGCAACGGCAGGTCGTCCCCTCTCTGCAGGTGGCTTGGACAGGCTCAAAGAGGTAGAAGCTGTCCGAACACCTATGTACCAAGCCTTCTCCCAATGCACCATTGCCCACCATCGCCAGGCTCAGGAAACAGTTGATGCCATCCTACTAGACTTTAAGGACCACTTAGGAGAAGTCTAAAAAATGCTTGCAATCTCTGCTAAAGTGATATACTAAACATATCTTACTTATAATTCCAAGGATTCCATCCTAAATAGGCTGGCTATCCCATCTAACACAGTATTAGAGGAGATTTCCTTATGAAAAAAGTATTGACTATAGCTGGTTCGGATACGAGTGGCGGTGCTGGTATCCAAGCAGACCTTAAGACCTTTGAAGAAAGAAATGCCTATGGCATGAGTGCCATCACCGTTATCGTCGCTATGGATCCAGACCAAGCTTGGAGCCATCAAATATTCCCTGTCCCTATGGACACCATCAAAGCACAAATTAAAACAGCCCTTCAAGGCGTTGGCCCAGATGCTCTCAAAACAGGTATGCTACCAACCGTTGAGATTATTGAATACGTAGGTTCCCTACTCAAGGATTTGGACATACCTCTTGTCATCGATCCTGTCTTGGCCTGCAAGGTTAATGATGGCGTACCACACAATCTCTTCCCGGAAAATGTGGATGCCATGCGCAAATACCTCCTACCTCACGCTAGTCTAGTCACTCCCAATGACTTCGAAGCGGCCCAATTAGCCGGTATGGACCCTATCCAAAACTTAGATGATGCTAAGGAAGCAGCTAAGCGTATTCATGCGCTAGGTGCTAAAAACGTTGTCATCAAGCGACGGGAAGGTTTCGGAGGGGATATCGCCATCGACCTCCTCTATGACGGCCAAGACTTTATCCCTATGGGGGCCCCTAAGGTGCCTACCAAATGGACCCATGGCGCAGGTTGCACCTATTCGGCCTGCATCACGGCTGAGTTGGCCAAGGGCCATTCCGTCAAGGAAGCAGTCATGACGGCCAAGGCACTCATTACTAGAGCCTTAGAACATTCCTTTGCCCTCAACCAATTCGTTGGGCCTGTAGACCACACCCAATTAAGAGCTTAATAATAATAAAGACATAAACAGGCGGTAGTCCATGACCAATCATGAACTACCGCCTGTTATATATCTTTATAAACCATCCCTACTCTTGGTCTAGAAGGTTTAGGATAGATTGTAATTGATCCAGAGGGACCTGGCCTGGCGCCGAAGCCTGACCGGCTGTGCCAAAGCTGATGCAGTTACCGAAGGTAGATCCACAAATCCGGCTCAGCATACCTAGGTGCCCCATGGACATAGTAATAAGAGCCTGGTCCGGGTAGGCCTTATGGACCTCATAAGTTGCTGCTAACAGTGTCAGAAGATCCTCTGGCCCCTGGGGCATGCAGGCTAACTTAGCCACCTGAGCCCCGGCCTTCCTCATGCCGAGTAAACGATCTACGATTTCTTCACGACTGGGTGTCTTGTGGAAGTCATGGTTACTCATAATCACCGTAAGACCCCTGGCCTTAGCCAGGTCTACAAGTGATTTCATAGCTTGGGGAACAAAGAAGTATTCTAAATCTATCGCATCGACTGAACCAGATTCAATCAGACTAGCTAGTAGGTCAACGTAGTTATCCCTATCTAAGTCCTTATCGCCCCCCTCGCCTCGAGTCCGCCAGGTGGCGATAAGGCCCCTATCAGGTAGAGCCTGACGAACAGCCTTAGTTGCCGCCATAAGGGTCTTTTTACAATAGGCGTCGCCTAGAAAATCCAATCGTAATTCTGTTACATCATAGGTCTTTGTGGCCAAAAACTTACATTGGTCTAAGACCTCTTCAAGGGTCTTAGCCACGATAGGTAGGCAGACCTTAGTCCGACCGCCTAAACTAACAGGGCCAATCTTTGTCATTTCTAGCTCCTCATAAGCCTCTAGGGCTTTCAAAAAGAGCCCCTAAAGAGGCGGGCTCAACAATATAGACGCTAATAACTGTGCTACATAAGTAGGTCTCACCTTATCAAAGAAAAAGAGACCTAGGCAAGACTATGCTTATACCTTTTGATCAGGCTTCTTATCCAAATGCCAAGCTTTATAAGCTAAGTAGAAGAGAAGGACCCCCGTCAGCGTAAAGACCCAATGCATACCCAAATAAGTGGATACGACAGAGGCGAAGAGAGGGCCCACCATAGAACCAAATTGTTGGGCTGTCGTGGTCATACCAAATATCCGGCCCCGGAAACTAGGATCCGTATTAAGGGTTATAGCCGCTGATAAAGAAGGATTAACCCCTACTAGGAAGGACCCAACCAGGATCTGGAGGGCCCCAAACCAAAGAACACCGAAGGGGAGACTCTGTAAAAGGAGGACCGTACCGCCCCCTACAAAACAAAGGAAGATAACCCTAAAATAGCCCCGCCTTTGCCCATAACGAACCCAGAGGTTGGTGGTAATAGTGCCAGCCATTCCTCCAATGGAGAGGATGATACCAGACAACATAGCTGCCCCTTCCATGGTTCCCTTCATTTCTCCCACATAGAGGGCTAGGATTGGTTGTAGCATCATAATGGCACATTGCACAAAGAAGTAAAGCCAAAGGAGCTGAACTAAGATGCCATTCTTAGCCACAAACTTAAAATCGCTAATAATAGAGGAAGACCTAACTACCTTCTTTGCCTTAGACTGATCGACCTTTAGGTCAGATGATGTCACATCGAGTTGATCAGTGGTGTCCACCTCGTTAGATGACGCTGTTTGACGTTCAGCGGAGGCCGCTTTCATATTTGGTTCTTTTACCAAGAAAAGAACAGCTGCCGTTGCAAGGGCTACGATAAGGCCTGACACGATGAAGACCGGTCGCATTCCAACAATAGATTCTACCAGTCCACCCATAAAAGGCCCTACCACATTGCCTAAGATGAGACCTGTTTGGAAGATGCCCAGGGCAGCTCCCACCTGACTATCTACAACGGATAGGGATACCATAGTCATAGCCGCTGGCATAAAACCATTGGCAAAGCCCTGAAAAGCACGAGCCGCCAAGAGCTGCCAAGGCCCTTGAGCCAGGCCTAAGAAAATATATGAAATACCGATAGCAAAGCCGGCCCGTACGGCCATCATCTTCTTGCCGTGCTTATCGGCAATTTTTCCCCATATAGGGGCCATAAGACCAGCTATAAAGAAGGTAATGGAAAAAATAGCGCCAGACCAAAGAGCTACATAATCCTTATCTACGCCTAATTCTAACAGGTAGACAGGTAGGAATGGAACTAACATAGTGTAACAAATTGCCAGGGTCATCATGGCTAGCGTGATGATCCACACATTGCGCATGCCCCCTAGCTCTCTATCTCGCTCATTACGTGCCTTTTTATCCATACGCATCTAGTCTTCCTCAAAGGAGTGGAAAGACTGATTCATTACATCCCGAAGGGATACGCGCTCCATGGACAATCTGAATTCATGTTGTAAATGGGCCCATAGGGGGGCTGTCAGGCACTCCTTCATAACCGGACAAGCCTCCGCCGCATCATCTAAACATGACACCAGGGCAATGGAATCCTCCGCAGCATAGAGAATCTCATACACGTTATAATCCTCAGGGGCCTTAACCAATTGATAGCCACCGTACTTGCCACGGACGGACTTTAAGAGGCCTGCCGAGGTAAGTCGAGCTACAATCCCTTCCAAGTATTTATCGGAAATACCTTGTCGTTGTGCGATTTCTCGGATTGATACATTCTTAGTGGTCCCATTTGTCGCTATATCAGCCAAGACACGCAAGGCGTAGCGACCCTTTGTGGAAATTCGCATGACAGACTCCTCTCAATTTCTAATACCCCTTTATTATAGTCGAATTTATTCATTTTCAAAATACTTTGCCCATGATAAACTATATTTATAGATATAAATATAATAATTACCGATATGCTTATTAGGAATTCTTATAGATTGTTCCTTACCACCTAAACATATAATTGTGTATTGTATGAGAAAGGAGCTTCTCATGTTAGAGAAACTTTTCGGCCTCACCCAACGAGGCACCACGGTCAAAACCGAGATAATCGCCGGCTTGACCACCTTTATCACCATGGCCTACATCCTCTTCTTAGCCCCTAATATTCTATCTATAGCCGGTATATCCAAGGATGCTGTCCTCATCGGTACTTGCTTAGCTGCGGGCATCACATCTATCCTCATGGGCCTCATCGCCAACTATCCTATCGCATTAGCACCAGGGGTTGGCCTTCTTTCCTTCTACTCCTTTTCGGTTGT
Source organism: uncultured Veillonella sp. (assembly GCA_900550455.1). GTDB lineage: Bacteria > Bacillota > Negativicutes > Veillonellales > Veillonellaceae > Veillonella. Next base: position 1,352 of record URSE01000017.1, on the reverse strand, counting down.
ATTGGGTATGGGCATCTCCTGGCAGACGGCACTAGGTGCAGTCTTCATCTCCGGTATCGTCTTCCTCATTCTCACGGCCACCCGAATCCGTCAAATGATTGTAGAAGGCATTCCCGCCTCTATGAAGATAGCCATCACCACCGGTATTGGTCTCTTCATTACCTTTATCGGCCTCAAGCTCTCTGGTCTCGTAGTCATCAACCTCTCCTTGGCCCCAGATATCTTGGCCGCTGCTGCGGCCCATGGTGGTACCATTACACCACCGGCCTCCCAAGCCTTCTTGGCCCTCGGAGACCTCAAAAATCCAGAAACCCTTCTGGCCCTCTTCTCTTTGGCTTTTACCGCTATCTTAGTGGCTCGCAAGGTAGGGGGTGCCCTCCTCATCGGTGTCATCGTCACCTCTATCCTAGCCTATGCTACAGGTGTGGCTCAATTACCTGACCATCTCTCCTTGATGGCGATTCCTGACTTTAGCCAAGCAGCCATCTTCGCCTTAGATATTCCTGGTGCCTTCCATATGGGCCTCATCACCATCATCTTTTCCTTTACCTTTGTAGAACTCTTCGATACTATGGGGACCTTGATTGGTACAGCAACCAAGGCAGGCATCGCCAACCCTAAGACCAATGAATTCCCTGGTCTCGGTAAGGCTATGACCGTAGATGCGGTCGGTGTATCCTTGGGCGGCCTCTTGGGTGTATCCACTGTAACGGCCTTTATCGAATCCGCCTCTGGCGTTGCAGCCGGTGGCAAAACAGGTCTCACAGCCATCGCTACAGGGATTCTCTTCCTCATCGCCCTCCTCTTCGCACCGATTCTCGTCTTAGTGCCAAACTGTGCTACTGCACCTGTTTTAGTTATGGTCGGCGCCTTCATGATTGGTGCCATCCGCGACATCGACTTTGATGACTGGACAGAAGGCTTCCCTGCCTTCTTGGTTATCACGGTTATGCCATTTGCCTACTCTATTGCAGAAGGCATCTCCGCTGGGCTCGTAGCCTATCCTTTGGTCAAAATCATCGCTGGTCGGGCCAAGGAAGTCTCTAAGATCATGTATATCCTAGCCATCTTAGTAATTATCCGCTATGTATGGTTCTAGAGGTTCCTAATAATGTACGGACAATACCCAGGAGGGGCTAGTTAATCAGAATAGATTAACTAGCCCCTCTTTTTATTATGCTTAGCAATCCCTATAAGGTCTCATAATGAATCCATTAGTTATATGTCTATATATAAAGTACACTTGCTTTTTTAGAGTGGACATACTATGATATATACTATGTTTTATTGTTTACTATGAAAGAGGTTATCCATGACTCGACATCGTCAATTGAGCCGGGGCCTCAAGAATC
>URSE01000016.1 GCA_900550455.1 uncultured Veillonella sp. | reverse complement strand
AAAATATTCTCTCGTTCCGCTCCTATGCTTGTCGCTGGACCATGGCCAGGATGAACCAGGGTCTCATCAGGCCAGGCTAACAACGAGCTCAGGCTCCTATGTAAATCAACTTGGCTACCCCCAAAAGTATCTGTAGTTCCCACAGTCCCCCTAAAAAGAAGGTCTCCTGTGAAGAGATGATTCTGACAGGCAATGACTAAATGGCCTGGGCTATGGCCGGGCATATGATAAATAGTTAGGTCAAAGGGCCCTACTCGTAAGGGACCTTCCTCTAAGTCCCTGATCCTAACATCAAATGCCTTAACATAGGCCCTTGGGACTAAACGTTTCAAGCGGATGACAGCCTCTTCTAAAGGGTGGGCATAGACCGGACAGCCATAGGTATCTGCCAAGTCTGATGCGGCTGATGTGTGATCCACATGGCCATGGGTCAAAATGATGGCTAAGACTTGAGGCGATCCCAAAGCCCGTAACCGCACCTCTATGAGATCACCCCGTGCTCCTGGATCGATAAGGACCACCTGACCCTCCTCTTCTAGGATGTAACAATGGACCCGATAGAGACCTAGTGTCAAGTTGTAAACCATCATAGGCGAGTTACCTCATTTTTAGGTTTAATAAAGTAGCCGCTCCAGAAGTCAGGATGCAAAACAACTAGAACTGTAAAGATTTCAAGTCTCCCTAAAACCATATCTACAATGCATACCAACTTGGCTAGACTAGGCAATGTATCAAAGGCCACGGTTGGCCCCCAACGGCCAAAGGAAAGGCCCACGTTGCTCAAGGTAGCAGATGTACATTCTAGGGCTTCTGTATAGGATAAGCCACTCAAGGTTAGAAGTAGAGTCGAAACCCCATACACAGTCATGTAAGCGAAGAAGAATTGCCAAATCCGGCGAATCCAAGAGCTTTGCATCACCCGTCCGTTAAGCCTAAGAACCTGTACTTGATTGGGGTGGATAGACTGACGAAGATAGATACCTATGGATTTAAACATTACGATGAAGCGAAATACTTTAATAGCCCCTGCGGTAGATCCTGAACAGCCGCCGATAAAGGTAGACAGGAAAAGAATCATTTGGGCGAAGTTAGGCCACTGGTCATAGTTACCGATGGCAAAGCCCGTCCCAGTCTGCATAGATATGTACATAAAGAGGCCATTGGCATAGGCATGGATCGGATTGGAGTCTAGGCTCATCCAGAGGCTAGACCCAATTAAAAAGCCTCCTAAGAGGAGGATGCCTATGTATACCTTAAACTCCAAATCTGCCAAAAGAGACCCTAGACCCAAGCGTTTAACCGAATAGTAGAGGGCGAAATTACCCCCACCAATAACCATAAAGATTCCAATAATGGTCATGACTAAATAGTTATGATGGTAATTAAAGACCCCATCTGATGTGGGCAAAAAACCACCTGTGGAAATAGTCGACATAGTAACATTAAGAGCATGGAAGGGGCTGAGTCCACCGACTAGCCACAAGAGGGCAAAGCACAAGAGACTAAAACCTACATATAGGCCCCAGAGTTCTGTCGCCATGGTCCGGATCCGAGGTAAGACGGCCCCTGGCCTTGGCATGGAAGCTTCCGCTTTAAAGAGGTAGGCCGAATCGGCCCGTAGGTTACGAAAAACCGCCAAGACCAAGACGATAATCCCCATCCCTCCTAGCCAGTGCATAATAGACCGCCAGAGAATAAAGGACTGAGGAAGGCCATCCACATTAGCTATGACACTAGCACCCGTAGCAGTAATCCCCGAAATGGATTCAAAAAGGGCATCTACAGGGGATGTTAAATAACCAGCCCCCATAAAGGGTAAGGCTCCTAAAACAGCCGTAGCCACCCAGGTCGAAGCAACTACTAGGTAGGAATCACGCAAGAAGAACTGGTTGCTCTTTTCCCCATAGGTAAAGAGGCCTCCGCCCAGGGCTAAGCCCAGGATTGAGACCAGTAAGAAGGACCACTCTCGAGGCCCTACTAGACAAGAATAAGCAAAGGGCAATAGCAAAATAGCCGCATAAATCATAATCAATTGACCTATGAGTCGGCTTATAGCACGAATGCGCATACAGCAAATCCCCTATTTCAAATAGTCTAAAACATCCGTTACAAAGTCAGGAAGGGTAAAAATAACAATATGATCGCCCGGTAAAAGTTCTGTCATACCAGATGGAACAATGGATTTTTCCGCCCGTATAACGGCACCCACTAAGGCTTTTCCAGGAATGCGAATATCCTTCAGAGCCTTACCGGCTACAGGAGAACGATTAGTAATTTCCACTTCTACTGCTTCCGCCTTGGCACCACCAAAGAGAGACAAAGATACTAGGTCATCACCAGAGCGTACCCGCCGCATTATTTCTCCAGTGGTAAGAAGGCGAGGGCTAAATACAACATCGATTCCCACCTGTTCCATAAGGGTGATATATTCAGGCCGTCCTACGCGGACAAAGGTCTTGGATATACCCATGTGCTTGCCCAAGAGGGCTACCAAGAGGTTGAGCTTATCATCATCGGTCAAGGCTACGACGATATCGCAATCACCGATTTCCTCAGCTTCTAACAGTTCCATATTAGTAGCATCCCCGTGGATAACCATGGTATCGTCCACTAGAGCAGCTAGTTTTTCGCAACGGTCGTAATCCTTATCAATAACCTTTACATCGTATCCAGCCTTTTCTAACATCAAAGTCAAATGGCGGCCCATAAGGCCCGCGCCAATGACGAGGACCCGTTTTGCCAATACCGCTACCTCGTGGAAGGTTTCTTGGATTTCTTTAATGCCCTGAGAGCTCCCTAGGAAGAAAACATTGTCTCCCTGCTCTATCTGAGTTTGCCCATGAGGGATTATCATATGACCCTTACGAAGGATTCCAACAACCAAAACATTCTCAGGTAGTTTCGCATCCATAAGGCGGTGGCCGATCAAAAAGTGATCTTTATGGACCTTAACCTCCACCAATTTAACTGCCCCATTGGCAAATTCACCCACATCAAGAGCCGCTGGTGTTTGAATAATTTCCATGACTTCATTAGCTGTGACCCGTTCTGGATTGATAAAGAGGTCTACACCTAACTGTTCCTGAATGGTATCATTCTCGATTTGGCCGTATTCCTCATTGCGAACACGGGCTATAGTTTGAGGCACCCCCATCATCTTAGCCACAGAACAGGCCAGCATATTAACTTCATCAATATCCGTCACGGCTATGAGCATGCCCACATCAGAACATCCTATAGTATTGAGGACGTTTACATCAGAGCCAGACCCCTGTACAAGGTTAGCATCCAGATTGTTTTCTAGGTTTTTGATGCGGTCCTCTGATTTTTCCACCACATACACATCGTGTCTATCCTTAATCAAGCGTTGGGCTAGGGAATAGCCCACCTTACCGGCACCGACAACAATAATCTTCATACTATATCGTCTGACTTCCCTTCTCTTCTGATAATTGGACTCTTAACCTTGAGCTTTTTGAGCCACTCTTGCTGATTCTTGGTCTGCCAAGAACTGACGACCATAATCTGTTAAGAGGGTCCAGCCATCCTCTTGGATAATTTTATTTTCCTTCATGAGATGGCCTAGAGCCCGCTTAAAAGCGGCTTTAGAGATATTAAACTTATCCTTAATAAGGGCTGCAGAGGTACCGTCGGAATAGGGAATTTTCCCATTCCGTTCCCCTAAATAAGCCATGATTCGATCCCCATCAGAAGCTAAAGCCACTTCCTTAAGGGGACGCATAGAGGCATTGAGACGACCGTCTTCCCGCTTATAGATAATGCGGGCACTTACCATCTCTCCCACCTTAACCGTATGGGTCATTTCAGACCGATGAATAAAGGCGATCCACCGTTCAGGGCTAATTAAGAAAGCCCCTTCAGCGGTCAAATTATAGACCGCACCTTTAATATCTTGCCCCAACTTAGCATCAGCAGCCGGTTTGGAGGCTCGCCTCATAGCATCATCCACATCCATGGATACGGCCAAACGACCGGACTTATCCTCATAGAGGCGGACCCAGACCTTTTCTCCCACCTGAGGGCGGCCCCGCATCTCAGCATGAGGCATGAAAATTCCCCGTTCGGTCCCTACTTCTACGAAACAGCCAAAGTTGGTAGTATTGATGACTTCAGTATAAGCGATTTGACCTATTTTCATGGCAGGCAAGCGCATGGATGCAGTCAAGCGCCCCTTAGGGTCTTTATAGAGAAAGACCTCAACCTGATCACCAATGGCTACCGGCCCTGTTTGCTGATCCTTATGGAGCAAGATATCATCTGATGTATTGCCCGTTTGCCCATCCAAAAAGGCCCCTTGGTCACTAGTCCGAAGAACAGTCAGCCGTTGGATTGTATTTTCAGAAAGTGTACTGGCCATTTACTTGCCCTCAAAATCTACATACTTGGCATCGGACCAAAGTTGTTCTAACCCATAGAAATCACGGTAGTCTTGACCGCCAAAGACATGGACGATAATATCACCAAAATCGAGAAGGACCCATTCTCCTTCCCGGTATCCCTCACGATGCAGGACAGTCATGCCTTCAAGGGCTGCCTTATCTTCCATTTCATCCGCAATAGCTTGGGCATTTTTTACATTATTAGCGGTAACAAGGACAAAGTAATCAGACAAGAGGGAAATCCCTTCTAAGTCCATAATACTGATATCTTGCCCTTTTTTATCAAATGCAGCCTGAGCCATCACAAGGGCTACCGCTTTAATTTGTTCTTTTTCTTTCATCCTTAAATCCCCTTATCTTTCTTAGGATCGCTTGTGTGAGTACCAGCCCGTTCTTCTTTGGATTTTTGATTATCTGGCACATTAGCTTCACTTGTATTTGTATTTTCCTTAACTTGCTCTGTATCTGGTTTTAAAACAGGCATCATGGAGGCCATCTCCGAGGCGTCAATATCGCCTGTCATAATGCCTACTAAACGCTGAGCCTCACTTGGGTCAACTACCCAATATTTCTCGCCATTAAGCGTGTCCTTATGGCCCGGCAAGATGTAGAAGTGGATGTTGGTCGCTTCCATATGAGTGATCTTATAGAGCAACTTAACCGCATCCCAGGTGGAGATATTGGACTCAAAGTGAGACCAAACTCGCCATGTATCCCAAGCATTAGTCAGTGTCATAGACCCTTGAAGGGAGGCTAGCAAGGTTTTCATAAAGCGTTCCTGCCGTTCCACCCGTGAGAAGTTATCTTGAGGATCGTCAGTGTATCGTACATATTGAAGGGCCTTATTACCATCCAAGTCTTGATAACCCTTTTTGAGATTAATATCTTCTAACCCACTTTCAGCATCGGTGTGGTTCATAGCGCTTTCTACATAAAAGGACTGGGTCCCTATCACATCTACAGTATGTTTAAAGGCCTCTTGGTCCACTACCACATAGTAAGGAATAGAGATGTGGAAAATATCCTCTACTACAGCCTTGGTCAGGTCCATGCCCCCCGTACTATAAAAGCTATTGATTTTATTGGCACCAGTCTTATCCCGATTATCAATTTTAGTATTAGCAGGAATACCAATGATATCCACCAATTTTTGGTCTAGATTAATGGACACTAAATAGAGAGAATCAGCTTGGGATGGATTGTTAGCATCCCGTCCTGCCAGCAGGACATAGATAGGCTTATCCAAGGCCTCTTGGTTAACTGTCACCGATGGAATAGATGGTGGTTCCTGTGCCTCCTCTGGCAAGGGTTTAGCCTCCATTGTGGCCTCCTTATGAGACTGGTAGGCTCCATATATAGCACCAATGCCCTTAACTAGGCCAAAGCCTATACCTCCTATAAGAAGGATAATAAGGATTAAGGAAGGAATAAAGCGCCCCCATTTGATTTTACTTTCCTTGCGCTTGCGTTGGGCTCGTCGCCGACGGATACGGCGCTCTAGCTCCCGCTCTTTTTCTTGTTCATCCATCATGAATCCATTCTCTCCATTGTATTATCCATTAATCGATTTTATTTCTTTAAGTAAGGCATTGCGCCCTACGATGGTTGGCTCATATATACATAAGCCCTTATCTAAAAGGTGCCTAATGGTCATATCATAGCCTGCTAAGACCCCTTGATTTAAATCTTCTCTCGCCTTTTGACGAAGGATTTCCACACCTGGAAAATCACGGTTCGGCTCGATGTAATCCGCTAGAAATATCACCTTATCCAAGTCTGACATATGTGGTTTCCCCACCGTATGAACCCGAATCGCTTCACAGATGGTTGGGTCATCCACCCCATACCGGGTCTTAGCCAAGACGGCACCTGCTTCTCCGTGAAGCAGGGCACCAGATGCCAACATATCTTGGTCTAAGACTAACCCCCCTACCTTAACGATAGCTTGCATAGCATCTAATTTTTCTTCTTTGGCACAATCGTGGAGAAGGGCTGCCAAACGGGCCTTCTTTATATCAACCTCATAGACTTTAGCCAGCTCTTCAGCGGCCTCTACTACCCCCAGTACATGGCGATAGCGTTTAGGACTCAAGCGCTTTGCAAGGTCTTTAGAAATTTCATTAAAGGTCATAGCCTGCCCCTTTATATAACCCTTCTTTCTCTATATAGTCCAATACTACTTGAGGAAGAATATACTTAACTGATTTCCCCTCTTTTAGGCATCGCCGTATATAAGAGGAAGATATAGCCAGTTGCGGTACCATTAAAAAGTGTATTTTGACCCGGCTCAAAGGTTCCAAAGCCTTAAGAGAAGCCTCCACTTGGTCTGAACCCTCTGGCCGAATGGTGCCTACGAAATGGCATTTCTCTAAGAGTTCCATTGGCTTATGCCAGGTAGGTAGGTCCTGGATGGAATCTGTACCGGTGATGAAATAAATTTCCGTATTGGCACCATACACTGCCAAGAGTTCCTCCACCGTATCTAAACTATAGGAAGGGCCCTCCCGCCTGATTTCTAAATCTGAAATAGTGAAGTCTGGATTATCAGCGATAGCCAATTCCACCATCTTGTAGCGGTGGTTTACAGGTATGGTTTTCTTATGAGGTGGTTCCTTTGCGGGCATAAAAATAACCTTATCTAGGCCAAAGGCCTCCTTGGTACGGTCCGCAATCATAAGGTGAGCCATATGGATAGGGTTAAAGGTCCCCCCCATCAAACCAATCCGCTGTTTCATTGACACCTATACTCCCAAGCCATACATGACTAACATAATCAAAGCCATAAATAGGATAGCCAGTCCTATGGCCTTACAATAGTATTGCCATTCATAGTAGCCCTTAGGAGATGACATGTAGAGGTAGTAAGCCTTAAGGGCCCTAAGTTTATTCCACATCATCTCTCTCCTACAAGCTAATACTATTTAGGTAATTCAATCTTGGAGTTTTCTTTCTTCTTCTTGAAGAGGACCCCATTAAAGCCGATTACCTGTACCAATTCTGCTCCTAACATGTCCGCTAAGTCTTGAAAGATGGTCTTTTCTTCTGGACTATTATTCAAGAGTTTTACCTTGATTAATTCTCGTTTTGTAATGGCTGCTCGAGCGGAATCAATTACCGCATTTTCTAAGCCATTCTTGCCGATAAATACGACAGGATCCATGGTCGCTGCCAAGGACCGTAAATAGCGTTTTTGTTTACCTGTCATGGTATCTCCTAATCGTGGAATGTAAATGTTTGTTCACCAATATGGACTTCATCGCCCTCTTGGCAACCCTTTTCACGGAGTCTATCATCCAACTCCATGTAACGCCAAATTTTTTGGAAGCGCCGAACCGATTGGTCATCACTAAAGTTAGTCATAGCCACTAGACGTTCAATTCGCTTACCCGTAATGGTAAAGGATGCATCATCTCCACGGGTAATGACAAATTCCACATCTTCCTTAGCTTCGTATACCACAGCATCATCACTTGCCTCAGGCTCTGGTTCGTAGTTTTCTACATAGTAGTATGCACGTTCCATAAGTTCTGACAAGCCTTGGCCTGTAAGAGCATTGACTGCAAAGACTTCATAGCCCTTATCTTCAAAATACTTAGTTACCTCTGGAATAGTTGTATCATCTTGAACAAGGTCAATTTTGTTGAGGACTACAATTTGTTTTTTCTTAGCCAATGTTGGAGAATACTTAGCCAGTTCCCGATTAATGGCATCGAAATCATCCTTAGGATCTCTCCCTTCCATGCCAGATACATCCAGGATATGGAGGAGGATGTTCGACCGTTCCACATGTCGAAGGAAGTTATGGCCTAAACCAACCCCTTCTGCAGCCCCGTCGATGAGACCTGGAATATCGGCCATGACAAAGTTACGGTCCCCAGGTAACGACACAACCCCCAAGACTGGCGTCAAGGTAGTAAAATGGTAGGCCGCTACATCAGGGCGTGCCGCAGATACCTTGCGAATAATTGAGGACTTACCTACTGATGGATATCCCAATAGACCTACATCAGCAAGGACCTTAAGTTCTAATTGAAGCCAATGTTCTTCCCCTGGTTCCCCCATTTCAGAGAAGGTCGGAGCTCTATTAGCTGCTGTTTGAAAGCGGGCGTTACCCCGGCCCCCTCGGCCTCCCTTGGCGATGAGGAATTCTTGCCCATCTTGGGTCAGGTCACAATAGACCTTACCAGATTCTTCATCCTTCACCACGGTACCCATAGGAACCTTGATATAGAGGGGATCTCTCCCCCGACCGTGTTTATTAGCAGACATGCCATTTTCACCAGCCTCTGCCCGGAACATGCGCTTATAGCGGAAATCCATTAGGGTATTAACATTTTTGTCGGCCACTAGGATGACATCGGCCCCTTTGCCGCCATCACCACCACTTGGACCACCATTAGGGACGTACTTTTCACGGCGAAAAGAGGACATCCCATTACCGCCGTCACCGCCCTTAACATATACGCGAGCGCGATCTATAAACATATTCTTTCCTTTTCTGACCTAAGGAGGCCTTTAGGCCAGCCTATTTATAGGGTCTTGATTACTTCAATTGCTTTTTCAATTTGTGGATCGTTAGTCTTCCAGTCAATGCGAACGCCTGCTGGTAGAGGGAATTCAATATCTGGGGTAATACCAATACCATCGATAACCCGATCCTTAGGGGTATGGTATTTGGCAATGGTCACCTTGACCGCTTCTCCAGCTAGATTATGGAGGACTGCTTGCACAGTCCCCTTACCGTAGGATTGAGTTCCTAGTATCTTACCAACCCCTTCATCCTGCACAGCGCCAGCTATAATCTCAGAGGCGGAAGCTGAGTTCTTATTCATGAGAACTACTAGTGGAATTGGCTCTTCAAGACCTTGCGATTCATAGGCCTCCATAGGGCCACCACGGGCCTGAACAGTAACAAATGGTCCTTGAGGCAAGATATAATTCGCAATGGCGGCTGCTGTTGTTACCAATCCGCCTGGATTATTGCGGAGGTCTAAGACTAGCTTTGTCATGCCTTGCGCCTTTAGGTTCTTATACTGCTCAGCAAAGTCTTCCCCTGTTGGTTCTGCAAATTGACTGACCCGGATATAACCAATATGGTCTGTCAGCATGCGACTACGAACAGTAGGCATAACCACCTTATCCCGTACGATAGGAAAATCTAATTTCTCACCATTTCGAGAAACCGTCAAGGTTACCGTCGTACCAGCTTTACCACGAATAGCAGAGGAAACATTATCCAAGGCCATACTCTCTGTGGACTGACCATCAACAGCTAGGATTATATCGCCATCCTTGAGACCCGCCTTTTCTGCTGGTTGGTCCTCCATAACGTGAGCGGCCACAATACCATTATCAGTTTGCCCAATAACGACACCAATGCCCGCATAGGAAGCGGCCGTTTCCTCCTTCATAGAGGTAAAGTCTTCCTTAGTTAAGTAAAGGGAGTGCTTCTCATCCAAGGCTCCAATCAATCCTTTAGTGAGCCCATCCCAAAGACTAGTCTTTGATACAGGTTCTATAAAGTTTTGCGTTGCTATGTAATAGGTATGGATAAAGTTCGGTAAGGCTGTTGCCCTACCAAACATATACCAAAAGGCCAAGAACATAAAGAGAATACCTAACAGGCAGAAAGCTACCAAATAGCCTATAATTTTACGGATCCAAGCCCATATAACAAAAGCATTCATTATAAGTACCCCAATGGATTTTGAGGCTCATCATTGATCCGCACTTCAAAGTGAAGATGAGGACCTGTAGAGTTACCTGTAGAGCCAGCATAGGCAATAACAGAGCCCTTACTTACCCCTTGGCCTTCAGATACATTCAGAGATTCATTATGGGCGTAGAGGGTAGACATACCATTCCCATGGTCGATAATAACCACATTACCATAGCCAGAAATCCATCCTGCATAGATAACGGTACCCCCATCAGCTGCATGGACTGGTTCTCCATAATCAGCAGCGATATCAATACCATCATGGAAGATATAACGGCCAGAAATTGGGTGGTAACGCCCCCCAAAACCAGAGGTAATTTCATGGCTAGATACAGGCCAAGAAAGGGCTCCAGATCCTTGTACCCAGTTATAACCGCCACCGCCACCAGCTGCCGCTTGGGCTGCTTGAGCGGCCCGTTCCGCTTGCCGTTGCGCAATGATATTGCGAACTTGTTGGGAGGCTGCTTCCAATTCCTGAATTTTTTCGATAGAACCAGCTTGATCAGTCCTAGCCTTAGCCAAGAGTTGTGCATACGTTTGCTTACGTTGTTCAATCTCAGCTTGTTTTGCTTGGGCTTGTTTTTCTAGGTCTACAATCTTAGCCCGATCGGCCTCCAATTTATCCTTTTGACTAGCGATGTCAGCTCGTTCTTCCTTAATGCCATTGATGAGCTTGATATCCGCATCAATGATACGCTTCAAGACCTGTACTCGATTGGCAAAGTCGTTAAAGTCCTTAGACCCCAAAACCACTTCTAGATAAGAAAGACGGCCGTTGATGTAAATATCACGAACCCGCTTTTGGAAGACCACTTCCCGCTTAGCCAAGCGTTTTTGAGCCTCATCCAACTTCTTTTGAGTAACCGCAATATCCCCTTCTACAGCCTTCCGCTGGCCTTGAATAGCGGCCAACTCGTCTTGGGCCTTCTTGAGTTCTTCTTCAGCCTGTTGCAGGTTAGTGGTTTGTTGACCTATTCGTTTTTCTGCATCGGCCTTAACCCCTTGCTGCTCTTGAATTTGCTGTTGATAGCTATCAATTTGTTGTTGTAAATCTTCGTCTTCTGCGTAGGCTACCAATGGAGCCGTTACGGCCAAGCCACACACTAAGATAGCGGCTAGACGATTTTTCCATTTATTTTGTAACATAAGACCTTCTCTTATACGCGCATGTATTGTCGCAAGGAAATAGCAGAACCAATAGCCCCTACAAAGATACCGATAATTAACAAAGCGACTGCCAATTGGTAGAAGATTGGGAACATTGGTACCAAGGGGAAGAAAGCTAAGGATTGTTCTATTTCAGAAGTGATGAAATAGTAGAACTCCCCTGTGCAAGCGACAGCTATCAGGCCCCCAATACAGCCTAATAGCATACCTTCAATAACGAAGGGCCAACGGATAAAACCATTAGTCGCACCGACGTACTTCATAATGGCAATTTCTTTACGGCGAGCAAAGACTGTCAAACGAATGGTATTGGAGATGATAAAGAGCGTTGCTGCAGCCAAGAAGGCGATAAGCACGATACCACCAATACGGATAATTTGGGTAATCTTGAAGAGTTCATCAACTACATCTTGACCATAATGAACGGATTCAACGCCCGGCACTGTGGCCAATTCCTTAGCCGCTAGCTTTACATCTTGCGGATTTTCGAAGGTTACGATGTAGGAATTAGGCAATGGGTTAACCCCTTCTAAAGAGTCAATCATCTGCTTTTGATCATCCCCTAAGCGGCTCTTAAAATCTTGCAGGGCTTGATCTTTAGTGACAAATTTGAGTTCTTTGATGTGAGGTTGGCTTTTTACAGCCTTACCAGTCTCCATAATTTGGTTGGTAGTAAGGTCATCCTTAAGATAAACAGACAATTGCACCTGCGTTTCCAAGGATGCAGCCATATTATTGAGATTGACTACACCACAGAGGAAGACCCCCAACATAAAGAGGGATAAGGCGACAGTAGAGATAGAAGCCAATGTCATCAGACCATTGCGGCGCATGGATTTAAAGGCTTCTTTTACGAAGTAGCTAAATGTTCTGAGTTTCATTAAATGCGACACCTTTCAATTGATCACTTACAACGCGTCCATTTTCTAGAGCGATTACGCGTTTATTAAGGTAGGATACAATATCCATATTATGAGTAATCATAACAACAGTCGTCCCATAGTTGTTTATCCGCTTAAAGAGGTCCACTATATCACGACTTGTAATAGGATCCAAGTTACCAGTTGGTTCATCGGCGATGAGAACCGCTGGGCGATTGACAATAGCGCGTGCAATGGCAACCCGTTGTTGTTCCCCCCCAGACAAGTCTTCTGGATAATCATCTTTTTTATCGGTAAGGCCGACTAAATCAAGGACATGATTAACCTTTTCTTTGATAACAGACCGTTTTTCTTCAATTACTTCCAAGGCAAAGGCTATATTTTCCCCCACTGTTTTATTAGGTAGGAGGCGGAAGTCTTGGAATACAACGCCTAATTTACGACGGAGCATAGGTACCTTAGAACCTTTAATCTGAGTTACATCAACGCTATTAACGATAACAGACCCTTCATCTGGGATTACCTCGTGGGTAAGTAACTTAAAGAGGGTGGATTTACCGGCCCCAGAGTGGCCTACAACGAGGACAAACTCGCCTTTTTCAATATGAATGGTTACATTATCTAAGGCTACCGCACCATTGTCGTAGACCTTAGTTACATTTTGAAATTCAATCATCCTAGACTCCTATTTGCGCGCCACAAGCTTCTTGGCTGCCGCTACAATATCCTTAGCAGTCAAACCGTATTTAGCCATCAATTCTTTTGGTGTGCCCGATTCGCCAAAGCTATCTTGTACTCCTACGAAGGCCATAGGTACCGGTGCTTCTTGGACTACAACTTCAGCTACAGCAGAGCCTAAACCACCCAATACATTATGTTCTTCAGCCGTTAGGATAGCCCCTGTTTCTTGAGCAGCTTTCACAATAGCATCCTTGTCGATTGGCTTAATAGAAGCCATGTTGATTACGCGAGCAGAGATACCTGCTTGCGCCAATTCCTTAGCACCTTCAACAGCAGGGCCAACCAAGGCGCCACATGCGATGATAGTTAGGTCAGCCCCCTCTACTAGGGTTTGTGATTTACCTGGCACGAATTGATAGCCCGCTGGAGTCGTATCATCCACACCAGCCCGGCCTAAACGGACATATACAGGACCTTGGTAGTTGGCAGCCCATTCGATAACAGATGTAGTTTCCGCTTCATCCGCTGGAACAACCACAGTCATATTAGGAAGGACCCGCATGCATGCGATATCTTCAAGGGATTGGTGGGTAGCCCCATCCTCGCCAACGGTAATGCCTGCGTGAGTAGCGCATACCTTAACATTGAGTTTTGGATAACAAACAGCATTGCGAATTTGTTCAAAGGCACGACCGGTAGCGAACATAGCGAAGGAAGATACAAATGGAATCTTACCTGCCGCAGCCAAGCCTGCCCCTACAGAGATGAGGTTTTGTTCAGCAATCCCTACGTTAAAGAAGCGGTCTGGGAATTGCTCTTTGAATACATTGGTCTTAGTAGATTTGGACAAGTCCGCATCCAATACTACGATATTCTTGTTCTTAGCGCCTACAACTGCTAATGCATTGCCGTAAGCTTCACGTGTTGCTTTACCCATGATTACGCCTCCAACTCTTTCACAAATTCTACGCATTCTTCTGCAGATGGTGCCTTACCATGCCAGCCTGCTTGGCCTTCCATAGCGGATACCCCCTTACCCTTGACCGTATGCATAACAATACAGGTTGGTTTATCGGTTACTGTCTTAGCTTCTTCAATAGCTTGATGCAATTGATCAAAGTCATGACCATTCACTTCAATGACATGCCATTGGAAAGCAACGAATTTTTCTGGAATTGGCAATGGAGACAAGACCTTTGTAATATCACCATCAATTTGCAAGCCGTTGAAGTCGACGAAAGCAGTCAAATTATTGAGCTTGTAGTGACCTGCGAACATAGCCGCTTCCCACACTTGCCCTTCTTCCAACTCGCCATCACCCAAGATGGCATACACGCGAGCTAGAGACTTGTCTAGCTTGCCTGCTAAGGCCATACCACAGGCAGCGGAAATCCCTTGCCCCAAGGATCCAGTGGACATATCCACACCTGGTGTATGTTTCATATCAGGATGGCCTTGCAACATATGGTCAATCTTACGAAGGTGATTCAATTCGTCTTTAGGGAAGTAGCCCTTTTCAGCCAAGGCACTATAGAGGGCTGGTGCAGCATGTCCCTTGGAAAGAACTAAGCGGTCTCGCCCGTCCATCTGAGGATTCTTAGGATCGATATTCATTTCCTTGAAGTAGAGCAGAGCCATAAGGTCCGCTATAGACAAGGACCCACCTGGATGGCCAGATTTAGCACCCGTTACGGATTTCACAATGGATACGCGAATTGCCTTCGCCTTCTCAGCGAGCAATACCTTTTCTTCTGCTGTTAATGGAGTCATATAAAGACCATCCTTTCTACTATTGTTTAAGCAATGCCAAAGCTAATTGAGCACTGCGGAATGATATTTTTCTCAGGCTTTCTATACGGTCAAAGGAGTGTTGATAATCCCCTTTTTCCTCTAGTAAATCAACCAGACGGGCGTAAAGTTTATCTTGATCAAGCCTTTCCATAGTCCCCATAGCTTCTTGCTCAATCATGTGCAAGAAGGCATCAATCTTGGGATCATAGGAAATACCCACTACAGGCTTACCCATGAGAGAGGCAAAGACTAGCGCATGGAGGCGGACACCAATCATGATATCTACAGCCCCTGCCAACTCTAGAAATTGGCTTGTAGTAAAAGATTCTTCAAGAAGATGCACATAGGGAGCATTTCCCATATAGGCCGCCACCGTCTTGGCTTCTTCCGTGTCCTCAGGATGGGACATAGGGATAAAGAGGACCTCCACCTGATGGCTTTGGTGCAAGGCGGCCAAGGCCCCTGCCAGCGCCTTTCGATAGGCCACTTGATCCTTCCAGGAGCGGACTGCTATACCTATACGGCGACAGCCTGGCTTTAGGCCAGCCGCTTGGAGCCGCGACTCCCCCTTACTAGCATCCGCTATAGGCATGGTAAGAACTGCATCCGCAGTCACTTGAACCAGCTCAGGTTTTACCCCAATCTCCTCCAAGAGACCTTGGGACGGTAAGTCGCGGACAGTAATTAAATCCATGCGATTAAGGACGGATTTAACGGCCCAACGGGTGGTCGGCTTAGTCAGCGGTCCTATGCCTTGGGCATAGAGAACAACCCGTTTACCAAGCAGTTTAGCAAGAGACATAATGCTGAGGTAATAGTATACATTCTTTACACTAGTCGCATCTTGTAGGAGACTACCACCTCCTGAGATGAGGAGGTCACAGTCCATAAGGGCTTTTACGATGGCTGGACCCGCAAAGGTTCCAACCGCCTCTACCCCATGCTTAGCAGAGGTTTGTACTGGATTCCCAGAAATCACAGTTATATGTACCTCTTCATCTTCCTTTCGGATGGCCGTTATGATGGCCGACAACATGGCCTCATCCCCAGCATTGCCAAATCCGTAGTAGCCGGAAATAACAATTTTACTCATGGTGCCCCTCCCCTTGCTTATACCACTGGGTGATATAAGTAAGAATGCGGATAAGCAAAATAGCAATAATACCAAAGAATAGGCCAATCCACCAGCCATCTAGGCCCCGCATTACAGTCATATACACTGGTGTCCGCACATGACAGAATGTTTCTACCATGGACGCTACACCTATAACACCAGCAACTGTCAAAATAAAGTGGATTACCATAGGCCATTTACGGAAGAAGGCAAATGCAGCTAGCATCAATGCAGGATGACCGATGATGAATTCTTTTTCCCGAGGACGAGCATAGAGGGTATTTTCTAAGAAGCGACGAAGTGTCATTTCAATACCTGGCACTGGCACCCCTGCCGTATGACCAGACCGACCTACAAAGACATACACCACAGCCATCAATGCACCTAAAATCAAGAAGATGTAGAATTTTACATCCATAGTGATAAATTCCTTGATAAAGGTTTTAGTTTCTTCTAACGAATTAATAGTGCGTCCCTTCCACAATGGGAATCGTTGCATATACGCCCAAGCAGTTAAGAGAACTGGTAAGACGAAGGTTAACTTAACGCCCCGGAAGATAGCAAATTCCATGAAGAACCGCGTATTTCCTAACATAGCGCCAATATAGATGCCACCGATGGCCGCTAAGATAGCCGCAAGGGCCAAGCATGCCACTGCATAGACCATAGACCGGAAGGTTGATTGTTGATCTTGCCCGCCGCGGTAGATCCAAGTATCCATGAGGTAAATCATAGCACCTACCGGAGCCATAACAGCTGAAGACAGGGCCCACAATTGGGTAATCAGGGTACCGCTAGTCAACATGTAGATAATGACGGATATAAAGGATAGGAAGGCGAAGAGAACCATTTGCTTATGCCACTTCATAGGAAGCAGCATATTAGCCACCAAGGTAAAGAGCGCGATGGCTCCAATCATGGTGATGGCTACAAGCAAAGGACTCGGAGTATAGTTTGGATAAACGGACCCACGGCCGAAGGTAAAGCCTTTATCCGCTAACTTAGTGGATGCATCATCAATAGCCTTAAGGGTGGTAGCCAAAGCTGTTTGATTATCCTTACCCGCTTCAAACATAGGGAAGAGATTAAAGCGAATATTCCGCTCCATATCAGAGATGTAGAAGCGTTGGGATACCTCTGAAACGGAAAGTTTCTTCATTTCATCCTTGGAAATTGTATAGAGGCGACCGATACTATAACCTTGTGCTAAGGCCATTTCATTAAAACCTGCTTGCGGTTCATACTGTAGTTGGTTGGTTGCTTCTATGCCAATCACTGGGATATGGCGATTGTTAAAGTTCGTAAGAGATTCATTGAGAAGACTTGGATAGCCCAAAGCCTCTTTCCCAACAAAGACTACACCTGTAACACGGGGAATCCCATCGACGCGGTTGAAGAAGTAGGACAAATCATCCTTAGATACGCCTCGATAGTTGGTTGGACGAAGGATGACATTAAAGCCTCTGTTCGCCACTTCTTGCCCTTGCAAACGGGAGATACCCAGGTTCATCTTCATAAAGGAATCGTAAGGAGCTCCTGTCAATTCAATAACAGGTCCTTGATTACTATATGTTTCAATGACCTTGTCAGCCCCCAATCGGTGGATTAGGTCTTCTTTGATTTCTTGGTAATAACCTTCCTTAAGGGGCACTGGTCCTAAGTAAAGAGCCCCCGGTTTGGCTGGGCCATTTAAAAGGGCCAAGTTACCATTGAAATCAGTATCTCGATAGACCTTAACTTCCCCTGCATCCATTGCTTTTTCCAAAGTTCTATCATAGATGGCTAAGGCCGTTACATGGGCTGCTTTAAGTTTATCAAAGGCTTCTACAGATGGATATTTTTCAAAGGCTGCAGCCCGTAAAACAGCATCATAATCAATGATATTTTCAATTTGATTTTGTGCACTTTCCACTTGGTTTCGTTGTTGCACTAGCACCAAACCTGCCACCAGGCCCACCAAGAGACAGATAATCAGCACCAAGGAATAAGGTGCTCTTTTGGCTTGT
>URSE01000015.1 GCA_900550455.1 uncultured Veillonella sp. | reverse complement strand
GCCTTATGGGAATCATTGAGAACTAGACATGCTTAGTTATCATGACCAAAGGATGCTTGTTTAATAGAGGGGGGGATTAGTATGGAAAAGCATTACTCAGTCTGCCCGTATGATTGTCCTGATGCATGTGGACTTATTCTCTATACAGATCGTGGTAGATTAATTAGAGTTGAAGGTAATCCCGACCATACCTTTACGCGGGGCCGGCTCTGCCAAAAAATGCAGCACTATGAGTTGACCGTTCACTCGCCCTTACGACTTACCACCCCCCTTAGGCGTGTAGGTAAAAAGGGGGGTAGTCAAGATCAATTTGAGTCCATAGATTGGGACCGAGCCCTGGATATAGTGGCTCAAAGGTTCTTGGAAACGGCTGATAAATATGGGCCAGAATCGGTTCTTCGATACTCTTATGCAGGGACTATGGGGCGGATTAACACGGCGGCGGGTAATTATTTTTTCCGCAAAATCAAGGCTACTGATCAAGATCGGGGGATTTGTTCACCCGCTAAGGGGGCAGGCTATAGTGCGGTCATGGGGAAAACTTTGACGACTCGCCCACAAGAGGCACAGGACTCGGACTGTATCATCCTCTGGGGAATTAACGCAGCCGCTACAGATATGCATTTCCTCTTTGATATAGCAGAAGCTAAGAAGAAGGGGGCCAAGGTTTGGCTGATAGATACCCACAAGACTTATACAGCTTCAGTAGCAGATAGGCAGTTGCAGGTATTACCGGGGTCTGATGGGGCTCTAGGTCTGGCCATGATGCATATCATGCATCGAGACCAGTTAGTGGATCAGGACTTTATTGATACCTATGTGAAAGGTTGGGACCAAATGATTCCCACCTTGGCAGATTATACGCCCGCTTGGGCGGCTCACAAAACGGGCCTTTCTGTAGAAACTATTGAAGCCTTTGCAGCGGCCTTTTGTGCCGCTAAGGCGCCCTTTATCCGCATGGGCTCTGGACTGACTCGGTATGGAAATGGAGCTATGGCTGCCCGAATCATTAGCTGCCTACCAGCTTTGGTAGGGGCCTACCAACATAAAGGGGGTGGTCTCTTGACCTCTGCTATGGGGTCGGCCTTTGTTACTAAGGCGGTTATGGAAAATGGAACATCGGAGGAATCTGCTTCCCGCCTTATGCCCATGATTCAGTTGGGTCATATGTTGACGGAAGAGGTAGCTATACCTATTCATATGCTTTATGTATTCTCCTCCAATCCAGCCATTACGGCACCAGATCAAAATAAGGTTCGGCAGGGCCTCATGCGGGAAGATCTCTTCACAGTGGTTCATGAGCGTTTCTTTACGGATACCTGTAAGTATGCAGATATTATTTTGCCTGCTACCACATCGGTAGAACACGATGACATCTATAACTCTTACGGTCACTATACAGTAGGAACAGGCTATAAAGCCATCGAACCGGTGGGTCAGGCCAAGTCTAACTGGCAGGTCTTCTCGGCTCTTGCTAAGCGCATGGGGTTACAGGATTCTTTCTTTGACCAAAGTGAGCGGCACTTAATTGAGAAAATCGTAGCATCTGCAAATGTGCCAGATTCTCTTAAGGCAGATATTCTACAAGAAAAGCAGGTGGAGATTGACCTGCCTAAGAATTACAAAATGGACTTTAGGACGCCATCGGGCAAAATCGAAATTCTCAATTCAAGTCATAAGCACCTCCTCCCATGTTGGTTGGATCCACATGGAGACGATGCTGAGTTCTGGCTGATCAATGGGAATGATATTCGCATATTGGATTCATCCTTTTGCGAACGTGACTTAGATGATCCCCAACCAATGTATATCCGTATGCATCCTAAGGATGCCACACGTAAAGGCCTATGCCAGGGGGATCAGGTGATGGTCAGTAATAAACGGGGGGCTGTACGCCTACCTTTAAGCTTAGATGAGTCCATATCGCCAGGCACTGTCGTTACCCTTGGCGTCTGGTGGCAGCGCTACAGTAGTGATCCACAGGTTGGCATTAATGCTGTTACAGCCATGCGACCGACGGATGAGGCCTGGGGATCTACCTTTTATGATGTAAAGGTGGACGTTAACAAGGTTAATTAATCATTTTATTATAAGGAGTTTCTAATGGAATCAAGTAAAAATTTATCTGGCCGTGCTTATATAGCCATCGGCCTCATGCTCTTTGCCCTCTTCTTTGGGGCGGGTAACCTCATTTTCCCAGCGTCTCTGGGTCAACAAGCAGGGTCCATGACCCCTTATGCCGTTATTGGTTTCATCCTAACCGGTGTAGGTCTTCCTCTTCTAGGGATTTTAGCCGTAGCCAAAACGGGTGTTCGAAACGTAGAAGAATTGTCTGGCCGGGTTCATCCTTTGTACGGCCTCATCTATTCTGTTATTCTTTACCTTATTATCGGACCTATCTTTGCGACCCCTCGGACGGGGACTGTATCCTATGAGATTGCGCTTCGTCCTTTCTTGGGCGATACGCCCCCAGTATGGGCAGAGCCAATTTTTTTAGTGGCATTTTTTGCCATCTCCCTCTTTATCGCCATTCGGCCTAGCAAGTTGGTAGATCGTATAGGTAAGGTGTTGACACCAATCCTCCTCTTGGTTATCTTGATTCTTATCGTGGCTTCCTTGCTTCATCCTTTGGGGGGCTATGGTCAAGCTATTGATAAATATGCGACCGTAGGTGCTGCTGTGGGTAATGGCTTCTTAGACGGTTACAACACCATGGATGCCTTAGCCTCCTTGGTATTCTCCGTCTTAGTTGTAGATTTTGTAAAAATAGCTGGTGCTAAAACTCCGGGTGAAATCACCGGTTCCACCATGAAAGCTGGTGGTGTAGCTGCTCTTGGCTTGGCCTTTGTCTATATCTTTGTAGCCAACTTGGGGGCTACTTCTGTAGAAGCTTTGGGAATACTCGATACAGGGGCGCCTGTTTTGGCGAAATCTGCTGATATCCTCTTAGGCTCTGCTGGTGCTATTATCTTGGCCGTTATCGTATTGCTTGCTTGCTTTACTACCTCCATTGGCCTCATCACTTGCTGTGCCCAATATTTCAGCAGCTTGTACAGCAAAATCTCTTATCAAATGTACGCTTTCATTATGGCCTTGGTATCCTTGGGGATTTCTATGTATGGCCTTAAGACTATTATCTTAGCAGCTATCCCATTGCTCATGCTCATCTACCCGATTACCATTGTATTAATCTTCCTGGCTATCGGAAATGGACTCTTCGGCAACCGTCGTTGTGTCTATGTATGGACCTTGGGTTTGACGACTATCTATGGCATCGTATCTGCCTTGGAAGCCGCTAAGGTATCGCCTAGCTTCATTGAAGGAGCTTTCAATGCTTATGTGCCACTCCATGGAATTGGCATGGGTTGGATCCTTTTCGCTGTAGCAGGTCTTATTATAGGCCTCGTTAATAAGGCTCTTGTAAAAGAAGCATAAAGTAAAAAAACACCGCCTGTGACTTAAGGGGCGGTGTTTTTTAATGTGAGATTTGCTATAATTAAATGTATAAATATATAGGTGGAAGTTCGTTGCGTTGTCGGATTTGGCAGCGTGATTTTTCTTTGCTTAGATTAGGAGGTATTTCCATGCGTAAGCTTGTGATTGGTGGTCTCTATCGTCATTTTAAAGGCATGTATTACTATGTAAAAGATGTGGCCATTCATTCTGAGACAGGGGATAGGTTTGTGGTCTATCAAAAGCTTTATGATGGTCGAGAAACCTACATCCGTCCTTATGATATGTTCCTCTCTGATGTAGACCGTGAAAAGTACCCTGATGTTGAACAGGTGGAACGCTTTAAGCTTATGTCTGGGCGGGACTAATAGGAGATTCTAGTGGATAGAAAGTACTTCTTTTTTGATATTGATAACACCATAGCGGTTTGGCCAGACTCATCCATACCGGATTCTACCATGGAGACCCTCTATGAGCTCCGCCGGCGAGGCCACCATGTGGCTTTAAATACAGGGCGCATTCAGGTGGATGCCAAACGCTTTGCTGACCTAGCTCAGGTGCGAGACTTTTCTGCCGATGGGGGCCATAGCTTGACCGTTGAAGGGCGTCTCCTTTACATGGAAGGAATGGATCGAGGCGCTTGTATTTCCTATCTAGAACAGTTGGAGAGCCATGGTATCCCCTGGGCTGTGACGGATCGCAATCAGCTGTCTCGCATTACCCCCTATAAGAGAATTCTTGAATGGCACCCCAATTGGGATGTATTCAAAACCGTGGTGGATCCGGACTTTGATTTTCATCAGGTGGAGAATTTCTTTAAAATCTATGCCTTTTTCCTGGAAGGAGAAGAGGAAGAAAAGCAAATTCAACACTTTACTAAGAAACTTATCCGCTATGGGGAAGGTTGTATCCTTTTTGAACCTATGGATAAGGCGCGTGGTGTACGAGCCCTCATGGACTTTTACAAGGAGCAGGACTATGCCAAGGCCGTTGTCTTTGGGGATGGTATGAATGACCTGTCTATGTTTAAACCAGATTGGTTTAAGATTGCCATGGGAAACGGACGTGATGAATTGAAAGAACGAGCTGATTATGTTACCGATGATTGTGATAAGGATGGAATCTGGAAGGCCTGTCGTAAGTTTGGTTGGATCTAGTATCTTCCTATGTATGTAATTAGTAACCCTAGTGAGGTTTGTTATGAATGTAAATAAAATGCTAGGATGCCTGAGTTTAGGTGTCATTCTTCTACTGTCTACAGCTTGCGGTACTAGCCAGGCTAGTGTGAGTGACACTAAGGCACAAACGGCGGAGAGCCAGAGTAAGATGCCTGCTTTTTCCAAGGCACCTATAGCAGATGAATATGCTGTCTTTACAACAAATATGGGATCCTTTAAAATTCGCCTTTATGGATCTAAAGCCCCTATTACGGTTAAAAATTTTGAATACTTAGTTAAGAAGGGCTTTTATAATGACCTGACCTTTCACCGGGTTATCGATGGATTCATGATTCAAGGGGGAGATCCTAGAGGAAATGGATCTGGTGGCCCAGGTTATGAAATCCCTGATGAATCCAATGATCTTCATTTTAATAAGGCCGGCATCTTAGCCATGGCTAATCGGGGACCTAATACAGGGGGGTCTCAATTCTTCATCACCTTGGCGCCGACGGATTGGCTAGAAAACAAGCACACTATTTTTGGTGAAGTGGTACAAGGGATGGATGTGGTCCAAAAAATTGGTCAAACTAAGACGGGTAAGAATGATAAACCGCTTGAGCCGGTAATTATTCAATCTATCACATTAGAACCTATTCAGGATGATAAGTAAGCATGGTTGATAGGTTAGAAACTATTTCTTGGACTTATATAGTTCGTTGTGCAGACGGATCTCTTTATACGGGTTGGACCAAGGATTTAGATAAGCGCTTAGAGGCTCATAATGGCCAAATTCCTGGCGGGGCTAAGTATACGCGAACTCGGCGGCCGGTGACCCTAGTTTGGTCACAGCCTTTCCAGTCTAAACGGGAGGCCCAATCTCGGGAATATTGGATAAAAAAGATGACGAAAAAGGAAAAAGAAGCCTTGGTTCATTCTGGCCGTCAATCTATAAAATGACGCCTATTTGTGATATAATTAACCGATATGATTGCGAATCCATAGGAGTTAGGAAATGAAGGAAGTTCTAGTATCTGTTAAGTCTATCCAACGGGATACAGACGGCCAAGACCAGGTAGTAGAACTGGTTTCTCCGGGGACCTATGGCGAACGTAATGGGGTTTATTACATACGCTATGATGAATCGAGCGTAACTGGGCTAGAAGGGGTTAAGACGACTATTAAGGTGTATCCCAATTCTATTGTACTTGTGCGGACTGGAGCTGTTACTATGCGCCATGAGTATATACTAGGCCAGGAACGGGATATTATCTACCAAACGCCCTTTGGAGACTTGGTTATGAGTGTGACTACTCACGAACTGGAGGTAGATGCACAGGAGGATCGATGTTCTGTCCACTTGGGCTATGATATTAGCCTGGAAGGACAAGCCCAATTTTATAATCAGTTAGATATTGAGGTGCGGGAGGAATAAGCATGGATATGAAAGATGTCCTTAAACAAGGGCTTGTAGAGGCTGTGGAAAAGGCCGTAGCAGCAGGGACCTTGCCAGAAGGCCAATACCCTGAGGTTCTTCTAGAGGTACCTCCGCAAAAGGAATTCGGTGATTTTTCCACCAATATTGCTATGCAATCCGCACGTGTTGCTCGTAAGGCTCCTAAGGCGATTGCTGAAGCTATTGTGGCACAGATGGACTATGATTGGTTGGACCATGCAGAAGTTGCAGGCGCAGGTTTTATTAACTTCTTTCTCAAGTCCGATATGGTCTATGACCAATTGAAGGCCATTCTTTTGGCTGGTAAAGATTACGGTAAGCAAGAGCTTCGCGCACGAGATACCATTCAAGTGGAATATATTTCCGCAAATCCAACAGGCCCTCTTCATGTAGGCCATGGTCGGGGCGCAGCTTATGGATCTGCCCTGGTTAACCTCTTGCGATGTGCCGGTTACAACGTACAAGCGGAATACTATGTTAATGATGCTGGCAACCAAGTAGATAACTTAGCCATTTCTGTGGAAATGCGCTTCCAAGAGTTACAAGGGACTCACTTGGTCTTCTCGGAAAAACAAGATGATGGAACTTACCTTTTGCCGGATACCATTCCTGAAGGGGCTTTGATTTTCCCTGATAATGGCTACCGGGGCCCTGATATCATCGAGACCGCTAAGGCTATTGTGGATAAAGAAGGCTTTGAAAAGCTCAATGCTATGAGCCGGGAAGATAGAATTGCCTACTTTAAAGACTTGGCTGTTCCAGAAAAATTAGAAGATATTAAGAAGACGCTAGCTCATTTTAATATCGAAATGGATAATTATTTTTCTGAAAAATCCCTTTATGGTACTGACGAAGTTAAGATGGCTGTAGATCAACTCAAGGCTTTGGGCCATATTTACGAAAAGGATGGGGCTCTTTGGTTCCGTACGACCTCTTTCGGTGACGATAAGGACCGCTGTGTCATCCGTGATAATGGGGTCCCTACCTACTTCGCCTCTGATATCGCTTACCACCGCAATAAATACGAGCGGGGCTTCCAAGAAATGGTCGATATTTGGGGCGCTGACCACCATGGTTATGTGGCCCGTGTTAAGGCGGCTATCCAAGGCTTAGACTATGATCCTAATAAGCTTGCTATCATGCTTTTACAAATGATGGCCCTCTATCGGGGTGGCCAAAAGGTCTCTCTCTCTAAGCGATCTGGTCAATCTCTGACCTTAGATGAACTCTTAGAAGAGGTTGGCGTTGATGCGGCCCGTTACTTCTTCGTAATGCGCTCTCTAGACAGCCAGTTGGACTTTGATATTGATTTGGCTAAGTCTAAATCAAATGAAAATCCTGTTTACTATATTCAATATGCTCATGCACGGATCCATTCCATTTACAATCAAGTAAAGGAAGCGGGTATCAGCTTTGGTCAATGGAATGAAACAGACTTCACTTCTTTAACTGGAGAATTAGAACTGGAATTGATCAAAAAAATGGCTGAATTCCCAGAGGAAGTGGTCTTAGCAGCTGAACGCAAGGCCCCTCATCGCATTGCTCAATACTTGTATGACCTAGCATCTATGTTCCATTCCTTCTATCGTCAAGGTCGTATTATAGGTGTAGATAGTGGCCTGCAACAAGCTCGCCTGGGTTTGATCACAGCGGTGGCTTTAGTGTTGGAACAAGGGCTTGGCATTCTTGGTATTTCTGCACCAGAAAAGATGTAAACATTGCTAATTAATTGCTTGAGGAGGCATCATGGCAACTAAGTATATTTTCGTAACCGGTGGCGTAGTATCTTCTCTTGGAAAGGGGATTACGGCAGCATCCCTAGGGCGCTTACTTAAAAATCGCGGTTATAAGGTAACCATTCAAAAATTTGACCCTTACATCAACATTGACCCAGGTACAATGAGTCCCTACCAACATGGTGAAGTATTTGTCACCAATGATGGGGCTGAAACTGACTTAGATTTAGGTCACTACGAACGCTTTATCGATATCGATTTGTCCCAACGGTCTAATATTACCGCTGGTCGAGTTTACTGGAATGTCATTAACAAGGAACGGAAGGGTGACTACTTGGGCTCTACTGTTCAAGTTATCCCTCACATCACCAACGAAATTAAACAAAATGTCTACCGCCTAGGTGAAGAGCAAGGGGCTGATGTGGTTATCACAGAAATCGGTGGTACTATCGGGGATATCGAATCCATGCCTTTTATGGAAGCTATCCGTCAAGTGAAAAAAGAAGTAGGCCGCAATGATGTAATCTACATCCATGTAACCCTTGTCCCTTATATCGGTGCTGCAGGAGAACTTAAGACAAAACCGACTCAACACTCTGTTAAAGAATTGCGCGGTATTGGTATTCAACCGGATATCTTGGTATGTCGATCTGAAAAGACGATCACCCCTGAACTGAAGGAAAAGTTAGCCCTCTTCTGCGATGTAGAACCACAAGCGGTTATTCAAAATAAAACTTGCTCCTCCATTTACGAAGTGCCTTTGATGCTCCAAGAAGAAGGACTCGATTCCATTGTTATGAAAAAACTAGATATGGATCCTCGTCCTGCAGATATGGAAGAATGGAAAAAGATGGTCTACAAGATTGCCAATCCTAAACGAGAAATCACCATTGGCTTGGTTGGTAAATACGTGGCCCTTCACGATGCTTACTTGTCCATCGCTGAAGCTTTGGGTCATGCAGGTCTTGAAACCGACACCAAGGTTACTATCGACTGGATTGATTCTGAACAATTGGATGACCCATCCGTTGATATTGCTAAGGTTTTGGGACACCTAGATGGTGTTATCGTCCCAGGTGGTTTTGGTAACCGCGGTGTAGAAGGTAAAATCCGCACTATCCAATATGTACGAGAAAATAAGATTCCGTTCTTGGGCATTTGTTTGGGCATGCAAACAGCTGTTATGGAATTTGCTCGTAATGTAGCAGGCCTTGCTGGTGCTACCTCCGGTGAATTCGATGAACATGCTAAGCATAGGGTTATTGACCTCATGCCGGATCAAGTAGATGTAGACAATAAGGGTGGCACCCTTCGTCTGGGCTCCTATCCTTGCGTTAATGTAGAAGGAACAAAGGCCTACCAAGTGTACGGTACTAAAGAAGTAGAAGAGCGCCATCGTCATCGTTATGAATTTAACAATGAATACCGTCAACAATTGAGTGATGCAGGCCTTGTTATTTCTGGTACATCTCCAGATGGTCGTCTTGTTGAAAGCATCGAAGTTAAGGATCATCCATTCTTTGTAGGCGTTCAAGCTCATCCTGAGTTGAAATCTCGCCCAACCCATGCCCATCCTCTCTTCCGTGGACTTGTAGAAGCAGTTATTAATAATAAAGCTCGTTAGTGAGTAAGAGCCCCAGACCTTATGGTCTGGGGCTCTTTTTGTATACATATAATCTTTGTGCTTGTGTTTTTCGAAATAACCTACTATAATGAAGTTAATCCCTAGTTTGGTAAAGGGTTTTAAAATTGTGAGATAATCCTCCTGGGTAGGGATAATGATAAAAGGAGAGTAGCTAGGATATGAGAATTTCCACAAAGGGGCGCTATGCCCTTATGGTTTTACTAGACTTAGCAGTGAATGCTAGAGAGAAAACTGTATCCTTACGATCGGTAGCCGAACGACAAGGTATTTCTGAAAAGTATTTAGAAGGCATTGTGGCCCGTTTGGGTGCGGCTGATTTGGTTATTAGTATTCGTGGTAAGTACGGTGGCTATAAGTTGGCTAAGGAACCTAAAGACTATACGATTTTGGAAATCTTATTAGCTACAGAGGAGTCTATGGCTATTATTTCTACCTTGGATGAAGGCGTTAACCCTGATGAGGTTATCAACCAGCAAACTGTTGGCTTCTGGGCTGGATTACAAAACTACATCCATGATTACTTACGCTCTGTTAGTCTAGAGGATATTCTCAACGGGACCTATGCCAAGTTGGATAATAAATTTGACCATTGGGATGGTTCTATTTAAGAATTGAAGATTGCCATTGATGTGAACAGAAGATACCTATTAGGTCTTTCTGCCTACATATATTGTATTGCTATAAATTCCATTGTATAAGGAGTGATTATTATGGCTAAAATTAAAAAGAACTTTGTAGAATTGATTGGTAAAACCCCTTTGTTGGCAGCTATTCGTTTCGGCCAAAAAGAAGGCCTTGACGCTAATATCTTTGCAAAACTGGAATACTTCAATCCAGGTGGATCTGTAAAAGACCGTATCGCTGCGGCTATTATTCAAGCAGCAGCTCAATCTGGTCAATTAAAACCAGGTGGGACTATTGTAGAAGCAACTTCCGGTAATACTGGCATTGGCTTATCCGCTGTAGGGGCTGCCTTGGGTTACAAAGTAGTCATCGTTATGCCTGAAACTATGTCCATCGAACGTCGTAAATTGATGTTGGGTTATGGTGCACAATTAGTTTTGACTGATGGGTCGCAAGGTATGAAAGGAGCTATTGCTAAGGCTAAAGAAATCGTTACGGCTACAGCGGGCGCTGTAGAAGCAGCTCAATTCGTAAACCAAGCTAACCCTGCTATTCACTACAAAACGACAGGCCCTGAAATCTGGGGTGATACAGATGGAGCAGTGGATATCTTTGTGGCCGGTGTTGGTACGGGTGGCACCTTGACGGGGGCTGGCCGTTACTTGAAAGAACACAACCCTAACGTTAAGGTTGTAGCAGTAGAACCTACTGATTCTCCTGTTTTGTCAAAAGGAACTGCTGGTCCACACAAAATCCAAGGCTTGGGAGCAGGCTTTATTCCAGAAACCCTTGATCAAGATGTATATGATGAAGTCATTACCGTTTCCAACGAAGATGCCTTCAAGACGGCTCAAGAATTTGGTCATACCGAAGGTGTTTTGGTAGGTATTTCTTCTGGTGCTGCTTTGAAAGCTGCTGTTGAATTGGGTAAACGCCCTGAAAATGCTGGCAAGAATATCGTAGTTATCCTTCCAGATACAGGTGAACGCTATTTATCCACTCCTTTATTCCCTGAAGCATAAGAAGCGTATAAGACGGATATAAAAAAAATCCCCTAGCTTATAGCTAGGGGATCTTTTTTGCTAGGGTTCTTTTGGTCTAGTAGGCCTAAGCTAGATGTCTTATGCTTGTATCTTTCTCTTGATAATACCCAAGATGATGCTACTTACAATGGCACCAATGATGATGGATACAAGGTACATAAGAGGATTGCCGATAGTAGGCACTACAAAGATACCGCCATGAGGAGCTCGGAGGGTACATTCGAAGAACATGGATAGACCCCCAGCGAGGCCGGAGCCGATGATGCAGGCTGGAATAACTCGGATTGGATCGGCTGCGGCGAATGGAATAGCCCCTTCTGTGATGAAGGAAAGGCCCATGATAATGTTGGTAGGACCGGATTTGCGCTCGTTTTCGGTGAACTTCTTAGGGAAGATTAGGGTGGAGAGGGCAATAGCTAAAGGCGGCACCATACCGCCAGCCATAACGGCTGCCATGATGCCATACTCACCAGTTGCTAAGGCTCCTGTGCCGATAACATAGGCTGCCTTATTAACAGGGCCGCCCATGTCCACGGCCATCATAGCACCAAATATGATGCCCAAGAGAACTCGAGAGGAGGTGCCCATGGTTTTAAGGGACTCCATGAGCCAGTTGTTGATGAAGGATACTGGTGGGTTGATGATGAAGATGATGGCCAACCCGATGAGGAGAACGCCTAATACTGGGAAGAAGAGGACTGGTTTTGTCCCTTCTAAGGATTGAGGAAGGCCTTTGAGAGCCCGCTTGATAGCTAAGACGATATAGCCAGCAGCAAAGCCTGCAATGAGGGCCCCTAAGAAACCAGAGCCTCCTTGGTTGGCCAAGAGGCCGCCTACGAAACCAGCAGCTAGCCCTGGTCTGTCCGCTATGGACATGGCTATGTAGCCAGCTAAAATTGGCAACATAAAGCCGAAGGAGGCAGAACCAATTTGCATGAAGAGGGCAGAAATTTCAGTCCCCTTACCAAAGTTACCCGGGTTAGCTGGATCGAAGGTATCGAAGAGGAAGGCTAAGGCGATGAGAATACCGCCGCCGATGACGAATGGCAACATGTGGGAAACGCCGTTCATCAAGTGCTTATAGATTTGTCGGCCTAAGGAGTCACTAGCGGTTTCCTTAAAGTCCACTTGGTCTTGGGCAGATGCCGTGTAGACCGGTGCTGTGCCTGCCATGGCTTCGGTAAGAAGTTCTTCTGCCTTGTTGATGCCATTGGCTACCTTGGTTTGGATCATAGGCTTACCATTAAAGCGGGCCATTTCCACCTGCTTATCAGCAGCCACAATAATGCATTTAGCATAGGCGATATCCTCTGCTGTAAGAGGGTCTTTAATGCCGGAAGCACCATTCTTTTCTACCTTGAGGGAGATCCCCATCTCCTTAGCCTTACGTTCTAAGGATTCTGCGGCCATAAAGGTATGAGCAATACCTGTAGGGCAGGCTGTAACAGCGAGAACATCGTAGTAGTCAATATCGAGATTAGTTTTAACTGGTGTCTCATTAGGAACCTTGTCGGAGTCATTATCCGGCACTTCAGCTGTTTTAGGGACTCTTATGAAGCCCGGCACAGAAGGGTCGAAGTTACCTTCTTCTTTAGCATCAATGAGGGCTAAGAAAGTATCTACGGAATCCGCCGCGATGAGGGCCTCCTTGAAGTCCGGATCCAAGATCATAGTGGCCAACTGGGAGAGAACTTCTACATGGGTGTTGGCTTCCCCCTCAGGAGCGGCAATCATAAAGAAGATGCGGGCAGGCTTGCCATCTAAAGAATCGAAATCGATCCCCTCTGGAACGGTCATGGCCGCTAAGCCTGCCTTAGCTACACCGGCAGATTTGGCGTGTGGTGTGGCAATGCCCTCCCCAAGGCCGGTGGAGCCAGATTCTTCGCGGGTGAATACGGCGGCTAGGTACTCATCTTTATTGGCTAAGTTGCCCCCTCGCTCCATGAGGTCTGCTAAGAGGCGGATGGCAGATGGTTTGTCTGTTGGTTTGGCGCCCAGCTGGATGGACTGGGACTTGAGTAAGTCTCTAATTTTCATAGTATTTGCGATCCTTTATATAAGAAGTCGTACAAGAAGTAGCTCAGGTGGATAATGATAGTTTACTTATGGATTTGTGAGAGCAAGGCTTCTACTTCCTTAGCGGTAGCTAAATTGTAGGAGAAGGCCGATGCAGAACCGGCAGCAATCCCCCAGTAGAGGGCCTCTTCTAGGCTGCCTTTGGACTTAGCTAGACCTGTTAGGAAACCAGCTACCATGGAGTCACCAGCCCCTACGGAGTTGATGAGTTTACCTTTAGGTGCAGGAGCCTCAAAGACTGCTCCATCGGCGCCTACTAGGATAGCTCCTAGACTAGCTCGGCTGATAAGAATGTGTTGGGCACCATCTTCTTGTAGTTTGTGAGCCGCCTTAACTAATTGGTCTCTGGTGGAAAGTTCTTCGCCAAAGAGCTCGGACAATTCGTGATTGTTAGGCTTAATGAGGAAGGGATTATAGGGGAGAACGTTGGTTAAGAGTCGTTGGGTGGCGTCCACTATGATGGAGACCCCCTTTGGGGTTAGACGAGCCATAATTTGTTGGTAGGTGTCGGCCGGCAAGGAAGAAGGGATTGATCCTGCCAGAATTAGAGTGTCTTTGTTTGTTAAGGTATCTAGTTGCTGGTAGAGCTTGTCTAGGGCTTCCGGAGGGATACTTGGGCCGGCTCCGTTGATTTCCGTTTCTTCCTCTTGGCCCTTTACCTTTACATTAATTCGGCTCAGCCCTTCAGCTAGGCGGATGAAGTTTTCTGAGACTCCGAAGTTATCTAGTTGGCGGATGATTTCTTGACCTGTAAAGCCGGCTACAAAGCCTAGGGCTTGCGTTGATTGACCTAGGTTGTTGAGAACGATGGATACGTTGATACCCTTGCCACCGGCCAAGATTTGCTCGTCGTGAGTTCGGTTGATACACCCTGCTTCGAGTCGGGAGGTGCGGGCAATATAATCCAGGGATGGATTAAAGGTTACTGTATAAATCATTGGATCTCTCCTTATCTTAGATGTCGATGTGGGTTTGGAAGACCTCTTGGGCCGGACCTGTCATGAGGACGGTGCCGTCTTCTTGGTAGGAGATATGGAGAGTTCCCAAGTATAGTTCAACATCTACTTCACGGCTGGTATAGCCCCTTTCACAGGCCATGACCGCAGAGGCACAAGAACCAGTACCGCAAGCTAGGGTGGCCCCAGCTCCTCGTTCCCAGGTGCGGACCTTGATATGGTGGTCGTTGACAACCTCTACATAGTTGACATTGGTCTTGCGAGGGAAGATAGGATGGGTTTCGATGAGAGGACCTTGGCTAGAAACAGGAGCTGTGGTGATGTCATCTACGAAGACTTCAGTATGAGGGACCCCTAAGAGGACGGAGGCTACCTCAACGTTTTGCCCATCTATTTGGAGGCTTTGCTGCAAGACCTTGTGTCCATCGACCTTCATAGGAATATCTTGGGGGGAGAAGAAGGGTTTGCCCATATCTACGGTGACGGACTTAACGTGTCCTCCTTCGATAGTCAAGGTTGGCTTCATAATACCCGCTAGGGTTTCGATGGTGAAAGCTGTCTTATCTATTTCCTTGTGATCATAGGCATATTTGGCGAAGCAACGGATGCCATTGCCACACATCTCCGCTTCTGATCCGTCAGCATTAATAATCCGCATGCGGATGTCTGCTTTATCTGATGGAAGGATGATAACTAGGCCGTCAGCGCCAATCCCGGTGCGGCGGTCACACCACTTGATGGCTGCTTGACCATAGTCTTTGTCAGCCCCTTCTGGGTCGGAGAAGACGATGAAATCATTGCCTAAGCCATGCATTTTTGTAACTTTCATGATGTGGTTCCCCTATATAGTAAAATTATATATAAATAACAACTCATTATAGCATGGAATGGGGATTCTTGTTCCGCCTTGGGCTAAATGGTAGAATAGATTGAGTATCTTACGTAATGAGAGAGGTAGACATGAAAGTTACAGGCATCTCCGGTTCTCGCGGCGTAGCTGTGGGCACTGTATATCGATATGAACATGAGGAAATTGTTATTCCCGACTATAAGGTGGCACCTGAAGGTGTGGCCGAAGAAGTAGAGAAATTAGACAAGGGCCTGACTATGACCTTGGACCAATTGGAGTCTATCCGCATTAAGGCTCTATCTTCTATGGGCCAAAAGGAAGCAGCTATCTTTGAAGCCCACAAGATGATCGCTCAAGACCCTACATTAGCGGATGGCATTAAGAGTCTTATTCAAGGTGGAACTAATGTAGCGGCTGCTACCCAACAAGTGGTGGACCAATTTGCTAGCATATTCTTAGGTATGGAAGACCCTTATATGCGGGAACGAGGGGCTGATATTAAGGATATCGGCGATCGCCTCATTCGCAATGTTTTGGGTATGACCCCACGGGGCCTCTCTCACCTGACCGGGCAGGTGATCTTGGTGGCTCATGATTTGGCACCATCCGATACAGCTTCTTTGGATACTAATGTGGTAAAGGGCATTGTGACTGCCGCTGGTGGCGTGACTAGCCATGCGGCAATCATGGCTCGAACTCTAGAAATCCCAGCAGTTATGGGTGTAGGAGACATCACTTCCTTTGCTCAGGCTAAACGAGCCATCGTCCTAGGCTCTGTAGGGGAGGTTATCGTCGATCCTGATGATCACACCTATGACAAGCATATCGAATTTGCTAAACGCTACCGAGACCAATTAGCCTCACTTAAACAGTCTGCTAATCTACCAGCTATTACTAAAGACGGTGTGGAAATCCATGTTTTTGGTAATATTGGCAAGCCAGAGGGGGCTGAGAAGGTCCTAGCGAATGGTGGGGCTGGTATTGGTCTCTACCGGACGGAGTTCCTCTTTATGGAACATGATAGCTTGCCTTCGGAAGACAAACAGTTTGAGGCCTATAAGAAGGTGGCTCAAACTATGGATGGTAAGGCTGTTATTATTCGCACCATGGATATCGGTGGCGATAAGGAACTCAAATGCTTGGATTTGCCAGAGGAGATGAACCCCTTCTTGGGCTACCGGGCCATTCGGATCTCCTTGACCAAGCCGGATATCTTTAAGACCCAACTGCGAGCTCTCTTGCGGGCATCCGCCTATGGAGATGTGCACATTATGTATCCTATGATCACCTCCATTGAGGAGGTAAAAGCGGCCAATGCTATCTTGGACCAAGCTAAAGATGAGCTTCGTCAAGAAGGGCAAGCCTTCCGAGAGGATATAAAGGTAGGTATTATGGTAGAAGTACCAGCTACGGCTGTTTCTGCCTTCTTGTTTGCCAAGCATGTAGATTTCTTCTCCATTGGCACTAACGACCTATGCCAATACACGTTGGCAGTAGACCGCATGAATGAGACTATCACTAACCTTTACCAACCTATGCATCCATCGATTTTGCGCTTGATTAAGACTGTTATC
Source organism: uncultured Veillonella sp. (assembly GCA_900550455.1). Taxonomy (GTDB): domain Bacteria; phylum Bacillota; class Negativicutes; order Veillonellales; family Veillonellaceae; genus Veillonella. The sequence continues at coordinate 2,991 of URSE01000015.1, read as the reverse complement.
GAAGCTTCTCATGACCACAAGAAGTTTACCGGCATGTGCGGTGAGATGGCTGGGGATCCACTGTTGACTATGATTCTCATAGGTATGGGGCTAGATGAGTTCTCCATGTCTGCTCCATCTATTCCTATCGTTAAACACATCATTCGGTCCGTGACTTTGCAAGAGTGTAAGTCTGTTTTGGATACCGTCATGACCATGGAAACGGCGGAAGAAATTCACGCTTACGCCCAAGGAATTATGGCTGAAAAGGGACTGAACTAAGACAGAATCCCTTAAAGGTTCCTAGTTGCAGGCTGAATTGGTGGCTTAAGCTTGACTCTGGTGAAGAAGAAATGATTTAATGTATAAATACGAGGCTCATAGGAGCCTACTAGAATAAGGGGAAAAGATAATGAAAGAAGTAACCGTAGTAATTACTAATGAATCTGGCTTGCATGCACGTCCTGCAACAGCATTCACACAATTGGCTGCTACATTTGCATCCAAATTGACAATCGGCGTAGGTGAAAAAGTCGTCGACGCTAAATCCATTTTGACTGTACTCACCTTGGGTGCGGTTAAGGGAACCTCTGTAGTTCTCACCGCAGATGGAGCCGACGAAGATGCAGCGATTGAGGCTTTATCTCAATTTTTGACAACTAACCACGACTAATTATAGGTTGTAGAAAAGCTACCCCGATTGATTTGGGGTAGCTTTTTTGCTAGGAGTTTCTATGAACTATAAAAGCTTAGGCCTCTCTCTTCTAGGGGCTTGCCTAGCCCTAGGTCTAATGCCGACGATGGCGGCCCTACCACGGACTAATTCAGCCTTGCCAGATCGGGCTTGGCTAGACTATCGTTACCAAAACTCAGATCATGGAGTGCTTAGGGGGAGGCAGGAAGTCCCAAAGATACAAGGGACGATAGGGGAATCACAAGCTCAGAAGGCAGTATTGGAATCAGTCATAAGGGCCTCTGATAATTGGGCTGGTATTTTGATCTTAAACCGGGAACCATCTAATATCCGGGTTAATTTCCCTCTGCCTATTCAGACTGGGGGTCTATCTGAGTTTAATGGCAACATAAACTATGGCTTGGCCTTTCAGGCGGGATCCCTTAATGTTTTATCTATGCCTGTAGCTAACGCAGATATGGACTATAAGGGTGGCTATATCTTCCATGAAAAAAAATACGCATCCATGAGCCCTTCTTGGCTTAGAAATGAGATGAAGAAGACTATTGAAGGAGGACAATCTTCTGTTCCCTTCCTCTATCGGTCAGCGCAAAAACTAGATCTTCCTTATAAGGCTAATGTGGTCTATTATGGGGCCCAATCCAAGAATGGGGGTATTATCTATAAGTACACTACGGACTTTATGCTTTTAGGACAAAAAGATAGGGCCTATTCTATCGATATGATTCAAAATAATACGGACCAGAGCCGTTCCTATGTGGATAGGGCCTTGGATATGTATTCTAACTATATTGTTCCTTCCGCTAGACCAGCTAATTTAGAACTCAAGAAGCTTTCAAAAGCTACCTGGGATGGTCTACATATCCATCTGCCTGATGGCTTTGGTGTGGATATGGCAAGGCGTATAAGCAATGATCAAGAGGTCTATGAATCGGCTCATGGCACTATTCGCATAGAGAAACATAGGATTCCCATGGATCAAAGTAGACAAGATTTAGTTAATGAATCCCTTTCTCTCCTGCAGAGGGTGTCACCTGAAGGTGTTAGCTATGAGACAGAAGAAGTGACGGGCTCTGGGCGTTACCGGGCTATGATTAATCATAACGGCCAAGTAGGTATATATATTGAAACATTAAGGCGGGGTGGAGATTATGTGGATACCTGGACCCGTATGATACATAAGGAAGCCTACTATGATTTAAAGAGCCATATAGAGGCCCAAGAGTTTATTAAGCATAAGGCCCTCTACAGGGACTGCTTGACCACCTTGGATGTGGAGGAGGAGAATTATGGAAATCATTAAAAAGCTCGTTTGGCGTTTCTTTCTCCTTGGTATGCTAGTCATTGGGTGTCTTTACGCCTATGATAGTTACCAATTCTCCCAAGGGCTCAATAAAGAGAGTATGGCCCATAACCAGGTGGAACAGTCCATGGAAGATTCGGAAGATCTTCTATCGAGGACTGACCGGATTGCACGCCTCTTTCACATAAAGGAAGCGGTTATAGAGGCGTTAGATAAGAAGGTAGACAAGGATGACCAAGTTAAGGGTGAGGCCATCTCGAATTTTGCTAAGGAAGCCTTGGTGGCTACGGAAGATAAACGTTTTTATGAGCATGGCGCCATGGATCCCAAGGCTATCATGAGGGCTAGCTATACTAATCTTATTGCTGGCCAAACAGTGGAGGGGGGGTCTACTATTACCCAACAGTTGGTAAAAAATCTCTTCCTGTCATCTAAGCGGGTCATGTCTCGCAAGGTAGAAGAAGCACTGATTGCCATTCAAGTTGAACGAAAATTCAGCAAGGACCAAATTTTGACCATGTATATGAATTCTATCTATTATGGCAATGATTATATAGGAATTAAGGCTGCTGCCCGGGGTTATTTTGATACGACTCCAGGCCGCCTTAGTCTGGCTCAGTCGGCCATGCTAGCCGGTTTGCCACAGGCACCTAATTACTACAATCCAGTTAAGAATTATTCCGCTGCTAAGGGTCGGCAGAAGTTAGTTCTCCAACTCATGGTGGATCAAGGGATGATTTCCAAGGCTCAAATGGAAGAGGCTTATAGGGAAGATTTGGTTATCATGGGAGTTAGGCGCTCAGTTGACCAAGTGGATGAGGATGAGGTCAATTCTACCCAACGGATGTCTATAGATCGGCAGTCTGTATCCTCTAAGGGATCCTCTTCTCAGAAGTCTAACCGTGGGGGCACTATATAAATGACTGGATTGTTGTAGGGCTTATTGGATTTATAGTAAATAGATACAATTATATATATGAGATTCCTAAGGGCTCTTAGTGGCAATGGATGGGAC
>URSE01000014.1 GCA_900550455.1 uncultured Veillonella sp. | reverse complement strand
TGAAATCCTATATAAAAAAGGACAGGTCTAAGTACCTGTCCCTTCTTTACTAGACGAAATGCGTTCCAAAACTTTCATTTTATCGACATAGGTGACGAAGTCAAAATCGATGGCCATAACCACCAAATTATCCGCTGTCCCATTAGCTGGCATAAGGGTAACGGACTTAAAGTCCGGTGTAAAGCCCAGGATATAGCGATACTCTACAAAGGTATAGAGGAGCTCAGTATCCACTTGGGCCTTAAGAGCCTCCTGTAAATTCAGAGGCTTACGGCGAAAAACCATCCCTCGACCACATAGAACAGCCTGAATCTTACCCTGGTGAGCAGCCCGCCAAACGGCAAAGACCAAGATCAAGTAGTCGATAGACCGCTCCGTAGCCGAATCAGCATGTTGACTGTGCCAAAAGGCCCATGCCCCCAAGGCTACAAAGAGCAAGCGAAGAGCCCAAACCACCAGGGGTTGGCTATGAATTACACATTCAATCTGCCCACCACCACAATCTTCTATCCAATCCTTAAAATGTTGGTCCATATATCACCTATTATTTGCGGTTAAGGCCCATAGCCTGTTCCACCTTAGCATACATAGCAGCTGCTTTAGCATGAGCCTTAGCGGCGCCGGCATCCAAAATGGCATCCAATTCAGGGCTATTAATAAGTTCCTTATAACGGTCTTGAATTGGGGTCAATGTGTCCACTACTAATTGGGCAATATCACCCTTAAAAGCACCATATCCCTTACCTTGATAAAGGGCTTCAATAGTTTCATAGGACTCACCTGTAATAGCTCGGCGAATGTCCATGAGGTTAGAGATGCCTGGTTTATTTTCCTTATCGTAGCGGACCTCGTTGTCAGAATCCGTTACAGCTCGTTTTAATTTCTTCTCAATGGTCTTAGGATCATCCAAGAGGCGGATGGTCGCATTTTGGTTGTCATCAGACTTGGACATCTTCTTGGTTGGCTCTTGTAGACTCATAATACGAGCCCCACCAGCAGCAATCTTGATGTCTGGAATGACAAAGGTTTCCCCAAATCGGCCATTAAAGCGTTGAGCTAGGTTTCGGGTCAATTCCAAATGTTGTTTTTGATCATCCCCTACAGGCACCCAGTTGGTCCCATAAAGAAGAATATCTGCAGCCATCAATGGCGGATAGGTCAAGAGAGCAGTCGGAATGGATTCCCCCTGCTTTTGGGACTTATCCTTGTATTGGGTCATCCGTTCCAATTCCCCTACATAGGAAATAGATTGCATTACCCACCCCAATTGTTGGTGCTCAGGCACTTCTGATTGAACGAAGAGGGTCGCCTTTTGAGGATCTAAGCCAACTGCCAAATAAAGGGCTGCTAAAGACCGAATATTATGGTGCAGCTCCTTAGGGTCTTGTGGCACAGTGATAGCATGTTGGTTAACGATGCAGTAATAGCATTCGTGTTCCTCTTGAAAAGACAAGAAATTGCGCAAAGCACCGAGGTAATTCCCAAGAGTCAGTTCCCCACTTGGTTGGATACCAGAAAATATAACTGCCATGATGGCCTCCTCTACAAATTAAAATGCACGGCCTCAGACCTACTAGAGGCATAAGGTCCGTGCACCTAAATTATTCTACTGTTACAGATTTAGCAAGGTTACGAGGTTTATCTACGTCAGCACCTCGTGTGATGGCCGCATAGTATGCTAAAAGTTGAAGCGGAACAACAGCTAAAATTGGTGCTACAAACTTGTTAGCCCGTGGGATATAGATGGTATGGTCTACGTGTTTAGCCATTTCTGTATCACCCTCTAGGGCAATACCAATAACCAAAGCCTCCCGTGCCTTTACTTCGCGGATGTTGGAAATCATTTTTTCGTAAACATCCTCTTGGGTAGCCAAGGCGATAACAGGAACCCCTTTTTCAATCAAAGCCAAGGTGCCATGCTTCAATTCTCCCGCAGCATAGGCTTCAGCATGAATATAAGAAATTTCCTTCAGCTTCAAGGCCCCTTCAAGCGCTACGGCATAGTCGATAGAACGCCCTAAGAAGAAGGCATCTTCCTTGAAACCATAGTTTTTAGCAAAGGCTTTCATATCTTCATCCACTTCAAAGATGGTATGAATGAGTTCAGGTAATTGATGAACTTGGTTCAAAATTTCATGAGCCAGTTCAAGATCCATCTTACCATTCAATTGGCCCAAGTACATAGCAAAGAGAAGGCCTGCCACCAATTGAGTTGTGTAAGCCTTAGTGGAGGCTACGGAAATTTCTGGACCCGCCCAAGTATAAACTACATGATCTGCTTCACGGGCAATGGAAGAATCCACCACGTTGGTGATAGCCAAGGACTTAGCGCCCAAGCGTTTAGCTTCCTTAAGGGCTGCCAAGGTGTCAGAGGTTTCCCCGGATTGAGAGATGACAATACACAAGGTCTTTTCATCAGTCAAAGGATTGGAGTAACGATATTCAGAAGCAATTTCCACACTCACAGGGATGCGAGCCAATTGTTCAATATAGTTCTTTGTTACCAAACCTGCATGGTAGGCCGTACCACAAGCAACGATGAGAATTTTATTGAAGCCAGCCACCATGTCAGGAGTCCAGTTCAACTCATCAAAGACCACAGATTTTTCATTCTCTGCAATATGGGTGCCGAAAGTATCGCGAACAGCCTTAGGTTGATCGTGAATTTCCTTGAGCATGAAGTGCTCATAACCACCTTTTTCCGCTGCTTCTGCATTCCAGGTAACATGGAATACATCCTTATCGATAGGATTACCAGCCCGATCTGTAATGGTAACGCTGTCAGCAGTGACAACAGCTACCTCATTGTCTGCTAGGATATACGTATCCCGGGTGTAATTAATAATGGCAGGGATATCGGAAGCGACGAAGTTTTCGCCTTTACCAAGACCGATAACCAAAGGATTTTCCTTCTTGGTGCAGATGATTTTATCCGGTGCATCAGCACATATAATTTCCAAGGCATAGGCCCCCTGGATGCGTTCTAACATGCGGCGTACAGTGCCTTCAAAGTCACCATCATACATATCAGACATAAGATGAGCTACAACTTCTGTATCCGTTTCCGATTTGAAGTGATAGCCCTTAGCGATTAGTTCTTCTTTCAAAGGCATGAAGTTTTCGATAATACCATTGTGAACAACGGCAAACTTCATGTCTTCTGAGCAGTGTGGATGGGAGTTCATATCAGATGGTCTGCCGTGGGTTGCCCAACGAGTATGACCAATCCCCATATGACCTGGATTTGGATCTTCTTTTACAATAGCTGCTAAATTAGCCAAGCGGCCAACCTTCTTCTGTACCTTAATGGCACCTTGTGGTCCTAAGACAGCAATACCAGCGGAGTCATAACCGCGATATTCCAACTTAGACATGCCGTCCAGCAAGAAGTCGGACGCCTCATTAAAACCGATATAACCTACGATACCGCACATACATTTTCCTCCATTGTCATGAGAAAACACATTCATGATAATGACTGTAGAGATAACCCATAGAGGACCTCTCTATCCACTAAGAAATCTTTGTCCTTTCTGTTACCAGAAATCTTTGTACTTCTTATGACGACCTGGACAGCCGGAAGGGCATCCGCTGATATTTCGACAACCCTTCTCCTCGTCGACCTCCTAAGAGGCTCTTGCGCTATTCCCAAAGGAATTTACATTGCAGTCACTCAGTCAAATTTGACTAATCTATATTATACCTGTTCTATCCTCTGAAAGTAAAGATGGGCATAGCATAAGGTCCTCCCCTAAAGAGGGGGCCTGTGCTATACCCGTCAGAAGCCTAGTAAGGAGAACCTACTTAGCTAACCCTTGTTCATGGCGAACTACTTCAGCCACCTCTTGGCAAATTTGTTCTAATTCTTCCATATCAGGCCCTTCCGCCATAACCCGGATAAGAGGCTCAGTTCCAGAGGCCCGTACTAGCATACGGCCGTCTTCACCCAACTCAACTTCAGCAGAAGCTATAGCTGCCTGAATAAGACCATTGTCCTCCCAACCAGTCTTTGTAGCTACTCGAACATTAACCAAGACTTGTGGATACTTAGTCATAATCTTAGCTAATTGAGACAGGGATTGCCCCTTCTTTTTCATGAGGGATACTACTTGTATGGCTGTCAAAAGACCATCACCAGTAGAATTATGTTCCAAGAAGATTACATGGCCCGATTGTTCTCCACCGATAACATAGCCATCAGCTCGCATACGTTCCAAGACATAGCGATCACCGACAGCGGTAGAGACGGTTTCCATCCCCAATTCATGAGCAGCCTTATGGAAGCCAATGTTAGACATAACCGTACCCACGATGGTATTCTTGGCCAACTTACCTTCCTCTTTCAACTTAAGGCCACAGAGGAGCATAATTTGGTCACCGTCCAAGACTTGACCCTCTTCATCCACCAAGAGACAACGATCCGCATCACCATCATTAGCGATACCTAAATCCGCCTTGTACTTAATAACTGCTGCTTGCAGGGATTCCAAATGGGTAGACCCACAATTATCGTTGATGTTAGTTCCATTCGGATCAATGTGAATAGGGATCACATGAGCTCCCAAGGCTTTTAATACTTCTGGACCGACCGCAGAAGCAGCGCCATTAGCCCCATCATAGACAATAGTGATACCTTCGAAGCGGTTATCTACCGTTTTTTCCAAAAACTCTGCATAATAGTGAGCCATGTTGCCATTGTATTCAATTATTCCCAAGCCAGCACCAGTAGGGCGTTCTAAATTATTATTGGCAGAATCGTGCACATAGCCTTCAATTTCATCTTCTACCGCATCAGGGAGCTTGAATCCTTGACCGTCAAAGAACTTGATTCCGTTATCAGGATATGGATTATGGGATGCAGAAATAACGACGCCTGCATCAACCCCAAAATGACGGACTAAGTAAGCCACGCCTGGTGTAGGGATGACGCCAGCCAAGATGACATTGCCACCGGCTGCACAGATACCAGAAGCCAAGGATGCTTCAAGCATACCACCGGAAATCCGCGTATCGCGGCCGATTAGGAAGGACGGATGGTCCTTTTGCTTGCCGAAATAAGTAGCCGCAGCCCGACCCATGTGGTAGGCCAACTCTGGTGTCAAGAAATCATTAACCACACCACGAACGCCATCAGTACCAAACAATCTAGCCATATAATAGTCCTCCTAGCCCCAAGGGGCCTATATAAAGAGATATATTTAATCAGTATAAGACTTATAGTGGGCCATCATCATAATAGCCGTTTCTGCCCCATCTAGGGCTGCAGACATGATACCACCTGCATAACCAGCCCCTTCGCCAATTGGATAGAGCCCTCGCAAACTAGGGGACATACGCCCTGCATCCCGCCCTATGCGAAGAGGGGCGGATGTCCGGGTTTCTACGCCGGTCATGCAAACTTGGTCACCATCAAAGCCAGCAATGCGCCGCCCCCAATAAGGAAGAGCTTCCTCCAAAACATTAGCAACAAAGTCGGGCAAGCAGTCGTGAAGATCACAAGGAACCACTGCTGGCCCATAGGAATAAGCTCTACCGAAATGATTAGAGGCAGATTTTTCTAAAACTTGCGCCGTATTATGGGTCCGTCCTAGAAAATCGCCTACAGTTTGAATGGGAGCTCCATATGTTTTACCGCCAAGGGCAAAGGCCTTACGCTCCCACTCCCGCTGAAAGGTCACACCATCGAGGGGACCATGGCCGAAATCATCTGGCCCTACGCTAACCACGATAGCTGAATTAGCGAGACCAGAGTCACGAGCATAGAGCGACATGCCATTGGTTACAACTCCGCCCTCTTCCGAAGCAGATGCCACTACCTGGCCCCCTGGGCACATGCAAAAACTATAGGCCGCTCGACCTGTTTCCTTATGGTGGAATTTGAGGGTATACTCAGCCGCACCCAGACCCAAGTCATTAGGTTCCATTCCGTACTGGGCATAATCGATCAAATTTTGGTCATGTTCTATGCGAACGCCAATAGCAAATGGTTTAGCCTCCATTTGAACCTGGCGTTTATGCATCATCTCATAAGTGTCTCGAGCCGAATGGCCAATCCCTGCAAGGACAAGGGAACAAGCTATTGTCTCAGAGCCGTTTACTTCAACGCTCCTAAGCTGACCATCTTCTACCACAAAGTCCGTTACCTTAGCACCAAAGCGGACTTCTCCGCCCCAATCTATAATTTGCTGACGCATGGACTTAACCATGCCGCGCAAGATATCCGTACCTACATGAGGCTTATGCTTGTAAAGGATTTCTTCCGGTGCGCCATGCTTCACAAAATAAGAAGAGATTTCGTGGAGGCGAGGGTGAGTCACTCGGGTGGTCAACTTACCATCCGAAAAGGTACCAGCTCCGCCTTCCCCAAACTGTACATTAGATTCAGCCTTAAAAGAACCAGTCTTCCAAAAATCTTCCACATCTAAAGCCCGTTGATCTACATCTTGGCCCCGCTCGAGAACCAAGGGCTTATAGCCCTCTCGAGCTAGGTAGTAAGCCGCCATGAGACCAGCTGGCCCAAAGCCCATGACCACCGGCCTATGGTCTAGTTCTTGCGGACCATGTACGATAGCTTCTGGTGCTTCTGGTTGAATGTGAGACAGGTTACCATCCTTCTTATATTTAGTTAAGATAGCCTTCTCATTGGCCACTTCTAAGAGGAGGGTATACACAAAGACGATATCCGGTTTCTTGCGGGCATCCACAGCCCGGCGAACTAGGTGGATTTTTTCTATATGGCCCCGGAGGGCTGGATAGCGCTTTTCCACAATTTGCTGAAGCGTCGCCTCTTTAGTAACGGCGACCCGCAAATTTATAATCCGAATCAAAATGAGCTCCTATTGTTTAACAATTTCAACAGATACATTAACCGTATGGGTTTCCGTAGTAATCCCATCTGGTACATCTAGGTTATAAGCTCCTTCTACATTGGAGGAGGCACCGGATACATCAATTGGTTCCAAGGATAGGGATGTGAGGTCCTTGAGGGCATCTTCCTTACCAGTCACGGTTACTTGTGTCGGCTTTACTGTAATGGACCGAATAACATAGCCTGAGGCTGGACTGCCCTTAGTGGTAGCATTCAAGGAGATGGCCTTTTCCGTACGAATACGGTCCAACTCATATTGAGCCTGTGCTTGCCCTGGTGCTAAGGTCACATCTACCACTTGTCCTTGATTATCTACAGCTACCAACTTACCTTGGGCAGTAAAGTTTTTAGCCTGATTATCCAAGTCTACTTTGAGGAAAACGTGGGCTACGGAATCCACCAATTCCTTAGGCCCGGACACCTTCACTTGATTAGGGACGATTTTAAGAGACTTAAGGGCCACATCGCTTGGCAATTTACCCTTAGGATTGATTTCTACAGGCATATCTTTTTCAAAGTACTCGTCCACCACAACCGTAATATCACCTGGTTTCATATCGACTACGGTCACTCCTGCAGGAGGGGTAAAGGTGACTTTCACATTATTAGACCCTGGGGTAACATCCGACAGGTCTAGGTTGGCCTTAAGGAACTCAGGCCGCAAGGTAACCATCGTATCCCTTGGCCCCCGTAGAGTAATACGGACCTGCTTAGGTACCCCTTCTACTACATATTGGGGATTGAGGTTTTGCTGTTGCACAGCGATAGTGTAGGACACTTCAGTCATAGGATTTTGTTCCCGTACTACGAAGAACCACATAAGAATAGCACCGAGGAGGGCCAAAATCTTAGCCATTTTATTGTTTCGTATAATGTGCATCCAAGCCATTATTTATTCCCTCCCCACTTAAAGATAGAGGTGATATTTTGTCGTGGTCTAGCCATGAAGGACCGCAAGGTTTCCTTTAATTGATCTTGTGGAATATTGCGGTAAATATGGCCACCATAGGTATAAGAGATAGCCCCTGTTTCTTCAGACACAACTAGGACAACCGCATCAGTTTGTTCCGTCATGCCGATAGCCGCCCGGTGACGGGTGCCCAACTCTTGGCTGACGTACCTGTTTTCTGACAGTGGTAAGAGACAAGAGGCTGCCATAATACGACCATTGCGAATAATCATAGCCCCATCATGAAGCGGTGTATTGGGAATGAAGATATTACGAATCAACTGGGTTGATACTTGCGCATCAATTTTTACACCCGTATCAATAATATCTTGTAGAGGACTCATCCGCTCGAAGACAATAAGTGCCCCAATTTTTTGACGGGACATATGCTTAGCAGCAGCCATAATCTCACCGATAACCCGGTCCATAAGTTCATCATCTACATTTTGAGACTTTTGTAGGAGGCGAGTTTGCCCCAATTTATCTAAGGCCCTTCGCAATTCCGGTTGAAATACCACTGGCAAGGCGAACAAGAGGACGGTCATAGCCTGTTGCAAAATCCAGTTGACCGTATAAAAGTTAAAGGTATGGCTAAGAAAGTTAATAATAGCCAGCACAACAAGACCCTTAACCAAGTTAACGGCCCGCGTATCCTTCAATTGTTTATATACATAGTAGAGCAAGATCCAAACGATGAGGATATCCACAATATCCTGCCAACGGAAGGTCTGTACTAGGGCTTGTATGTTGAACATCATCACGTATCTCCAGTAAGTACAGAGGGTATTATAAAACTATAATTATTTATTTTACCCCATTAAGATTAGGGTGTAAAACAACCTAAGCACGATGTGTTTCAATCCACACATCCATGATACCGCCACAAACCATACCTTCCTTAACTGCCGCATCATCATCTAGGCGGACGGTTATACGGCGATTAGCGAGCCCCCCTTTAAGGGTCTCCACCGCGGATAAACGAATTTCATTTTCCGCTCGGCCTCCGCCAATAGTCCCATAAATAGATCCATCGGGATAGACTACCATAGATACGCCCGCCTTGCGTGGTGTAGATCCACGAGTCTGCAAAATAGTAGCTACTGCCAATTTTTCATCAGGGCGGGCCTGTAAGTACTCAACAAATTCTCGGTTCATTAGTTTGATTTCTCTCCTTACGATTAGCAGCTAAATGACCACCCTTCTTACCTCGTGTTACCCCTAAGTATTCGGCTACGATTGAAAGAGCGATTTCCTCTGGCGTTTGAGCTCCGATAGCTAGGCCAATAGGAGCGTAGACCTGAGCCAATTCCTCCGGTGTCCACCCCTCTGCCTCTAACACTTCAAAGGCAAAGTGGATTCGCTTTTGACTCCCCATGACCCCCATGTAGGTTGGCAATTGGTCACGCAATTGAGACAGGCAGATATTATCATACTCGTGAGCTCGAGTAACAATGATAAAACCATTATATTCGTGAAGGGGGAGCTTATCCTTAAACTGATCCATAGGCAGACATATGCGGTTGACGCGGTCGTCAAAGAATTCTGGCACCAAGTATTCAGGACGATCGTCTAGGACCGTCACCTTACAGCCAATAAAGAGCAAGAGGTCTGTGATAGCCCGACTCACGTGTCCAGCCCCTAAAACGAGAACGGACGGGTCTTTTTCCACGGCCTCTACAAAGTATTCTGTTTCACCTAGAGTCAACAATTGGTTAACCTTAGCACCATTGGGATTAAAGCCTTCGATGGCTGGCCCATAGAGTATCTGACCGTCTTCTCGGTAAAGGGTCTTCGCCCCCAGACTAGGTCCTGATACCGCGGTTACTACAAGAGCCGACTGTGCTTGACTGAGCACCTCTTTCATTACATCATAAATGGTCATACCTATCTCCTACATTAACAGCCTTTCCAGTTCTCCACTTCCCAAGCAGATATAGCCTCCATCACACCGCCCGCTATAGCCAAGGCCTTATCGGATATGGTATAGCAGTGGAATTCTTGACAGCGCGCATCCACATCGGCTAATTTAAAACCCTCTGTCACCATGAGACCGGAGGTCAAAATTCCCCGTAAGATGCCATCAATTTTAGCTTTAATGGGCTGATTATCTACATAGCCTACGATTTGACCAGCCTCAACACGATCACCGATGCGACAGATTGCTTTAAAGAGACCTGCACAAGGGGCATGCATAACCCGCTCGTGAGTATAGCCTCCTACATTGCCTGGAACACCCGTATTAGCTAAGGCCGAACCTTCATAAATGCAACGTCCTAAACTATGCCCCCGCATGGTCTCGATGACCACATCCACATCGTGACCTGCTGAAAAACCCGGTCCCAAACCAATCACTAAGTCTGCATCATCGGAATTAGTCCCTAGATTACGCTTGGCCAAAATAGCGTCCACCACGATATGAGGAGTAAACTCTTTTAAAATTTTTTCGTAGTCCGCTGTCACCACGGGGATATTTTTTGTATAGGCCATCGCCAAGGCCTCCTTCATAGGCACATAATAGGCCTGTCTATGTTCTAAATCCATTTGGCCCGTATGAACTGCATTGCCGTAGCAAACTGAACGGCGAATCATGGTAGGAATGGCAATTTCACTAACCATAAGTGGATAGCCAGCCCTTTTTAATCGATATATGGTGCCCGATGCGATATCACCACCACCACGCACCAACACTAATGGTTTTCTTGTCCCCATGTCCTATATACCTTTTCATACGCCTCTGGCGTATCTACATCAAAACCACGAGACCAGCCATGATAGGAGGGAATGCTTACAGAAACTAGATGATTCTTACCAGCTCCTTGCAAGAGGGTTCGCCCCCCTTGATCACCCCTTAAACTGGCTAATTCTTCTGCCCACTGGGCAGAAAATATAACGGGATTCCCCCCTTGTCCGCCTGGTTCATAGGAGGGTCTAAGAATAGCTTTATCGTCCTTTACATAGGCCTCTTTAAAAGCCCCTGTAAGGCACCTTATAGTATCCCTATCTAGGAGAGGTTGATCGCCCACAGAAAAGATTATGCCCTCTAGATCTGCAACTCGTTCTTGTAGGAGACTGGCCAGTCCCAAGCGGATAGAGGATGCCTGGCCCTCTTGTGGGCAGTTATTATAGACCAATCTATAGCCCAAAGTAAGGGCATGGGCTGCTAATGGGTCCTCCTCTGGCAAAACAAGAATCTTATTACATTCAGGTAGGGCCTCCTGCCAAAGGTCTAGGACTACCTTTCCCAAAATAGAACCTTGCCAGGGTAACTTCCTTTTATCACACCCCATACGCGAAGAAGTCCCCGCCATGAGAAGAACGAGTCCTAGCGACATTGGATTACCTTCTTAATCTGGCAAGATACCTTATACCCTTCCGCTAAAATGATGGATTCTATGAAGGAGTCTCCCAGGAGGCTAACAAGGTCATGGACTGAGACCGAGTCAGCTACGTCATAGCCTGTACAAAAGAGGACCTTTTCCCCAGCGGAGTACTGGAAGAGGCCATGAGGATGAAGGATTAACTGGGCCATAAGAGCTGGTGTCATAAGAGCTCCTTCCTCTTGACCTAAAATAGCTAAGACTTCTTCTAGATTGTGCACATGGTCATGATCTAAGGCTTGCCCTAACATAGCTAAGTTAATGACCCCAATGGTACGGCCAGTACATTTAGGAATGACTGGTTCTTGTTGTTTAGGTGCTTTAAGCCATTTTTCCTTGGCTCCGTCCGCTTCCACTAAAATTTGCCAGCCTGGATTGAGAGCCGCTATATGATTGATGGTATCTGTCGACAAAGCCTGCGCCTTACCACCCTCTAGGGCTGAGAACCAAGCTGCCGCCTTTCCCGCATGAATGCGGTCTTTAGCATAGGCTTGCCCCCCTTCAAAGTCAGTTCCATAGTAAGGGTTCCATTGTTCTACCTGCGTCCCATAGAGCTTAGTCGTAGTGGTCACTAAGGTCTTTTGCCCCTTGAACAAGCCATACTCCACGAGCTTGGTTAAGACGGTCGTCTTGCCACCTGCACCAACCAAAGCTGTTACCCCTGGCTTAACTAAATTTTGCCAATAGCTTTTTACCTGTGTCATAGGTTTTACCTCATATAGGGCAAAAGCTAGACAAGAATAATTGTCTAGCTTTTAACACCTCACTTTTTATATTGATCATCCATTGCCATATAGACCTTCTCTGGTGTCATAGGTAGGGTTCTTACATCCGCACCAACCGCATTTAAGATGGCATTATGAATAGCAGGACTTGCTGTGTTAATAACAATTTCCCCAATGGATTTAACACCAAAGGCACCAGATGGTTCATTGGATTCAACAAATTCAGTCACTATGTATCCATTATCTTGTCGCGTAGGGACCTTATAGGTCATAAAATTATTCGTCTCTAAAACGCCTGTCTTACCATAGCGAACATCTTCATAGAGAGCCATACCGATGGCCTGGGTAACGCCCCCTTCAACCTGTACCTTTGCCAGTTTCGGGTTGATAACCTTGCCACAATCCACTACATTGTATGTTCTAACTGGCACAACACGCCCTGTTTGCGTATCTACCTTCACCTCTGCTACGGTAGCCATAAAAGGAGACGGCGATATATCGGACCCCCAAGTGGCAAAGCCGGATAATTGATTACAGCTAGTACCTAAAACTAATTTAGGTGCCATTTCCTTAATGGTCATACTTTGTGTGCCATCTAGAGTGGAACCCACAAGGCCATCGAAAACCACTTGGTCCTCCTTGACCCCAAAGAAGCTAGCAAAAGCAGCAATAATCTTCTTGCGAAGGTCCTCTGCTGCCAGTTTGGCTGCCGTCCCCGTCACATAGGTTGTAGAAGAAGCGTAAGAACCTGGGTCAAAGGGTACTACATCCGTATCTGATTCATAGATATTCATATCTTCAAAAGGACAGCCTAAGACTTCACAGGCTATTTGACTGAGCACGGTATTAGCTCCCATCCCCATATCAGAAGACCCTGTATAGAGGGTATAGCAACCATCATCACCGAGGCGGATTTCCACCGATGCCACATCTACGTTAGCAACGCCAGACCCTTGTAGGGCCAAGGCTACGCCAAGGCCACCGCGCCAACGGCCATCGATGTCCCACGATTTGGGACGATTATCCCAGTCGGACATAGCCCTAACTCTGGCTAGAGACTCCTTATAAGTCCCTGCATTCATCCGCTCCTCTTCTTCGAAGACCAAAGAATGCTCAGCAGTTTGGATAAGGTTTTTATCCCGCAATTCCATTTCATCCCAGCCCATTTTATGAGCCAGGCGGGATACGGCACACTCAAGTGGCCACAAGGCCTCCGTAGCCCCATAGCCACGGAAGGCCCCACCTGGGGAATGATTAGTATAGAGGCAATCAGACCCATAGCGAACAGCCCAATTTTTATTATAGAGCGGTACTGACTTATGTTCCCCTGCAGTTGTTGTCGTAAAGGCATGGGTCGCATGAGCCCCTGCATCAGTCAGGCCATGCATATCGATAACGCGAATATAGCCCTCTTCATCAGCACCAAGGCGGATATTCCACAAGCGTGCATGGCGAGTTGTAGAGCATCCATTGGCTTCATGCCGGTCATATATAATGGCTGATGGCTTACCTAATTTCCATGTAACAAAGGCATTCATAAGCTCTGTACATGCGGTTTGCTTGGACCCAAAGCCACCACCGATACGAGGTTTGATAACCCTGATTTTGGAGGATGGGATACCTAAGGCCCGGGCTATATGGCGGCGCACATGAAATACGATCTGAGTCGATGAGGTAATCACCAAACGGTCTAAATGGTCAATATAACAGAAGGACCGGAAAGACTCCATAGCAGACTGAACGGTAGCTTGGTCAAAATACTCTCCTTCTACCGTGTATTTACACTTAGCTAGGGACCCTTCTATATCACCCACAGTCTTATCATAGGAGACGGCAATATTGCGCTTTAAGTCATGCTTAAAGGGAACATTAAAGACTACTTCTTCCTCTGGTTCTGGATGGACTACTGTCGGGTGGTCCATGGCAGTGCGTAAATCTAAAACCGGTTCCTTCACATCATAAGTCACCTTGATAAGAGGCATGGCACGCAAGGCTGTTTTTTCATCCTTAGCCACCACCAAGGCCACTTCATCACCTACATAACGAACCCACTTATCCAAGATAAGAGCATCATATTGGGACGGTTCCGGATAGGATTGGCCCGCCAAGGTAAAGCGTGTTTTAGGTACATCCTTATAGGTAAATACCGCTTCCACCCCTGGCACCTTAAGGGCGGCAGATGTATCGATATCTAAGATTTCCGCCATTGCGTGAGGACTGCGTAATACTTTTATAACAAGGGCATTAGGGGGAAGAAAATCCGCTGTATAAGCGGGTTTACCAGACAGTATCGCCTTGGAATCTACCTTATTGTAGGATTGACCAACGTGCTTCATGCCTTACCTCCTTGTAAAAATTTGCGGACCCCCCGCAATTGAGACTGGTAGCCTGTACAACGGCAGAGATTACCAATCAAGTATTCGCGGATTTCTTCATCAGAGGCTTGGGGATTAGTCCGTTTAAGGGCGATAGCAGACATCATCATGCCCGTTGTGCAGAAGCCGCATTGATCAGCCCCCTCGGAGGCTAAGCAATCCGCCAAGAAGTCTGCCTCTTCCCGCAAACCTTCTAGCGTCGTAATCTCGTGCCCTGGAGCCCGGAAGGTAGGATATGCACAAGATAAGGTAATTTCACCATCCACCCAGACTGTACAAAGACCACAGTTAGTGGTATCACAACCGCAGCGTACAGAGAAATAGCCCAACTTGCGCAGAGTCTCTAAGAGCATCTGGTCTTCTGGTGCATTTACGATGGTCTTTTGACCATTGATGGTCAAAGTCACTTCCATTGGGCTACCTCCTTCACTAATCGCTGAACCATATTGCTAGCCATGCTGGCCCGGTACTGACCGGATGCATGGGAATTGCTTTGAAAGATTAACTCTTCTGCCACCAAGTCCCCTGCCTTCTTAGCAGCTTCAGCCCCTTCTTGAGTCAGAAGGGCCGAAGCCTTAGTTGCCAAAACAGCTGGTCCTGGACGAGTTCCGATATAGACTTCATAGTTGTGTCCATGACGGGCTACCGCTCCGGTCAGGAGGGGGAAGTCACCACGAGAAATCCGTAGGGCTTCTATAGCAATAGGCACCTCTTGGTGGGGAATGCGAATTTCCACCAAAATATCTCGCGCCTTATAGTTGTTTACGTATTCTTCCAGAGTCATGCGACCACCCTGAACTAAAATAACATCCGCATGCAGGGCCAAGAGAGTTGGAATGATGTCAGAAAAACCGAACTTCGCTGCTACAGACCCACCCATGGTAGCCATATTGCGGAATTGGACGCCTAGGATCTCATGAACAGCCTTTGGCAAAACACCGCCACAAAGAGCTTGTAAATCAGGATTCCTCTCAACAGCTGCCTGGGTAGCCATAGCGCCAATGACAATTTCGCTATCTTCCTGGCGTATATAATCGAGTCCTAAGGCTGATAAGTCTATGACAAAAGGATGAATGCGCCGACCTAAGCGCGTCCAGCAGGTCCCTGCCAATAGAGGGGCAAACTTGTGTTTGATAGCCATTTGATAGGCCTCCTCCAAGCTTGTAGGGCGCAACAAATTATTAAAGAGTAACATCTAGAACCTCTCGATGGTATAATACAAACATGATAAAAGAGCTAATTCACCGATACGCTAAGGAACTGAATATCCCTGCTGTGGGTATAGCCCCATGGCCTTTGCCTGCCGAGGCGCGAGACTTTCTCTATGAAGAAGATCCCTGTCCATTTACCGCAGCCCGTATAGAGGACCGCCTCCACGCGACAAACCTCATACATCCACAGTCAGCCATTGTATGTCTTCTTCCTTATTATAAAGCATACGAAGGCCTTTGTAACCTATCAAGATACACCTGGGCCAAGGACTATCACCTAGTCATGGCGGACTATTTGAGACGTTTTATCGATAAACTCAAAGAGACTTATCCTGACGCAGAATATGAAATTCACTGCGATACCTCCCCCCTATCAGACCGCTACATAGCCTACCTAGCCGGTTTAGGCTTCTATGGAAGAAACAACTGCTTCATCAATCCCACCTGGGGTTCTTATGTAGTCATCGGCACCATTATGACCTCTCTCGCCATCGAGCCAGACCAACCCGATTCTTCCTCCTGTTTAGGATGTGATGCTTGTATAAAGGCTTGTCTAGGCCAATCCATAGGTCGGAACACATTTGATTACAAAACCTGCAAATCCTATCTGACTCAAAAGAAGGGAGACCTAACAGAGAAAGAAATTCAAATTATAAGTAAATCGTCCTTGCTCTTTGGTTGTGACCGTTGCCAAGAGGTCTGTCCCCACAACCGATGTCTAGTGGATACACCGATTCCTGAATTTCAGACCATTGAACCCTATTTAGATCCGGCGCCCCTTGAGTCTATGACCAATCGGATCTTCAAGGCCACCTATGGGGACCGGGCCTTTTCCTGGCGAGGGAAAAAAATTCTTCTCCGCAACCAAACCTATGTTGACGGAAGCTATAAGAATAGAATGGACAAGCAAAAAGAAAGGGTACCCCTCCAAGAGAGAGAGAGGGATTCCCAGTAATACTAGTCTATAACGCCTTATGGTCGAACCACTCCGGTTAAGCTTGAAGCCTACAACAAAAAGGCCCTGCAATGCAGGGCCTTTTGTAGTACTTAAGAAGCCTTACTAATCCTGGCAAGGCCTTCTCTAATATGAACTGGACCTGGGGACCACTTATTTTTTTATGTCGTAATAATTAAGCTGGTCTAGGGACTTGGTCAAGGCAGGCACATAGTCCTCCAAAAATTTATCCACTTCCGGCATATGAAGGGTTTCCAACTTAACCCGTATGGAATCACGGGCTACTCTAAATTCTTCATTCCCAGCATGGACTTCATAGAGGGCTTTCATATAGGCAGACATAGTATCCGCCGCTTTCACCAAGGGCCACAGTTCGGATTTTTCCGCTTCCGTAATAAAGGGACGGTAGGCCTGGCGGAGCTCTTCTGGTAAGGTAGCCAGCATCTTTTCCTGAGCCAGTCCTTCCACCTCTCCATAGAGGGACCGAAGGCTGGGGGTAAAGTACTTAATGGGCGTTGGCATATCACCCGTAAAGATTTCTGAAACCTCATGGAACATGGCCATGACAGCTACCTCATTAGGATCTATAGAGCCCCCAAAGTAAGTATTGCGCATAGTAGCCAAATTATGGGCTATCATAGCAACTTCAAGGCTGTGTTCCTGTATATTTTCAGCTTCTGTATTGCGCATAAGCCCCCATCGCTCAATGTATTTCATGCGATGAAGGAAGGCAAAAAATGAATATTCTTTAGTTTCCATCACTATTCCTCGCCATAGCAAAGCCATAATCCAAGAATTTAGGGGCATCTACCCATCGGTCATCATCATTGAGGAGGACCACAATCATAGTATGTCCATCCCGGGTAGCGGAGGCGATTAAACAATCGCCAGCCGCTTCCGTATACCCTGTCTTGAGGCCATTAGCCCCAGGGTACTTGTTGCGAATAAAGAGATTGGTGGTTCGCTCTGTTTCATGAGGCCGATTTTGCCAAGGTACTTCGTAGTAATCGTCCCCTACAAAATCACGGAACATAGGAATCCGCATGCCATAAGCAGCTATTTTAGCCAAATCCCGTGCCGTGGAATGATGACCCATTTGGGTTAAACCGTTAGGGTTGAGAAAGTTAGAGCTAGTAGCCCCCGTCATAAGGGCCGTTTTATTCATTTCTTGGGCAAAAGCAGCTACAGACCCAGATGTATTTTCTGCTGCTACCACGGCCGCATCATTGCCAGAGACCACCATCATTCCCTCTAAATTGGCTTGCTTGGTAATTTGATCGCCAGGATGGACGCCCAAGATAGAAGGCTCCATAGAGGCTGCATAGGGGGAGATAGAGGCCAATTCATCAAGGCGACTTCCATGAAGGCGAAGGGCCGTTAGAAGGGTTACCACCTTGGTGGTAGAGGCCGGATGCATCCACTGGGTGCCATTCTTTTCAAAATAGATTTCATTAGTGTCACCATTGATGAGGCAGGCTGCGCCGGCAATGGTCGTAGGGGCTTGCGGCTTAGGCCGGGTATCGATTGCTTCTTCTACCTGCAAGGGGGTCTCCCGCAAGTCAGGCATCAAGCTAGGTGCCTTAGGAAAACCGGCAAAGATAGCCTCCACAGGAATCTGATCAGAAGCCTTACCGGCTTCCTTCACCACCACAATAGGGTCTGCATCTCTTTCCCCATCAATAGTAGCCGCCCATGCCGGACTAACCCCCAAGGTCGCAAGGCCCAAGATAGCCCACAGGATCATCTTATGAGTTAGGGCCATGAGCATCCTCCTTCTTTACATAAACAACCCGTTGTGGATATGGAATATCAATACCATTCGCATCAAAGGCATCTTTTACATGGGAGAGAATGGAATACTTAGCGGGCCCCAAATTAGACCACCTCACCATAGGTAAAGCCTTGATACGGACTGAATTTTCCGCAAATTCAGAAATGCCAATTTCCGTTCTCTCTGGATTGATGATGAACTTTTCTTTTTTAAAGACATCCTTCAGTACCTCAATAGCCTTATGATGATTATTGTTATAGCCGATATCAAAATATAATTCAATCAGACGAGTATCGTCATGGGAAAAATTAACCACAGCCTGAGATGTCACTAAGGAGTTTGGGATAAAGACCGTCCGTCGATCAATAGTTAGGATTTCTGTGTACATGAAGTCAATCCGCTGTACGCGCCCTTCCTTATCGTTAATCCTCACCCAGTCCCCCACCTGCAGTGGCTGCATGAGGAGGATCAAAACGCCAGAAGCAAAGTTGGACATGTTGTTTTGCAAGGCTAAACCAACTGCGATGCCGAAGGCTCCAAAGGCAGCAATGAAGTTAGAGGTTGGTAACCCCGCCTGTTCCAAGCAGAGCATAATCAGAGAGACCAGGAGAAAAATATGAACGGACTTTAAGATAAAATTAGTAGCCGACGTTTGATACTTTCTCCTCACCAAGAATTTGGACAAGGAAGATCCGATAAACTTGAGGATAAACCAACCCACAATGAACATGAGTATGGCTAATATAATATCTGCCAAATGCCCTTTGAGCCATTCGTTAACTTTGTCAGCCCAAAACTGCCCCTTCCAAACGGAAGCCTGTAAGGCGTCAAAAAATCCCATAATCATTTCTCCTATTACCAATTTACCTAGCTCGAATTTCATCTCGATAAGATTATATTAATACTCTTTGAAAGCTTGTCTAATCTGATCCTTATCATAGCCCTTAACCAGACAGAGCATAAGAAGGATCCGGGCCTTCTGTGCCTGTAAGGAGTCGCTCACCAAATAACCCCTCTCCTTGTCACTTTCCACAGTCGATACTAGGCCAGATCCCGTACGAGAGGCCCGCACCACAGGGATATCAAGATTAGCGGTCTTTTCGATAACCTGCTTAGGAATAGTCCCATGCCCTAGTCCTTCCAAGACAAGACCATCCGGCTTAGTCGATAGAACCGCATCCACAAGAGCTCCTTCAATGCCTGCATAACAGGTCAAGAGCGCCACCGACGGTAGCACATTAGTAGCTGACGCCGGCTTATGACTAGTGGCATAGCGGACCAAGTGACTCACTTTAAAGTTAGAAAACTCCGTATGTATACGGGTTGGCGCATAGTAGAGGTGGGCTTGCCCATCTTGGATGATACCTAGGTGACCAAAGATAGGGTTTCCAAAGGTGGCAACGTCTGTTGTATTTTGCTTAGTCACGTCCCGAGCCCCATCGATATATCCATTGAGGGCTACCAAGACCCCTTGCCCCCAAGCCCGTTCCGTCCGTGCTAATTGAAGAGCCTGTAAAAGATGTAAAGGGCCGTCAGCGGACAAGGCGCCAGCAGGACGCATGGATCCTGTAAGCACAATGGGTTTATCCGTATCGATGACCAAGTTAAGGAAATAAGCGGTTTCCTCCATGGAATCCGTTCCGTGGGTAATGACGAGACCTGCCACATCCTCCCTGTCCACATAAGCTTGGACCAGCTGCGCCAAGGCCATCCAGTCGTTTTCCCTAATATCAGAACTTTCTATGTTGGAAAATTGCTCATAGAGAAAGGGACCGTAATCCTGCGCTTGAGGTACATCTGCTAAGATATCTTCCAAACTCAAAAGACCTGGAGTATAGTCCGTTAAATCCGTTTCAGAAGTCCCTTGCCCAGCGATAGTCCCACCAGTTCCAATTAAAGCAATATATTCATTCATATTAGTCTCCTTATCGATTATAATACTTCTATTATATAAGAAT
>URSE01000013.1 GCA_900550455.1 uncultured Veillonella sp. | reverse complement strand
GTTAAAGAAAATCAAATATGGGGTATGGACGATTATGATGAAATAGAATCACTATTGGATTGGGGAGAGATATTAGATAATAAAGAAAAAGAGTTTCAATTTTTAAAGAGTCTATTTAATCAAACTACTTTTGAATCCGATTACAAAGAAATCAGTGAATCATTTTTTAGTAGATAGTTGTGTGTTAACCATTCACTGATGTAAGGGCGCTGTCCTTACAATTAGGATTATGCATAGTGGAGTAAGGGTATATGAAGAATAAATTGATTGCAGGGTTAATGCTTGTAGGCATTTTGGTAGGTTTTACGGGAGTGAATGCGGGGGCTACTGATGTTTGGGTCGCACGTTGGGATTCTGAGAATACGGATATCTATGTTATGGATGATACTCTAGGCTATCGTGAGTCTAGTGCTGGCAAAGCTTTCTCGGTATCGACTAAGTTGGTTAAAGACGGGAAGTTAAAAGAAGTTATAACCTGGCACTTTAGTAAATGGCATGATGATATGTGGCGGTATTATACTAATACTATGCAACGGGGTCATGATACTGTTGTTAGTGCTCCCAATGGCATTTTCGAGTATGCCATGAGTCATATCCGATGGCCTTATGAAGTCAGGAATCAATATTACTACTATTAATATCTGATATCCTTACACATGGTATATATGGGAGCTTAGGGATGAGTATTTATAATTGGATAATGGAAACATTCTTCGATACTTACGAAGAATGGAAAATAAAGAGTACTAGTTATGACGGTAAGGGCTTTCATATAATTGGAATAGATAATTCTCTCAAGGCGATGCAAAGTGGCTATGATATGTATATGGACCTGTATCCGCCACATGCCATTAATGGTTGTACAGCTATGAAAGCTCGCTTGGGGAAGCCTTTGGATAGGTTAGATCTACTGTTAGAGGTAGATGGTAAAAGCTATCGTATAGGTGGGGTGACATATCCTGATGCAGTGCAGATGATGCGGTCTTTTATAAAAAAACATAGGCTACCCGATCCTAGTTTGTATGTAGAAGTAGACAAGACGAATGGGGAGGAGTCCAAATTACAGTTTGCCCAACTTGTTAGGCTGTTGTCAGGTGATTCTAAACGAGGTGAGGTTCTGATATCCAAGGCACAGGTAGATTCTATGGATACTTTGGAGGATGCCTGGTGGGAATTATACGAGATACTGCTTTCAGAAGGACGGGCTGTTGAGATATCTTGGAAAACTGAATTAGAGGATATCCTATTGAGGATACATAGCTTAGCAGATGGTAATAATTTGCCTGTAGACGAGATGTTTTTAAAGGAAAGTCAGTCAATTACAGACTGGTGCGCTCATCTCAATGCCATATGGGAAAAGCATACATTGGCTTGTATGGATATTGGAACAGACACATTTGTACTTATGGTGTTATCCAATGAAAAATTTAATAAAGCTCAAGAGCTGGCACGAGACTTGTTACATAGGATAGACCTAGCAGAGCGCTTTTAATGAATTAAAATAATAGAAAAATTAATGAGTTCAGGAATTTATAATAAGGAGATTGTCCCATGAAATACTTTATCGCATCCGATATACACGGTTCCGCTTATTACGGAGAAAAAATGCTAGAGGCTTTTAAGCGTGAAGGGGCAGACAAGCTTCTTCTCTTGGGGGATATCCTCTATCACGGCCCTCGTAATGACTTGCCTAAGGAATACAATCCAAAGGCCCTTATTGCTATGTTGAATCCTTTGAAAAACCAGATCCTCTGCGTACGGGGGAACTGCGAAGCTGAAGTGGACCAAATGGTTTTAGACTTCCCAGTACTGGCTGATTATGCCCTCTTAGTGGATTCCGGCCTTACGGTCTTTGCTACTCACGGCCATGTCTATAACGAAAAGAACTTGCCTCCTTTAGCGGATGGGACTATCCTTCTTCATGGTCATACCCACATCCCTGTGTGCCGCGACCATGAAGCTGATGAGAATCATGGGGCCTATACTTATATGAATCCTGGGTCTGTGTCTATTCCTAAGGAGGGCAGCCACCATGGCTATATGATTTGGGAAGGTAAGACCTTTACTTGGAAAGACCTGGATGGACAAGTAAAGATGACTAAGTCTTTTTAAAAGTACTAGCAGCCTTGGAACCTTGTTATGTGATTAGTCAATAAAAAATATTAAGCTTGCTCATGATTAGAAACAAAAGAAAAGCACGGAGTTGTTACTCCGTGCTTTTTGTGTGCCTATTTGGCTTTATACCTTTATAAGGCCCTGATAAGGGCTATTTTTAGTTAGGCTCCTTTAAGAAGAAGCACATAATGAGGCCCACTAGCCCGATTGGTATGAGGATTTCCAAGGCCGATTGGACACCGTAGATATCAGCCAGGTGACCTATATAAGGGGCGATTAAGCCACCTAGTGTAATGCCTAGACCTAAGGTGATACCAGAGGCAAAGCCAGCATTCTTAGCCAGGTATTTTTGCCCTAAAACGGTAACTGGCCCATATTGGGAGAAGACACCGAAGGCCATAGGAAGCATAGCTAGGAAGAAGGCCCAAGTCGTAGGGACGAAGAGGAAGACTAAGAAGGATGGTAAGAAGATTAGATTGGCCACTTTCACGGTCCGGAGGAAACCTAATCGATCGGATAGGAAACCACCTAGATAGGTAAGAATAGCACCCAAGGCAAAGTAGAGGGTCAGGGCTAGGCTAGATGTTTCTTGAGACCCATGGAGAACCGTAATATAGAGAATGGGAATAAAAATCGAGAGGGTGGAGAAGAGAATGGATCGAGAGGCGATGATAAAGAAGAGTTTGCCGAAGGAAGGCCAATCGTTTTTGTCTCCTGCGAGTGGGTTGTGGCGGTTTTTAGGGTGCGTTGCGTCTGTACTAGCCCCCGCTTGATAGCCTGTAAAGGCATAGAAGTAAAGGCCTAGGCCCAATAGGGCCGCTAGGGCGAAGACCCACAAGAAGTAAGGGCCCCAGATATAGACACCACCCGCAATGAGAGGGCCTAAGGCAAAGCCAGCACTACCGCCTACAGCAAAGCGCCCCATAGCATTACCGAGTTCATGGGATTGGAGGCGACGGACTAGGAGAGCTGCTTCCGGATGGAAGAGGGCCGCCCCTATGCCGCTTAAGAGGGCCAAGATTAAGATCATAGGATAGGATGTGGCCAAGGAGATAGCGGAAAGGGAGACTAAGGTAATAGTGAAGCCCAAGGGGATAAACCAAGGAACCCGCCACCTGTCAGCTATATAGCCTAGGGCGGGTTGGGCAATGGAGGCGACGATTGTATTACAGAAAATGATGGTTGCCGCTTGGGCATAGGTTAGGTTGAAATTACTAATAAAGAAGGGGATTAGGGCCGCTAGTGAGCCTTGTCCAAAATCATTGATACAGTGGAAAAGAGGTGGCCCATAGGTACGAATAAGAGCTTTCATAGGAGGCCTCGCAGAAATAGGAATTAAGTTTATAAAATACCATACAATCTATACATACCTATCATATCATAAGAAGTACTAGTATAATGGGATTCTTATGATATGATGAGTTTAGCGATTGGTATGTGATATATGGTAAATAGGAGGCTATCCTATGAAGGTTTTAGTCGTCATTGATATGCAACATGATTTTGTAGATGGATCCTTGGGAACGCCTGAGGCTCAAGCTATCGTACCTAAGGTAAAGGATGTGATTGCATCCTTTGAGGGCACGATTATATTTACTCGCGATAGTCATGATCAGTCTTATTTGGCCAGCCAAGAGGGTCAACATCTACCTGTAGTCCACTGCCAAATGGGGACCCCTGGTTGGCAAATTGTAGAGGGCCTAGTAGAGGCGGCAGAGGGTCGACCTGGCATGCCAACCCCTATTTTTATTGATAAGCCTAACTTTGGATCATTAGAACTCCTCCACCGTTTGGAGGCCTTACATAATATGAATGCGATTGAGTCCATTACCCTAGTTGGTTTGTGCACCGATATCTGCGTCGTTTCCAATGCCCTTATTTTGAAGGCAGGTCTTGGGGAGGTACCCCTTCATGTAAAAGCTGGCTGTTGCGCAGGTGTGACGGTGGAATCCCACCAAGCGGCCCTGACTACGATGCGTATGTGCCAGTGTATCATCGAGTAAGCTAGGCTTTGTTTTTGTCGTGCTGGGTGGAACTTTCTCTCCCTTTTCTTGACGGTCATAAGGTCCGCCAATTAAAATATTAGGTAGCGTATTATGTGTAACTTTCACAGGAAGGCATCCTTGGAAGGGCACTGATATAAAGATCGTTTTGGGTCTTGTTTAGGAGGCATGTGCCATGAGTGAACAAACAGAATTAAAGGAATTACAATTTGATCAGGATTATACCATGGAAGAGGCTATGGCGGAGGCGAATCGTTGCCTCAATTGCCCTAAACCTCTCTGCCGGACTGGTTGTCCTATTGCCAATGAAATTCCTCGCTTTATCCAGGCTATCGCCCAAGGGAACTTTGGCCAAGCTAACGATATCTTGGCTGAACGGACTAACTTGCCTGCCATCTGTGGCCGAGTTTGTGCTCGTGAAAAGCAATGCGAAGGCCATTGCATCATGAACAAGGCTAAAAAGCCACCTATTAATATTGGTAAGTTAGAACGTTTTGCCGCTGATTTCGAATCCACTCACATCAAACGCAAGACCCGCCCTATTATCCAAAATAATGGTAAAGTTGCCGTTATTGGTTCCGGCCCTGCAGGTCTTTCTGTAGCGGGTGACTTGGCAAAGTTGGGCTGTAAGGTAACTGTATACGAAGGTCAACCTGAACCAGGTGGTATCCTCCTCTTCGGTATTCCTGAATTCCGCTTGTCCAAGACCATCGTCCGTCGCGAAATTAAACGCTTGGAAAACTTGGGCGTAGAATTTGTCTGCAATACCTTTATCGGCCCTGATAAGACTATCGATGCCCTTCTTAACGAAGACGGTTTTGATGCGGTATTTATTGGTACAGGTACCCATGTACCAGCAACGGTGAAACTCAAAAACGAAGAACTTCCAGGGGTCTTGCAAGCCATGTTCCTCTTGACCACAGAGCAACTCCGTCTCAATGGTCAATTGGATGACTTTGAAGTGCCAGTACAACCTGGTGACCGGGTCGTTATCATCGGCGCTGGGAATGTGGCCATCGATGCGGCCCGTACATCCATTCGCTGCGGTGCTAAGTCCGTTACTATCGCTTATCGTCGGACACAAGCGCAAATGCCGGCCAACCCTTCTGAATACGAAGAAGCTGTGGAAGAGGGCATCCAATTCAAGTGGCTTGCATCCCCTGTAGGTGTGGAAGGGGATGGCAAGGTTGAATCCTTCCAATATGAAGTCCAATCCATTGATGAAGAAGGTAATGTATCTGGCACTGGCAAGATCGAATCCATGCCAGCCGATAAGGTTATCATCGCTGTTGGTCATAAACCAATGTCCAACCTCATCGGTCAAGGTAACCATATTAAGGTCGATGACCGCGGTTACATCATCACCTCTGAAGAAGAGGATTGCTACGGCATGACCTCCCGTGAAGGGGTCTTCGCTGGTGGCGACGTAGTACACCGTCCAGCTACGGTTGTTCTCGCTATGCGGGAGGCTAAAAAAGCTGTAGATGGTATCGTTAAGTACATCGAAGTTAAAAAGGCTAAGGAAGCTGCAGAGACAGCTAAGTAGTCTAAAGGAATCCTATGTTTGATTTTGATATAGCCCGTATTATTTTGGGCATTCCAGCCATGATTATCGCTATCGTGGCACTTGAGTATGGTGAGGCACGAGCAGCTGTTTGGTTGGGGGATCCTACGCCTAAAGCTTATAATCGTTTGACCCTTAATCCTCTGGCCCATTTAGATCCTATTGGGGCCATTGCCTTGGTCTTGGCCGGCTTGGGCTGGGCTAAACCCATGCCTGTGAACGTGTCCAACTTTAAGGACCCTAAGAGGGACCAGATGCTCTTGGCCTTTGCTGGTCCTGTGACTTGCTTGATTGTAGCCTTCATCGTATTTTTTGGCTTGTCTCTAGCCTTGGCCATGGATATCCCTATGTCCAAGTCTACCTATACTATGATCTACCTGATCATCGCTTATAACATTGGTCTGGCTATCTTTAACCTCATTCCTATTCCTCCTCTTCCAGGGGGCCGTCTTTTGACGGTTTTCCTTCCTTGGGAATGGCGGATGAAATTGGAGAACTTTTCCTGGGGGACCTTTATCGTCCTCTTGATTGTTATCAATACGCCGATCTTCTCCTATATTTTTAGACCCCTCCAAATGACCATTTTAAAGGCCTTTCAGTGGGTGGTTGACGCCATCCTATAGGGGATAGAGTCCATTTTGGATGGGCTTTAGTAGAGGTTTTTATACAGATTATTCTATGACTGCACAAGGGACAGTGACCCGTCTCTTGTGCAGTTTTTTGTGTAAAATTTATAGACTGTTTACGGGCTTCCTCTGCTATACAAGTTCTAAGAGGAGTATAATGGTAAGTGTATGAATGTATCATAAAATCGATATGTCAGAAATGTACGTGTTCTTTCCTAGGAGATGGTTAGATGGATAAGAGAAAGTATATAATTGGTGGCGCCTTGGCAGCCATCCTTGTCATCGGTGGTGGCTCCTATACTTATTATACAGAGGTCTATGCACCGGCCCATGCCCCTTTGACCCTGTCGGGGAATGTGGATGTCCGTCAGGTATCTGTAGCCTTTCGCGCCTCAGATCGGATTGATCAAATTTTTATAGAAGAAGGAGATCAGGTTAAGGCTGGTCAAGTCTTGGCTAAATTGGATAGTCGTGAACTAGAATTAGCCATTAGCAAGTTGAAGTCTCAAATTGCCGCTCAAGAAGCGACTGTTACCAAGTTGCTCAATGGATCCCGGTCGGAAGATATTGAGGCTGCTCAAAATGCAGTCGATCAAGCCCGGGCTGCTCTTAATTTAGCCCAATCCTCTTACAGTCGTAAGCAAGGTCTCTACCAAGAGGGGGTTATCTCCGAGTTGGAATTCGACAAGGAACGATCTAACTATGATGGGGCCAAGGCAAAAGTAGCGCAAGGGGAAGCGGAGTTACAAAAACTAGTTAATGGGTCTCGTTCAGAAGATATAGCGCAAGCGGAGGCTAACCTCCAAGCCCTCAAGGATGAGTTGGCACGGCAGGAATATGTCCTCTCTCAATACCAATTGGTAGCTCCATCGGATGGTATTATCCGGTCTCGCCTCTTGGAAGTAGGGGATATGGCTTCACCGCAAAAACCTGTCTTTAAGCTATCTGTTCTCAACAAGAAGTGGATTCGGGCTTATGTAAATGAAAGGGAATTATCCCGCATTTATGAAGGGCAAGCGGCTCATGTTAAGGTGGATGGGCTAGATCAAGGTATAGATGGTCAAGTGGGTTATATCTCTGACCAAGCTGAATTTACACCTAAGACAGTACAAACCAACGATCTTCGGACTGATTTAGTCTACGAAGTGCGGATCTATGTGGAAGACCCTACTAATGTCCTCCGTATGGGGCAACCGGCAACGGTTACTTTTGACTAGGGGGCCCTATGGATGATGTACTTGTAAAGGGAAGTCAGGTTTATAAGGTCTTTAAGGATGCGGACGGATCCGATTTAGTAGCCCTAGACCATGTGGATATAGAGATCCACAAGGGGCAGATGACAGCTCTTATCGGACCTGATGGGGCCGGCAAGACTACCTTTATGCGCCTAGTTTGTGGCCTTATGGTGGCAGATGACGGCGACTTAGAGGCCTTTGGTCTATCTGTGAAAGACCATAGCCAGGAGGTCCAGGACCAATTATCCTATATGCCACAAAAGTTTGGTCTCTACGAGGACTTGTCTGTCATGGAGAATATGAATCTCTATGCAGACCTTCACGGCGTACCTAAGGAAATTCGGCCTAAGCGCTTTAAGCGCCTTTTAACCATGATGGGGTTAGACCAATTTACTAGTAGACTAGCTGGTAAGCTGTCCGGTGGTATGAAACAAAAGTTAGGCTTGGCCTGTACCTTGGTCCGGTCTCCTAAGCTCTTAATCTTAGATGAGCCGACAGTAGGCGTAGATCCTCTCTCTAGGCGGGAGTTGTGGGAAGTCTTGCAGGAACTGGTCAAGGCTGATGACTTATCTGTTCTGGTATCCACTGCTTATATGGATGAAGCAGCTCAGTGCGATTGGGTTTACATGATGAACAAGGGCCATATTTTAGCTGCTAATAATCCTAAGGTATTGGCCCAGGAGGCCCAAGGCCGGTGCTTTGAAGCTAAGCCGCCTCAGGGATTGCCAACGCGGGTCTTGCAGAGTCGACTCTTGGATGATTCCAGAGTGGCCGATGCGGTTCCATCCCATGGCTTGGTCCGCTTTATTACGCGTGAATTAGGGGACTCTATACCCTGGTTAGCCCCCCTTGGGGTTACCGTAGAAGAGGTCCCTTCTAGTCTAGAGGATACCTTTATGATGACCCTCCGTCAGGCCCAGGCCCATTTGGAACCAAAGGAGCCTTCTCAAGACCTATCGTATGTTGGGATAAGGTCTGAAGAGCTCCCTTCTTTCCAGGTGGATCTAGAGGCTAACCCTGTAGTCATCAAGGTAGACCATGTGGTCAAGAAGTTCGGCGATTTCGTGGCCGTAGACCACACGACCTTTGATGTTCATCAGGGGGAAATCTTTGGCCTTTTAGGCCCAAACGGGGCTGGCAAGACCACCACCTTTAAGATGCTCTGTGGCCTATCGCCGGTTACTGAGGGAGCCCTGTCCGTGGTGGGTGTGGACCTACGAACCGCCCGGACGGAGGCGCGGGCCAATATTGGCTATGTGGCTCAAAAGTTCTCCCTCTATGGAGCCTTTACGGTCTATGAAAACCTCCGCTTCTTCGGTGGTGCTTATGGCTTGTCAGGACAGGCCCTCAAGGACCGCATCGAAGAACTGTTGGTGGAATTCGACCTGGCCTCCAAGCGGAATGTCGCGGCAGACCTACTGTCTACGGGGTATAAGCAGCGCTTGTCTATGGCGGCGGGTCTCATCCATAAGCCGTCTATCCTCTTTTTGGATGAACCGACCTCTGGTATCGATCCCTTGGCTCGTCGGGCCTTTTGGCAGCGGATTACCCGCTTAGCCGCAGAGGGAACGACTATCATCATTACCACCCACTTCATGGAGGAAGCAGAATATTGCGATCGCTTTATCATCCAGGACCGGGGCAAGCTCTTAATTCTAGGGAGACCATCACAGGTTCGGCAAGAGATGGGGGCCCCTCAGGCAGATATGAATGAGATCTTTATTCGCATTGTTGAAGAGTCAAGGGGGTGAGTTTATGAATCCATCGTTACAGAGGCTAGGTGCCTTGATTCGCAAGGAGTTTAGCCAATTGATTAGGGATAACTCTACCCTCCTCATGGGCATTGTCCTCCCCCTTATTTTGATCCTTATCATAGGCTACGGCATGTCTCTAGATGTTAAACATGTGCCTATGGCTGTGGTTTTGGAGGATAATTCCCCGACGGCCCGCCAGATGGTCAACTTTACGGAAGGGTCGGAATATTTTAATCCTACCTATGTCTATGATGTGAAAAAGGCTAGCCAGCTACTACAGGCCCATCATGTGGATGCTATCTTGGTGGTGCCTCCTGATTTTTCCTCTAAGCTTACGGTTGGAGATGCTCGGCTTCAGCTAATCCTCAACGGTGGGGATGCCACTACGGCCCAAGTGACAGGGGCTTATGTGTCGGCAGCAGTCCTCTCTAAGGTGACCCAAGCCCAAGCGGCTGTTACCGCTGGTAACCAAGGCTATGGAGCTGTCACCGTAGATAGCCGCCTTTGGTTTAATGATGCCAACACCTCCACCTGGTTCTTTGTACCAGGTATTCTCATGCTGGTACTGACCATTACGGGTGTCTTTCTGACGGCTGTGGTCATGGCTCGAGAGTGGGAGCGGGGAACATTTGAGTCCCTTTTTGTCACCCCCGTCAGGGTTTGGGAGATTATTCTAGCTAAGATGCTTCCTTATTTTCTTGTGGCCGTAGGGGGTCTAGTCCTCTGTCTCCTAGCAGGACGTATCCTCTATGATCTTCCTATGCGGGGGTCTATGGTTCTCATTTTGGGGACCTCTATGCTTTACCTACTGGTAGCCCTCTGTATCGGTTTGGTTATTTCCGCCGTCACCAAGAGTCAGTTCGTGGCTTGTCAGATGTCCATTTATGTGAGTTTCCTGCCATCCGTTATGCTATCTGGTTTTATCTTTGACCTTCATTCGGAACCGGCTGTCATCGCGCTCATATCTCAAGCCTTTCCGACTACCTACTACTTACAGCTCTTGAAGTCTCTATTTCTCGTGGGTAATGACTGGCATTTGATCATCAAAAATTCTCTGATTCTCTTTGGCTACCTCTTGGTCTTCTTTGGACTGACCTTCTGGCTGACTAGAAAGAAGGTGGATTGATGCGCTGGCAACAATTGAAATATATGTTCCAAAAGGAAATCTTATCCCTCCTTAAGGATCCACGCCTTCGTTTTATCTTGCTTATGGGGGTTATCATTCAAGGGTTCCTCTTTGGCTATGCGGCCAACTATGACCTAGTTCGAGTCCCTTATGTGGTGGTGGACCAGTCCCACAGTCGGGCCAGTCGAGATATGATGGCCCACGTGGAGGCAACAGGTATTTTTCACCGGGTGGCTCTTCTGGGCAATGTGAATGACGTGGGCCCCATGATTGAATCAGAAGAGGCCCTTTTTGCCCTTGTTTTTCCTCAGGATTTTGAGGATAAGATTGAAAGTGGGCAGACGGCCCCCATGCAAATACTTCTGGATGGCCGTAATCCATCCATAGCGGGTCGTATTGAGGCCTATATGGGATCCATGGTGGCCTCCTATAATGAGGGTCATGGATTGACTAGTCCTGTGACAGTTATGACTCGGACCTGGTACAATCCTAACCAAATTTCCCGATGGAACTTCCTCCCATCCTTAATCGCTATGATTTCTTTTATTCAAATTATCATGCTAGCAGGTATGTCCGTGGCTAAGGAACGGGAGCAGGGGACCTTTGACCAACTTCTAGTGACCCCTTTAACTCAGTCTGAAATTCTCCTCGGTAAGGCCTTAGCGCCTATGGTGGTGGGGATTGTCCAATCGTCTATCCTCTTTCTCCTATCCCGTTTTTGGTTCCAAGTTCCTGTAGGTGGGTCATTCTGGGCCATTCTGGCGGTCATTTCTGTCTTTGCCTTGTCTGCTACGGGCTTTGGTTTGATTTTGTCCTCCCTAGCCCGCAATATGCAGCAGGTTTTGGTTTATATTTTGGTCTCCGTATTACCCCTAAATCTCTTGTCTGGCGTTGCGACACCAGTTCATAATATGCCTCTCTTTCTCCAGTACCTGACCTATATAGATCCCCTTCGCTTTGCGGTTGATGCGGTTCGTCGCATTTACTTGGAAGGGGCGGGCTTAGTGGATGTGGCTTGGGATTTTGTCCCTATGCTGGCTGTGGCAGCTGTAACTTTACCACTGGCGGCTTGGCTCTTTAGGAATAAGACCCAATAGGTTTACGTGGCCTTTGATTGAATGAGTGATCTTAGATTGGCTAGATAGATCCTATGGGGTAATTAGTTCTGTTGACATATCGAAAATATTAAATTAAGATTAGGGCGGATTGCTATACTAGTAGTTCCTAGCGACAAGGAGGTCTCTATGAATTTAGATAAATTTCAACCTTATGCTCTAGCTCTTTTGCGGATTATTGTGGGTTACATGCTCTTATTGCACGGCCTGGATAAGACCTTTGGTATCTTTGGGGGCGCTGTGCCCTTGGAATCCCTCTTTGGGGTGGGCGGCATCATCGAATTAGTGACGGGCTTACTCATTTTAGTGGGGCTCTTTACCCGTGCTGCAGCCTTTTTGGCATCTGGCCAAATGGCTTATGCCTACTTCTTTATCCACAGTGCAGGAGGCCAATTCTTCTTCCCTATGCTCAACAAGGGTGAGTTGGCTTTGACCTTTTCCTTGGTCTTCTTCTTCTTAATCTTCGCTGGACCTGGGGCCCTTGCCTTGGGTAACCATATATTCTTTAAAAAATAGAATGAAGTAGAAGCTATGACTTCTGAGAGGACATCCATCTGGGTGTCCTTTTTTCTAGCCCCTCTAGGGGAAAAGTAGGTATAATGAGATATAGGATTTAGGAAAAGGAGTAATTTACTATGGCAAGACGACAAGAACCAGTAGAGATTAAAATTGCGACTGTTGATATGGGGAAAACAGGCCTTTTTGTGGCGACATCTGTGGAGACAGGCGACTTGGTGGGACAAATGACCTTCTCCTTGGAGGCTAAGATTATGACTGTCCCTCATACCTATGTGGAGCCTGACTATGAAGGCCAAGGGGTGGCTGGCAAATTGACGGCTTTTATGATCGACTATGCCAAGAAGAAAGGCTATCAAGTGGTTCCTGAATGCTCTTACGTAGCGGTTTATTTCGAGCGTCATCAAGACCTGGTGGAGGATATTTGGCAGCGAAATGTATGAGTATTCATTCCTAGGAGAAAAGGTGTAGGGTGTCACTTGTTAACAGTAGAAAGGAAGAATTATGGAACCTCAAGATAGATCCTATATAGAATCCCTGGTGAGGGCTATTCCCGATTTTCCTCAGCCTGGTATTATCTTTCGAGATATTACTACGGTCATAAAGGATGCTAAGGGGTTCACAATCATCATGGATGACTTGGTGGATCGTTATCGGGAGCAGAATATCGACTATGTTATGGGAGCAGAGGCGCGAGGCTTTATCTTTGGTGCAGCCTTAGCTTATGCTATCGGTGCTGGCTTTGTGCCAGCCCGTAAGCCCGGTAAGTTACCTGCTCAGGTCTTGTCTGCTTCCTACAATCTAGAGTACGGATCTAATAGCATCGAGGTCCACAAGGATGCTATCCATAAGGGGGCCCGTGTTCTACTCGTGGATGATCTCTTGGCGACCGGTGGAACGGCTAAGGCCATGACCCAATTGGTGGAAGAACTAGAGGCCCAAGTGGTGGAATTGGCCTTTGTCATTGAGTTGGAAGACCTCAAGGGGCGAGACCTTTTAGCACCTTATTCCGTATACTCCCAGTTGACCTACTGAACACTGGATAGCTATAGCTCAGGATCGGGCTAACCTATTGGAAGCCAAGGCTAGGTCTAGTTTCTGCCTGTTATGAAATCCCTAGGAAATGGTAAGGAATTGTTTATAGAATACACCTTGTTTCGTAATATGTATTGGCTATTATATAGACATCCCTTTTAAACACACAATACACACTCTCAAACAGGAAAGAGCTCCTACTTCGGTAGGGGCTCTTTCCTGTTTTTAGTCTATCGCTTGCTGTCATAGGGGACTGGTACTAGTGGGCATTACTTTTATATAATTTATTGATATTGGTCTATGCGTAAATTGTGTTTGACGGCAATCTCTTTATCCCTTATTGTGGTGAGTATATAGATTGATTTTGAAAGAAGGCCCACCATGATGATGGAAGAAAAGATTTTTCAATACCTAGATGACCACGAACATGATATAATCCAATTTTGGAAGGACTTGGTTATGCATGAGTCTGGCTCTTTTGATAAGGTGGACTGTGATAAGACACGAGACTTTCTCGTGGATCACTATAAGGCCTTAGGTGGTCAGGTTAGGACGACCGACTATAAAGAAGCAGGAGATATGATTATCGCCGACTTCAATCAAAAGGCTCCTGGCGCCCCTATTGTTTTCTCTGGTCACTATGATACGGTCTTCACCCATGGAGTAACCCAGGAACGCCCTTTCACCATTAAGGAGGGTAAAGCCTATGGTCCTGGTGTGGTAGACATGAAAGGTGGCGTAGCCATGGCCTTCTTCTTGACTAAGGCCCTCTTGGCCAGCGGCTATAAGGCGCATCCTATCCGTTTGGTCTTTGTAGGTGATGAAGAGGTTGGTCACCAATATTCTACAGGGGTGGAAGATTTTCGTGCTGCTGTACGGGGTGCGGCGGCTGCTTTTAACTTTGAAACGGGCTATGAAGATAATGGGATCGTTACCGGTCGTAAGGGTGGCGCTAATGCCTACATCGATATCAAGGGTTTGGGCTCTCATGCGGGTATTGCTCCTGAAAAAGGGCGGTCTGCAGTCCTAGAAATGGCCCACAAAATCATCGAAATTCAAGCTCTCACAGACTATGATCGAGGTGTTACTTATAATGTGGGTATCGTTTCTGGAGGTACGGCTACTAACGCGGTCCCTGCAGAGGCCCACATGAAGGTTGATATTCGCGTTAAAAGCTTGGACCAACTACAAGAGGTCAGGGATAAACTCCAAGCTATTGTGGACCATCCTTATGTGGAGGGTACATCTGCTCGTATGGAATTTAAGGTGGTTATGCCTCCTATGGAAACTACAGAAGGGGTGGCCCATATGTTTAAGCTCTTAGAAGAGTCTGCTAAAGAATTGGGTATGGGCCCTATCTATCAAAAGTATGTAGGTGGTGGGGCCGATTCTTCCTACGAGGCGGATGAAGGAGTTCCAACTCTCTGTTCTGTGGGGGTGGCCGGTTATGGCAACCATACGGTAGACGAGTATGCTGTGGTGGCGACTATGAAGGAGCGGACCAAGCTCATCGCCAAAACCCTTTTAAAACTCAACTAGGGTTCTTTATTTCTAAGTAGCCTATAGGTTGTTTGTGAATTTGGGGACCTACCTTTTTTCTAGTATTGTAGGAGCCATAAGTATGGCTCGCTTCTATGTGTTTAACAGGTGTTATGTATATGATTCAAAGAGCTAAACGGTGGACTCTCCGCCTTGTCATCGCCCTTATTATCTTAAGTCTCCTAGTAGGGGGAATTGCTGTGGCTGCCTGGTATGGATCTAGGTCCTATAAGGTAGTGGGGGTACCAGTTCTCAACTATCATCAGGTCAATGATAAGTATGTGACCCCTTTAACGATTCCCACTAAGACCTTTAGGGAACAAATGGACTACTTGGCCTCCCATGGCTTCCATACCATTAGCGTGGACCAACTTTATGCTTATTTGACAGAGGAGGCCGAACTGCCAGACAAGCCAGTCGTCATTACCTTTGATGATGGCTATATCGATAACTACGAAAACGTTCTACCTATTCTTAAACAACATGGCTTTACTGCCACCCTTTTTATGATAGGAGACGATATCAATAAGAGTCCTCGTTTCGTGACGGCTGACCAACTGCGGGCTATGGATGCTAATGGGTTTATTGTAGAAGGTCATACCTATACTCACCGTCGCTTGCCAGACATTCCAGAAGGAGAGCTGTATTCAGAGCTGGTTAAGGGCAAGCAGGCTGTTGAGGCTGTGGTGGGCCATTCGGTGGATTACCTAGCCTATCCTGGTGGTTATAATAATGAGGCTGTCCGCAATGCGGCTCAAGCGGCTAACTATAAGATGGCCTTTACAGTAGCACCAGGCAATGTGCAACCAGGTGATGACCTTTACAAGCTCAACCGTTTAGCGATTTTTGAAAATGATGTCACTTATTACAGTTTCCTCATCCGCCTTCACTATCCTGCGGTGGTAGATGCTCTCTGGTCCTGGCGGGATCAGCTTAGGGATTCTGGCCATCCTGACCTAGCTAAGATGGTGCCTCTTTTCTAAAACCAATCCTATTGTTTCACTTTTTGCGCCTAGCCCCTCGGGAGATAGCATCTATCTTCCTAGGGGCTTTTAGCTTGTTTAGAGGGACTTTCAGATGAAAATGTCAAGAAAATTTGATACAATAGAGGCAATGTATTTATTTCTTTTGGAGGAAGACATGGCAACATTACCAAACTGCCCAAAGTGTAACGAGGCATATACTTACGAGGATGGGCACATGCTCGTATGCCCTATGTGCGGCTACGAATGGACACAAGCAGATGCGGACGCAGCGGCAGAAGCTTTGCTCGTACGTGATGCTAATGGCAATGTCCTACAAGATGGTGATACTGTAACCATCATCAAAGACCTCAAGGTGAAGGGGGCCTCTACCTTAAAGCAAGGTACTCGAGTTAAAAATATTCGCCTCGTAGCTGATAGCGATCACAATATCGATTGTAAGATTGATGGTTTTGGTGCTATGGCCTTAAAGTCTGAATTCGTTAAAAAGATCTAAATTGTATGTACCAGACTAAGGTCTTGTAAGGCCTTAGTCTATTTTCGTATAGGGAAGGAGGACCATTCTATGAGCACTAAAATTGATGTGCGAGATTTGGTCTATCGTCAGGAACAGGGCGGGCAGTTCCGTTGGATTACCGTAACCGTCCTATTAGTTGCGGTGGGGGAAATCCTCCACTTGATTAGTCCAAGTGTGGCTGGTATTACTCCATCGTGGCCTATTGCAGCCTATTGTGCGGCCATTATGTTAACCCGGCCTACCTATAGACAGACCTTGGGGATTGGCCTAGCGGTGGCCCTTTTGGGAGTTCTTACTTCTAAGTCTGCCTTTCCTTATGGGAACTTGGCAGCAGAGCCGGTAGGGGCCTTGGCTTGTTGCTTCCTCATGCACCTCTTGGAGCGCTTGCGCCTACGCTATTTTGGCAAGCTGGATATAGGGCCAGTTATCTTAACCCTCATTACGACGGTTATTTCTGGGGCTATCTTCATTACCATTCTTTGGCAGGTTATGGGGTTAGATGTGAATATCTATCTCAAGGGCATGTGGCCTATCGTTCTCCTCGTGGCGGTAGTTAATGCTGTGGCGGCACCCCTTATGTACTACCCTGCTAAGCACCTCTTCGCTAAACGAGGTCTTGTAAAATTGGCAGAACATGAAAAATCTGACCATTCTAACTTGGAATTGAAGCCTTCACAAGCGGGTAAGATTTCTGTGGAGCACCTGACCTTCTCCTATGATCCTCATAAGAAGCCTGTTTTAGAGGATATCAACCTAGCTATCCAAGAAGGGGACTTTATGGTTATCACCGGACCAGCTGGTTGTGGCAAATCTACCCTCTGTATGGCCTTGACTGGGGCTGTACCTAAGTTCTACGGGGGCTTTATGAAGGGTATGGTCTTTGTGGATGGCTTGGCGACAACCCAAGTGGATATTCCCACCATCGCTGACCATATCGGCGTGGTCTTGGCCGACTATGACACCCAATTAGTGACTATGACCGTTCAAGAAGAAGTAGCCTTTGCTCTTGAAAACCGAGGCTACCAAGCAGATGCTATCAAGGTTCGCACGGAGGAAGTCTTAGCACAAGTAGGTCTTACAGGTATGGAAGAGCGGGCTATTTCCTCCCTCTCTGGAGGTCAACGGCAACGCTTGGCCATCGCCTCCGTTCTAGCGACTAACCCATCCATTTTGGTCTTTGATGAACCAACTTCTTCCTTGGATCCAGAAGGGACAGAAGAACTCTACCGCTTGGTGGGGGCCCTCAACAAGGATTATGGCATTACCGTGGTAGTTATCGATCATGATCTGCATGCTATCTTGCCATATGCGAACCGCATGGTCCTCTTGGTAGAGGGCCGGGTAGCTTGCGATGCGTCTTTGTCTGAAACCCTACAGTATATGTACGAACATAATATTTATACGGATGCTTTGCCATCTCTCTTCAAGGCATCTATGGACCTCCGTCGCGGCGGGGTTCCAGTCTATGAGCCATGGTTGACCATTGAAGGGGCCAAGGCTGCTTTGAAAAGCTTTGGAGGTGAAGGCTAATGCTAGAAGTTAAATCCCTACAATTTGGTTATACCAAGGATAAAGATGTCTTCTCTGACGTTAGCTTTACCATCGGAGAGGGTGAGTTCATAGCTATTGGTGGTTGTAATGGGTCAGGGAAAACGACCATTACGCGCCTTTTGGTGGGCCTTGAAAAGCCTAAGTCTGGCCATATTATCTATAAGGGTCAGGATATTACCCAAGCGCCTCCTAGTGAGCGAGGCCAGTACATTGGCTATGTATTCCAACAACCGGAC
Source organism: uncultured Veillonella sp. (assembly GCA_900550455.1). GTDB lineage: Bacteria > Bacillota > Negativicutes > Veillonellales > Veillonellaceae > Veillonella. The sequence goes on along the minus strand of URSE01000013.1, from coordinate 3,428 downwards.
CGACAAATGTTCCGTCCGACAGTTGTGCAAGAGGTAGCTTTCGGTCCAGAAACCATGGGGTTATCGTCGGATGATACCAGACGGGTTGTGGAGTCTGCTCTCGAACGGACTGGCATTGGCCCTTTGGCCGGCCAGTATCCACCGACCCTCCGCCGGGGGGATAAGCAACGGGTGGCTATCGCTTCTGCCCTAGCTATGAATCCACAAATCTTGATCTTGGATGAACCTACATCGGGCCAAGATGGGCGAGAAAAACGGGAACTCATAGAACTGTTAGAAGCCCTTAACAAGGAAGGGGTTACCATCCTCCTCATCACACATGACATGGAAATCATGGCAGCTCACTGTAAGCGGGCCATTATCATGGGCAACCAAACCAAGGCCTTTGATGGAACTCCAGAAGAGCTCTTTACGAATCATTCCGACCAAGAACTCTTGGCCATGGGCCTAACTCGGCCGGCTTGTGTCAGTCTGTCGGCCTCCATCCCTGGTTTCGGCTATTGTGCCTCCATGGATGAATTCACCGCTTCTATGATTGAAAAATTTGGTAAATAAGGAGGACCTATGGAACGTTTAGTACCGATTACAAAAATCTTCATGACCCTTCTTATTTCCGCTTGGGCAATCTTTTTGAAAGACTGGCACCACTTGCTTATTTTGGCTTTGGTAGAGTTGGCTTTCTTGGCCTTTACGACCATCCTCTATAAGCAACGGAAGGCCATCTTGGGTCTGGCCTTCTTTGCGGCTGTTCTAGCGCTTATCCAATGGCTGGTATCCGGCCAATGGGAATCGGCTATCGTCGTAGGGGGCCGTATGCTCTGTATGACCCTTCTTTTTGTCATGCTTTTGACGACTACTAAGTTGCAGGATTTGACGGCTACATTGGTGCTCCAATGTAAGATGCCTTATACCTATGCCTTCATGTTCACAGCGGCTCTTCGATTTGTACCTGATTTTATCGCTGAAAGTCGGGCTGTACAAGAAGCTCAATCTTGCCGAGGTCTCTCTATGGAGGGTAATATTTTTAAGAAGTGCAAGTCCTATGCGACAGTTATTCAACCACTTCTCTTAAAATCTTTATCCAAATCTGAGAACATGGCTCTCTCATTGGAATTGAGAGGATTTGGTCGCAAGGGGCACTCCTTTGCTACCTCCGTTAAGCCGGGCAGCTTGGATTATGCTATTATGGCAATTTTAATTGCACTGACCGCTTATCTCATGCTCTAAGCATCACATAGATAAAGCCTAGAGGGCTAGCTTTCACACGCCTATTTGTTTCTTTGGTGGTGGAAACTGTGCCTTCTAGGCTTTTATGCTATAATTAAGGCATTATGATATAAGGAGAAGAGTCAGTGTCTGAGATTGTAATTCGACGTGGTCAAGAGGCTGATATCGCGGCCCTCTTGGATATTTATAACTACGAAGTCATTCATGGTGTGGCAACTCTGGATTTGGAACCACGTACTTTGGATGAGTGGACTCTTTGGTTTGAGGCTCACAATGTGGATAATCATCCCCTCTATGTGGCTGAGCTAGACGGACAAGTGGCAGGTTATGCCAGCCTATCTGCCTACCGAACCAAGGAGGCCTACCGATCTACAGTTGAATTGTCCGTCTATATAGGACCTGACTATCGCCGTAAGGGTATCGCCTCTAAGTTGATAGCAAGTATTCTTGAAGAGGGGCGCCGAGATGACCGGACTCACCTCATCGTCTCTGTCATCACCGCTGGCAATGAAGCCAGTGAACGATTACACGAAGCCTTTGGCTTTGAATATGTAGGTACCCTTAGGGAAGTGGGTATTAAGCAGGGGCAATATAGGGATACTGTTGAGTATGCCCTCTATGTCTAAGTATAGGGAGTTTTGTGTGGGCTTTTGAGCCCAAGGGGAGTCTTTATGAAAGGTACTAGGGAAGCAGAAGTCTTTGGCATCAATCGCTACCGCAATCGGCGGGTGGATGGCCACGTCCATACGGAATTGTGCCCTCATGGGTCGGGGGATAAGACGGCCCTCATGGTGGAAAAAGCCATTGAACTGCATTTGGAAAAAATCTGCTTTACCGAGCACGCACCCTTGCCAGTCGAGTTCAGTAAGGTCTATCTAGGGGATAAGAAGGCGCTAGATACAGCAGCCCTTACCCTGGACCAGGTGGAGACCTATCTGGCCTTGGGTAACGATTTACAAAAGGAATATGGCGAAGCCATTGATATTTCCTTAGGTTTTGAAGTAGATTACTTGCCTGGCTTTGAATCCTATACTAGGTCCTTCCTAGACCAATATGGGCCTGTGACGGGGGATAATATCCTATCCCTTCACTTTATGGAGGGTATGGCTGGTGGTTACTGGTGTCTAGACTATAGCCCTCAAGAATTTGAAAATGCCTTTGGCCCTTGGATTGATCAGCAAGATCTTCTTTACGGGCGCTATTTTGAGACCCTCCTCAAGGGCGTCAGGACGGACTTTGGCCCCTATCGACCTAAGCGTATTGGCCATCTAGATAGGATTAAGAAGTTTAATCACTACTTCCATTGGAAGTCAGATTTAGATGACAAGTCTAAGGGTCTAGTTTTGGAAATTCTCCGGACCCTTAAGAGTCAAGGACGGGAATTAGATTATAACTTGGCCGGTCTATCCAAGGAATATTGTGGGGAGGTCTATCCAAGCCGCTATATACAAGGCATGGCCTATGTGCTTGGTCTTCCCTATGTGGTGGGGTCTGATGCCCATAGCATCTTAGCTCTTCAGAAGACATGGGGGCCGGGGGCAGCCATTTTGGATGCCCAAGCAGAGGCTCATGAAGAGGGAAATGTATAGATTAGTAATAAAAAAAGGACCTAAGAGCCCACACTTGGTGTTGGTTCTTAGGTCCTTTTCATTAGCGATAGGCTACCCGTTCTGGTTGCATATCGTGGAAATGGAGGCGTTCTTTTGCCGTCTTTTCCCAGTCCGTACCTGGTTTGCCATAGTTGGCATAAGGATCGATGGAAAGACCCCCTCGTGGGGTGAACTTGCCCCATACTTCGATGAACTTAGGGTCCATGAGTTTGATCAAATCTTTCATGATGATATTGATGCAGTCCTCGTGGAAGTCCCCATGGTTGCGGAAGGAGAAAAGGTAGAGTTTGAGGGATTTGGACTCTACCATCTTTTGGTCCGGTACATAGGAGATATAGATGGTGGCAAAGTCCGGTTGCCCTGTCATAGGGCAGAGGGAAGTAAATTCTGGACAGTTGAATTTAACGAAATAGTCGTTTTCTGGGTGTTTATTTTGGAAGGCCTCCAATACTTGAGGGGCGTAATCTGTTGGGTAGTCTGTGGTATGGCCAAGGGCGTGAACGCCGGCTAATTCTTCTGTGCTGCGACCGCTGCTCATGATAACCTCGCTTGTCAATTTTATCCTATAGTATAATACTTATATCTACTTAA
>URSE01000012.1 GCA_900550455.1 uncultured Veillonella sp. | reverse complement strand
GCTCCTAAAAATTCAGGTGATCCCTGCCCTTTTGCACCAAAGGAAAAGTTTTCTCCCATCACAAAGCCCGCTACAGAAAGCCCCTCTGTCAAATCGATTAAAAAGTCCTGCGCGCCTATAGCTAAGGTTTCTTGGGAAACAGGCAACTCCAAAATATAATCTACGCCTAGGGCAGCCACTACCTCTTCCATATCTCTTCTGGGAAGAATGGTCTTAGGTTGCTTATGAGGGGCTAGTACAGACAAGGGATGGGTGTCAAAGGTAAAAACCACCGTAACCGCATTCACCTTCTTAGCTTGCTCTACGGCTGCACCAATGACAGCTTGATGTCCTTTATGTATGCCATCAAAAGTTCCCAAAGCATATACAATTGTCTGCTTAATTGTGTGTAATTCCTCAAAGGAATGTAAAACTCTCATAAGAATAGATTTTTCTCCACTTTAATGGACCTATGATCCCGTTTTACGAGCCCCATAAATCCACGAGGTCCGTATACGCGATAGATCTGACCCACCTGGGTCTCTAACAAGCCCTCTTTAGGGGACAATTTTTTCCCCTGTGTAAGAGCTAGTTCTTGTTGGTCATTAATAACCAACTTAGGCAAGTGACTAATGGCTAGGTCAGCAGGCTGTAACAGGCTAGGTCCATCTACCATAATCTCTTCCGCCATGAAGGACTCATTGATAGAAAAAGGACCTACCTGAGTCCGGCAAAGCTGGGTCATAGTTCCCGGCACACCTAAAGCCAAGCAAATATCACGTAAGAGGGATCGAATATAGGTCCCCCCTGACACAGTGGCCTTGATAGTAAAGAAAGGATAAGCATAGGCCAATATCTCTAGCTGTATCACTTCAATTGACCGCGATGGGAGTGTCACAGGAATCCCTTCCCGAGCATACTCATAAGCCCGCTTACCATTAATTTTAATAGCTGAATAAATAGAGGGCACTTGTTTTTGAAGTCCGAGAAAACCACCTATGACCTGTCGAAGGTCTTCCATGGTGACTTGCTTAGGGTCCCTATAGGCCTTCTGAGCCATCAAAGAATGAATAGCCATAGCAGCTTCTTCTGGAAGGACTACAGGATTACCGGAAGCATCCTCCGTATCCGTAAAGGTGCCCAAACGACACTCAGCCACATAGGTCTTAGCAAAGTCCCCTGTATATTCAATGAGACGGGTAGCCTTACCCAAAAAGATTGGCAGGACTCCATAGGCCAAAGGATCTAAGGTTCCTGAGTGACCTATCCGTTTTTCTTTAAAGAGTCGGCGGCAAATTCCTACTGCATCATGAGAGGTGATGCCTGGTGGTTTTAAGAAGGAAATGACCCCGTCCATTTACATTACCTCCAAAAGACGGCGCTTAGCCTCTTCTATATCTCCATCGATGGTGAGACCAGCAGCCCTAATATGGCCACCACCACCAAATTGTTGGGCAATGGCATTCACATCAGACTCTTTGGACCTTAGACTGACCCGTGTTCGATTAGGAGATTCCCCTTTGAGGAAAATGGCAATATCTACGGTATCTACATTGCGGATGAGTTCCACAAATCCATCCGTATCATCCCCCAATTGATCCATGGCATAAGTGTCCAGTTCAATAGAGGCAATGGTATTGTTCTTATAAAAGGCTATGGTTTGCATAGCCCGCTTAGTCATCTCTAGGCGAAGGGCAGAGGTTGCTTCAATTCGCTCGGATATAACCTGCGGTTTAGCTCCAGCTTTTACACAGAGAGCCGCCATTTCCAGGGTATGAACCCCAGTGTTAGAAAATTTAAAGAAACCACAGTCCGTAGCAATACCCATGTAAAGAGCATTGGCCATGCTTTCAGTAATCGGCCAAGCCCAATCATGGCACATATCTGCCACGATTTCACAGGTCGCTGCAAAATCAGCCCGCAAATAAAGACCATCCGCAAATTCACTATTAGAAATATGGTGGTCTATATTAAAAATAGGTGCACTAAAGAGTGCACCTACCCGACCAATTCTTTCAAATGTACTCGCATCCAATACGAGTAACATATCCGGTGTGAAATTGTGGCATTGGTCTACTGATACGATGCAGTCGCCATAAGGGAGGCTAGCAAACTTTTTAGGAATGGTATCGTCCACAACCATACGAACGTCCTTACCTTGACTGGTTAAAGCCTCATACATAGCTAAGAGGGAGCCCATAGCATCACCGTCCGGTCTTACATGGACGGTGATGGCAATAGACTCAGCAGATGCTAGAGCTTCTTTAAGCTGCGCTTTACTTATCTTGCTCATCGTTTGTTTCTTTCTCAGTGGATGTAGGTCCTTGGTGAATTTCATTGATCAATGATTCAATGTGCATGGAGTAATCCAAGCTGGTATCCTTATCAAAATCAATTTCAGGTACATGGCGGAGGTTCAAAATCTTGCCCAACTCGGACCGGACATGACCCCGTGCATGTTTAAGTGCCTGAAGGGTATCTGCCTTTTCCTTATCGGATCCAAACAAGGACACGTAAATTTTAGCCTGGCGAAGGTCCCCTGTCACCTCTACATCAGTTACAGTGGTAAAGCCGATACGGGGATCTTTCATGCCCCGCATCAACATTTGACTCACTTCTTGTTTAATAAATTCTTGTAATTTTCTTACCCGTACATCGCTCATAGTGGCCTCCTATAATTGAGGTGCGATTTCTTCCATGGTGTAGGCTTCAATAATGTCGCCTTCCTTGATATCGCGATAGCCTTCAAGGGAAATACCACATTCAAAGGATTGCTTAACTTCCTTAACTTCATCCTTGAAGCGGCGGAGGGAGTCAACCTTACCTTCGAATACAACGATACCATCCCGAATCAAACGAATGTCAGAGGTATTAGTAATCACACCTTCTTGTACGTAAGAACCGGCAACGATAGCTTTAGGCGTAGAAATAACCTGACGTACTTCTGCACGACCTTGGATAACTTCCTTGAATTCAGGTGTCAACATACCACGCATAGCGGATTCTACATCGTTAATAGCATCGTAGATAACCCGGTAGGTACGAAGGTCAACTTTCTCTTTCTCAGCAGCCTTACGGACAGTGGCATCAGGACGTACGTTGAAGCCCATGATGATTGCATTAGATGCGGATGCCAACATAACGTCGGATTCGTTGATAGCCCCTACCGCAGCATGGACGATAACGATACGCACTTCAGGGTTTTTAATAGCTTCCAAGGATTGACGGAGTGCTTCCACAGACCCTTGTACGTCCGCTTTGATGATGATATTGAGATCCTTGAGTTCCCCTTCTTGGATTTGGTTGAAGATATCGTCTAAGGTAACCTTGGATTTATTTTTAAGTTCTTCAATCCGCACCTTAGCAATCCGTTTTTCCGCAACAGAACGTGCTTGGGAATCCTCAACAGAATCAATGATTTCACCGGCTTGCGGAACATCATTGAAACCTAGAATTTCCACTGGCATGGATGGACGTGCTACCTTAACCGCTTCGCCCCGTTCATTGGTCATAGCACGAACCTTACCATAGGCAGTACCAGCCAAGACGGAGTCACCAATACGAAGGGAGCCTTTTTGTACCAACATAGTACATACTGGACCACGCCCCTTATCCAATTGGGCTTCGATAACGACACCTAGAGCCCGACGATTAGGGTTAGCTTTGAGTTCCATCACCTCTGCTACCAAGAGAATGTTTTCGATCAGCTCGGAAATCCCTTGATGTTTCTTAGCAGATACAGGGACCATGATGGTATCCCCACCCCATTCTTCTGGCACTAAACCATGTTCGGTCAATTGTTGCTTAACATGATCAGGGTTGGCACCTGGTTTATCCATCTTATTAATGGCTACTATGATTGGTACATCCGCAGATTTAGCATGGTTAATGGCTTCAATGGTTTGCGGCATAACACCGTCATCAGCAGCGACAACAAGAACCGCAATATCTGTAGATTGAGCGCCACGCAAACGCATAGCCGTAAAAGCTTCATGGCCTGGTGTATCGAGGAAGGTAATTTTATTGCCTTCATAGCGGATTTGGTAAGCCCCTATATGTTGGGTAATACCACCTGCTTCGCCAGCGGTAACATTAGTTTTACGAATCACATCCAAGAGGGATGTTTTACCATGGTCAACATGGCCCATGATGGTAACAACTGGTGGACGTGGTTGTAAACTTTCAGGAGCATCAACGATTTCTTCAATTTCTGTCGCATCTGCTTCTGGCTCCACTTCCTTAACGGTAACACTGAAGTCTTCCGCTACAATGGTCATGGTTTCTACATCGATTTCTTGGTTGATTGTAGCCATAACACCTAATAGCATTAATTTCTTGATAATTTCAGAAGTTGGGCGCCCCATCTTTTCAGCAAACTCGCCTACTGTTAAGGATCCGGACAATTCAATTTCCGTAGCAATAGCAGCCTCTGCGCGACGACGTTCTTCTTCTTTTTGTTGAACGTATTGTTCATTACGGTGCTTAACGCGATCCTTTTTCTTCTTCATAGAAGAAGCCACGAGGGATTGAGGCCGATTCCCGCCTTTGTTTTTATTTTTATTCTTTTTATTCTTGCGATCGTTATTGCGATCGTTACTGCGATTATCATTACGGTCATTACGAGTATCATTACGATCGTTACGACCTTTATCATTACGGCCATCATTGCGGTTATCATGGCGGTCATTATTCCGATTATCCTTGCGATCGTTATGACGAGATTCATGACGATGGTCTGGATTACCTTGACCACCTTTTTTATGAGACTCTTGCTTAGCCACTGGCGCAACCTTAGTATCTTTCACTTGTGGCGCAGCCTTAGCTTCTTTAACTTGTGGTGCAGCCTTAGTTTCTTTAGCTTGTCGAGCGACTTTGCCTTCTTTCACTTGTGGAGCAGTCTTAGGTTCTACCACTTTAGAGGCTGATTTTGCTGGCTTATGAGCATTCACTTGCCCATCTTTTTCCAAGCGATTAGTTGCAGCCATTTGATTATGCCGTTGTTCATTACGATGTTTACGGTAGTCAGAACCAACGCTATGTTTGTGGGCTACTTTAGACTCTGTCTTAGGTGTCTCTTTTACGGATCCTGCAGTGGCTGTTGCCTTAGGTGCTTGACCCTTATTAAAAGCAGCTTTAGCCACTTCATACCCCTTCTCATCAACGGAACTCACCGCTGCTTTAGCAGGGATATTATGCTGTTGCAATACGGCCATCACTTCCTTGGATGTGACGCCGAGTTCTTTTGCGATTTCATGAACACGTTTTTTGGACATCAAATTCCCCCTTAATCTTCCTTATCGATTATATCAATCATCGATTGACTAAAACCTTGATCTTGTATAGCTATTACGACACGTAATTCTTTTCCAATGGCATGTCCCAAGGATTCCTTATTCGCCACAATGCGAAGTGGAACATGGTAAACATCAGACAAGTGTCTGTATTTCTTTTCATTATTAGGACCCGCATCTGTGGCCAGGAGAAGGAGCTTAACACTCTTGCTCTTAAGGGCTTTCTCTACGATAAAATCCCCAGACACCACCTTGCCAGCCCGTTGGGCTAGGCCAAGTAAATTCATGACCTTACTCATGACTCAACTCCGTCCGTAGCGCTTCATATATTTCCTTGGACACAGGACCTCTAAAAGACCGTTCCAACTTCCGCCCCTTATAGGCTGCCTCCAAGCAATCTAATTTAGGACATATATAAGCACCTCGGCCTGGCGCCTTCCCCGTAGGGTCAATGTGGATCTGACCCTCTGCATTCATGGCTATGCGGAGCAAGTCTTTTTTTACGAAGGGCTGCCCACAGCCTACGCAGGTCCGCATGGGTTGCGCTTTAGTCTTCATAGCACTCTCCTAACCAAGAGAAGCGATGATATCGCCATCAAAACCTTCTTCTTTCGCTTGGGATTCAGACTTAATATCAATCTTCCAGTTGGTCAATTTGGCTGCTAACCGTGCATTCTGACCAGCTTTGCCGATAGCCAAGGACAATTGATAGTCTGGAACAACAACACGAGAAGTCTTGTCTTCTTCGTTTACCTCTACGGATACGACCTTAGCTGGACTCAAAGAATTAGCAATATATTCTGCTGGATTTTCAGACCACTTAACGATATCAATTTTTTCATCATGCAATTCATCCACAATAGTTTGTACCCGTTGACCACGAGGGCCTACACAAGCACCAACAGCATCGATATTTTCATCGCGGGAGTATACGGCAATTTTGGACCGTGCCCCTGGTTCACGGGCAACGGACTTGAGCTCTACAGTTCCTTCATAAATTTCGGGCACTTCCAATTCAAAGAGCCGCTTTAAGAGGCCTGGATGGGTACGAGAAATCATAATTTGTGGACCCCGTGTAGTCTTTTTAACTTCCACGATATAGCATTTGATACGATCCCCTTCGTGATAGCTTTCGCTTTCAATTTGCTCACTAGCCGGCAAAATAGCTTCTGTCTTACCCAAGTCGATGAAGACATTACGGCCATCTACACGGGTAATAATGCCGGTTACGATATCTCCTGCCCGTTCAGAAAATTCATCATATACCACAGACCGTTCTGCTTCCTTAAGGGATTGGATGAGCATTTGTTTAGCTGCTTGTGCTGCAGAGCGACCAAAGTTTTTAGGGGTTACATCGATTTCAACGGTATCGCCAACTTCATAGTTTTTGTGGATCTTTTGCGCCTCTTCCAAGGAGATTTCCAATTCTGGATCCTCTACTTGGTCCACAACTGTTTTCTTAGCGAATACGGTAAAGGCCCCCGTTTTTCGATTGATTTCTACACGCGCTTCCGGATTAGCCCGCTCTTCCTTTTTATAGGCTTGAACCAAGGCATCTTCCAAGGATGTAAAGATAAGTTCTGGTGCAAACCCTTTTTCTTTAGTCAATACAGCAACTGCTTGAATTAATTCTTGACTCACTATTAGTCCTCCAAGATGATTTAAAAATCTAAATGCAAACGAATTTGCGCTATACTACTTCTTTCAAAAGTAATAAGGCTGTCATCCACCATGATATCGATAGTCTTATCTGTGAAGCCCTTGAGTTGGCCTGTATATTGTTTGGACCCTTCCAGGGGGGTAAACAATTGTATATCCACATCCCGACCATTGTATCGAATAAAGTCCTTATCCTTTTTCAAAGCCCGATCCAAACCGGGAGAAGATACTTCTAACATATAGTTATCTGTAATAGGATCCTTCTCATCCAGTTTCTGGCTCAATTGTTGGCTGACCATTTGGCAGTCATCCAAGTCGATACCGCCCGGCTTATCCAAGTAAACCCGAAGATACCAGTCCCGTTCACGAACATATTCGACGTCAACTAGTTCCATATCAGTGTCGGCTATAATAGCTTCCACGATAGTCGATACGAGTTCTTCAACAGCGTCTCTTTTCACAGTCTTCGCCTCCTTATTTTCTTCTATTATAAAGGAAAGAGTGAGCCAAAGCCCACTCTTTTAAAAAGCTAGTATAAAAGTTCAACTACAGTATAGCATAGTCCCTTATTTTATGCAATTGTAGACCTACAATTCAAAGTCTTCATCTCTACTTCCTAGAGGCGAGATTCTAAATTTTCCAAGATAGGAACCAATTGTTCCTTAAGGGCCGCTTCAAGGCCCTCTATATTGCTAGCATCCAGATCATGGTTAATCTCCGGATAGTTATGAATCCGTAACTCTGCAAAAAATTCCCGACGTAGCATATTAAAGAAGAGGAGAAGGCCAGACCGATCATCCATCTTCCTATACTCACCAATGATATAAGACCCATTAATCATACGAACCCCATGCTTAGGGTCTATATCTCTCACAAAGCCACAGACTTCTTCTGGCATCACCTGAGAAAAATCCCAATCGGCAATTCCTGCGTCCTTATATTCCAAGCAAAAGTTCTGGCTTGGTTCCACCAAAAGTCGGGTCAGTTCTTGAACCGCTCGCTCTTGTAAGCAGGCCCAAAATTCTTCAAAATTATCGCGCCCAAAGGTGATATCTACAAATTCAAATAAGGGCATGGTGATGCGGACTGTATAATCCTGAACTTCTTGGTCATAAACTGCATCCCATCGCCAGCCTAAATCATTTTTATAATGAAAATAACGAACCAGGTTGGCCTCCTGGTCAAGTTCCTTATCCACTACAAGGCGAAAGGCCCCTACGCTTTCCGGCAACCAGGAATAATCTAGGTGGCGCGCTGCCTCAAGGATGGTTTCCATAAAGTTCCTCATACTTTCTTTCATAGTCTAATACATGCTCAACATAGTTGCGGGTTTCTGGAAAAGGGATGGCTGATGGATCATTAAAATCATAACCCCAACCCTTGTCTTCCATCCACTGATCTACATGACCGTGACCAGCATTATAGGCAGCTAATGCTAAAATTTCATTTCCATGATATTCCTTCAAGAGATAGCCTATATACCAAGAGCCGAGTCGTATATTGGTTTCTGGATGACTTAAGTAGTCGTCCGTCAGGTCCTCCATATCCAATTGTTCACCAATCCAGTGGGCTGTATCCGGCATGAGTTGCATAAGCCCTAGAGCCCCTCGCCCCGACTGGGCATCTTCTTGATACTTAGACTCCTGAAGGATAATGGCATGGATAAGAGCTGGGGACACATCCTGATCGCCAGCGGCCCTTGCTATGAGACGATCATGGGTATGAGGATAGGCCCAAGCCCGTGCTAGGTACGGCTGACCATAATGCCAGTAATAGCAGCCTAGAATGATAGCCAACCAAGCAAAATAGGTGTTTACTTTCACTACACTACCTCATGAATTTAATGGATTATCAATTAATTGAGCAATCTAGCGACTAAAGAGGTGCTTTTTCTTATCCCAAAAAGACGCTAAGGTCTTATCTAACGCTTCTTGATCACCACTATTGTCGATAATTTCTTGGGCATAAGCCTTCTTATCTTCCAAGTTCATTTGAGCCCCTATGCGGGCTTTGGCCTGGGATTCATCAAAATTATTGCGAGCCATAAGACGCTTTAGTTGAGACTTAGGATCTACATAGACCAACCAAACTTCATCCATATCCTTATAATAATCATGTTCAATCAAGAGGGGCACATCAAAGATACAAGCTGTAGCGCCATCCTTTTCAAACTGGTCCGCCGCCTCTTGAAAGGCCTGACTTAAGTACTTCTTAAAGATACTATTGAGGATTGCTAGCTTATCCTTATCTTGAAAGACTATATCCCCCAAGGCCCGGCGATTAAGAGTCCCATCCGGCAAAATAACGCTAGGACCAAAAGCCTTTTTCAACTCATCTAGGGCTGGTTTACCAGGCTCAACTATATCTCGTGCCACCACATCGGCATCCACATAAGCTATACCATGATTCTTAAACCAATTCAAAACAGTCGATTTACCACTAGCTATACCACCAGTTAATCCAATCTTATACATAGAATCTCCTCTATCAGAACCCCTACTTAACGAGAGCCCAGTCCTTGGCCGCATTCACATCGACAACTAAAGGAACAGATAGGCTAACAACACCTTCCATAACCTCCCGCAAGAGACCTTCCACCGCTTCTTTTTCAGATGCCACCACCTCTAGTAGCAACTCATCGTGTACTTGAAGCAGCATACGGGATTGATAACCCTCAGCTTCCAAACGAGCTTCAACCTGATTCATAGCCAATTTTATAATATCTGCTGCAGACCCTTGAATAGGAGTATTCATAGCCATCCGCTCCGCAAAAGACCGGCGATTAAAGTTACGGTTATTGATATCATCTAGGACGCGAATCCGACCAAACATGGTCATGACCTTGCCTTCTTCATGAGCCTTGGCAATGACTTGGTCCATATAGGCCCGCACCTTAGGATAGCGACTAAAATACAGTTCAATATAATCCTTAGCCGCCTTTCTAGAAATACCTAGATCTCGGGAGAGGCCAAAGTCTGAAATGCCGTAGATGATACCAAAGTTAACAGCCTTAGCATGGGACCGTTCCTCACTAGTCACATCCTCAAGCTTTTTGCCCAAGACTTCAGCGGCTGTGAATCGATGAATATCAGCCCCTTCTTGGAAGGCTTTAATAAGAGCTTCATCACCACAGAGGTGGGCCAGAATCCGCAGTTCGATTTGGGAGTAATCGGCCGATACTAGGTAGTCATAGCCTTGCCCCGGTAGGAAGAGAGCCCGAATTTGTCGTCCCTTTTCTGTTCGTACAGGGATATTTTGTAGGTTAGGCTCAGAAGATGACAACCGCCCAGTTGCTGTTACCATTTGATTAAAGCTAGTGTGAATTCGATGTGTCCGTTCATTGATGAGAAGGCCCAAACCCTCCACATAGGTGGACAATAGTTTAGTCACAGACCGGTAGGCCAAGATTTTCTCAATAATTGGATGTTCTGGACGAAGCACTTCTAACACTTCTGCATCTGTAGAATAACCTGTCTTTGTCTTCTTTACTACAGGAAGACCTAATTTTTCAAAGAGGACAAGACCTAATTGTTTAGGGGAATTAATATTAAAGGTATCCCCTGCCAAGGAGTAGATATCCTCCTGTAGTTCCTGAACTTCCGCCTTGAATTGAATACGAGTGGCCGCTAACTTGTCAGGATCTATATAGATACCATTCTTTTCCATAACTAATAGGGTTCGGACAAGGGGAAGTTCCATGTCTACATAGAGATCCCATAAGTTTTCTGCCTGTAGAGCTTCTTTTGCAGTCTCAGCCATAGCAAAGAGGGCCATAACCATAGAGAGCGATTCTTGGTCCCCTCCTACAGGTCGAATGGACGGCACTTGGAAGCGCTCTGTCAGGTAGAGGATGCCGTAATTGGTCCGCGTTGGATCCAAGAGATAAGCCATAAGACTGAGGTCAAAGAGACGAGCCTGTCCCGCCTTATCCTTGAGACCTATATTAGCGGGCTTGTCTAAAGCGAAAACCTGCAAGAGGTCCTTAGCCTGACTAGTAATGATGAAGGAGGCTCCCTGCAAGGCTTTATATAAGGCCTCTACCTGCTTTTGATCCGCCCCATCTAAGATAATTGCTTCAGCCCCATTGTAGAGAAAGGCCTGTTTAATGCTTAAGAATGGGTTTTTACCATCACAAGTTAAATGAACGGCTAAGGCCTTACCTTGGTAGTAGTCTTCGGTAAGTCCCGCCAGCCCCTTATAGGAGATAGGCTCAACCTCCTCAAGACTAGCAAAAAGGGAATCTGCCCCACCCAAGTCTTGGCCTCCTAGGGCCTTGGTCATGCGCGGTGTTAGCTTAGAAAAGCCCAATTGTTGAAAGAGTGGTTCCACCTCTGTAGGATGGTAATTGACAACAAAATCTTCTGGCTGAGCTTCTAAGTCCATATCTGTTTTGATGGTTGCTAAGGTGCGAGACAAGTAGGCCAAGTCCTTATGCTCTTCTAAGCGCTCTTTCAATTTCTTACCGGATACCTCATCCAAGTGATCGTAGATACCATCTAGATCACCATAGGCGGTAATCAATTTGAGGGCCGTTTTCTCCCCTATCCCTGGAACACCTGGGATGTTATCGGAGGAGTCGCCCATGAGGGCTTTCATTTGAATGACCTTATCTGGCCCATAACCATAGAGGCCGGTCATGTTGTCGGTCGTCACCTCTAGCATGTCGGAAATACCCTTTTTGGTGAGCATAACAGATGCATGCTCATCAACTAACTGCAAGGTGTCACGGTCGCCTGTAATAATGTGGACCTGCATATTAGGTCCAGCCAATTTCTTGGATAGGGACCCGATAATATCGTCCCCTTCAAAGCCTTCTTTTTCGATGACGACAATGCCAAGACTTTGTAGGACCTCGCGGATTAAGGGGAACTGTGGCCGCAAGTCGTCTGGTGCATCAGGACGATTACCCTTGTAATCACTATACATATCGGTACGGAAGGTCACCTTTCCCTTATCAAAGGCTACCACCGTATAATCTGGTTGTAAGTCTTCAAAGAGTTTGATGAGCATGGTCATGAACCCATACACGGCATTGGTCGGTTGCCCTGTAGCAGACTTGAGGGGTGGGAGGGCAAAAAAAGCTCTATAGAGTAAAGAAGAGCCATCTATTATCATTAATTTTTTCATAATTCACCTCATAGAAATATATGCTTTATTATACCATAATTAGGCCCCATAAATGGGTGGGAAAAGCCTTGCATCAACCTAAGCCCTATGATATAATCATTCAGGAAAAGTATCTTTAGTAAGAGGAGGTGACTACGTTGCCAAACATCAAATCTAGCATCCGCTCCGTGAAAACTGACGCTGAACGCCGTGCCAAAAATGCACAAGTTAAATCTCAAGTTCGTACAGCTACTCGCAAAACTGTAGAAGCTGTTGCTGCTGGTCAAGCTGAAGAAGCAAAAGCTGCTTTCATTAAGGCTACATCCGTAATCGATAAAGCTGCTAACAAAGGTGTTCTTCACAAAAATACAGCTGCTCGTAAAAAAGCTAACTTGGCTGCAAAAGTTAACGCTCTTTAATAGGTCGCTAACACAGCTTGAAAAATAGAGGCTCTTAGGAGCCTCATTTTTTCTACTTACTCTATACCACCCTGTGGTCGTAAGGATTAGGT
Source organism: uncultured Veillonella sp. (assembly GCA_900550455.1). Lineage (GTDB taxonomy): Bacteria > Bacillota > Negativicutes > Veillonellales > Veillonellaceae > Veillonella. The sequence continues at coordinate 8,848 of URSE01000012.1, read as the reverse complement.
TAAACTAATCCCAGTCTTCGGTCATTCCATAACACATCAACTGGAGACATCTACTCTATAACATAACGCAAAAAAGGCATCCCTAGGGGTGCCTTTTTTTGTCGCGCTCCCTATATGAACAAACAAAAAAGGAGCCTAGGGCTCCTTTTTGTGGTAAATCAGACCTTATTTGAGGTTATAGAATACATCATTACCCTTGTATTCTGCTGTTTCGTATAAGTTTTCTTCAATGCGAAGAAGTTGATTATACTTAGCCACCCGTTCGGAACGAGCAGGTGCACCAGTTTTAATTTGACCTGCATTAACAGCGACGGCAATATCAGCGATGATAGCATCTTCTGTTTCACCAGACCGATGGGATACTACGCAAGTATAACCAGACCGTTTAGCCAATTCCATGGCTTCAAAGGCTTCTGTCAAAGTGCCAATTTGGTTTACCTTAACCAAAATAGAGTTAGCTACTCCCATATCGATACCCTTAGCCAAGCGTTTAGAGTTAGTTACGAAGAGATCATCACCAACCAATTGAACCTTCTTGCCCAAGCGATCTGTAAGGACCTTCCAGCCATCCCAGTCTTCTTCAGCCAAACCATCTTCGATGGATACAATTGGGTATTTGCCAACCAAGTATTCATAGAAGTCAACCATTTCTTCTGCAGTTTTGATTTTGCCTTCTCCAGCCAAATCATATTTGCCATCCTTATAGAATTCAGAGGAGGCAGCATCGATAGCCAATTTGAAGTCCTTACCTGGTTCATAACCAGCTGCCTTAATGGCTTCGCAAATTACTTCCAAGGCTTCTTCATTAGATTCTAGATTAGGTGCAAAACCGCCTTCATCACCTACACCTGTGGAGAGGCCCTTCCCTTTCAATACAGTTTTTAAGGTATGGTAAACCTCTGCACAAGAACGAAGAGCCTCTGTAAAGGATTCAGCCCCTACAGGCATGATCATGAACTCTTGGATATCCACATTGTTATCTGCATGAGCACCACCATTGAGGATATTCATCATAGGGACAGGCAATTCCTTAGCGTTGAAGCCACCCAAGTATTGATAGAGTGGTAAATCCAAGGATTTTGCTGCAGCCCGAGCAACTGCCATAGATACACCCAAGATTGCATTAGCACCCAATTTAGACTTATTATCAGTACCATCCAGGGAAATCATGAGCTTATCGATAGCTGCTTGTTCTGTTGCATCAAAGCCTTGAATAGCTGGACCGATGATGGAATTAACATTTTCCACAGCTTTCAAAACGCCCTTACCACCGTAGCGCGCCTTATCGCCATCACGCAATTCACAAGCTTCAAAAGCCCCTGTAGATGCACCAGATGGAACGGCTGCATGACCGATAGTGCCATCTTCCAAAAATACTTCTACTTCTACAGTTGGGTTGCCACGGGAATCAAGAATTTCACGAGCATAGGTTTCAATAATTGCTGCCATTGTTATAGCCTCCTAGTAAATAATTAAATCGTCATCTACTTATCTTTATCATAGACTAGCTAGCCCACTTATACAATAGGTTCCACTTTTAAAGTGCCTAAAAGAGCGGTTTTCCCTCCATCTTGTCAGGCTGTGTAAGGCCCAATAGTTTTAAAAGGGTCGGTGCCACATCACAGAGGGCACCAGAATGAAGTTTAGCCTCCTTGTGGGCTTGCGAAACCAAGATAAGAGGTACCTGGTTAGTAGTATGGGCCGTATGGGGTGCATTGGTCTCATGGTTGACCATCACCTCTGCATTACCATGGTCAGCGGTGACGATAAGGTCGCCACCCACCTCTTTAATGGCTTCAGCAATAGCATGGGTAGATAGGTCAACCGCATGAATGGCCTCCTTAGCGGCTTCAAAATTCCCCGTATGTCCCACCATATCAGGGTTGGCCAGATTCATGATAATGAGGTCATAGGTCCCACCCTTGATAGCTGATAAGACATTGTCCGTCACTTCACTAGCGGACATCTGTGGCTGTAAATCATAAGTAGCTACTGATGGTGATTGTACAAGGACTCGATCCTCTCCTTTAAAGGTCTCTTCAATGCGACCATTAAAAAAGAAGGTTACATGGGCATACTTTTCTGTTTCCGCTATGCGCAATTGACGTAGACCTGCTTGAGATACCACTTGTCCCAAGGTATCCTCTAGCTTTTCCTTACCATAGACCAAATTAACTGGTAGGTCATCTTCATAGGATGTCATAGTAGCCATATAAACATCTCTCTTGCCACCGGGTCTGTCAAAACCCTTAAAGTCATCTAACACCAAAGCCTTGGTCAGTTGGCGGGCCCGATCAGGGCGGAAGTTACAAAAGATAACTGCATCACCCTTATGGATGGTCCCCTCAGAATCTAAGACCACAGGAGGTAAAAATTCATCTGTAATCCCTTGATCATAGGCCCATTGAATCACATCAGCTAGGGACTTTGCTCCTTGGGTATCGGCCCCTTCCCCATAAACACAAGCCTTATATTCAGCCTCTACCCGATCCCACCGGTTATCCCGATCCATACCGTAGTAGCGACCACCTAAGGTTGCGATTTTACCACAGCCTAATTCCTTCATATAGGTTGCTAGATCTTCTAAGTAGGTCAAAGCTGATTTAGGTGGCACATCCCGTCCATCTAGGAGGGCATGAACATATACCTTGGTTAAACCCGATGCTTTAGCTCCTTTAATTACATTTTTAATATGGTCTAAAGAGGCATGAACATTACCGTCAGACACTAGGCCTATGACATGGAGTGTCCCCTTTTTTGCATGTTCATAGAGGTCTTTCACAACAGGTCGCTCGTAAAAAGACCCATCCGCCATATCCTTAGAAATGCGCGTCAAATCTTGGTATACTACTCGTCCTGCGCCCAAATTTAAATGCCCCACTTCTGAGTTACCCATTTGCCCATCTGGTAAGCCTACAGCATAACCGGAAGCCTTAAGAGTCGTATGGGGATATGTATTCCATAGGGCTTGAATATGTTCTGGGTGCCCTTGCACCACTGCATTAGTCGGATCATTTTCATCACCCATGCCATACCCATCCAGGATGAGTAGCATGACAGGACCTTTTTTGTGTTCCATAATTAATTCCTTAGTGTTTCCTTAATAATGGAGATAAAATCATCAGCCTTGAGAGATGCCCCTCCTACGAGGGCTCCATCAATATTAGCTTGCTGTATAAGTTCATAGGCATTTTCCCCCTTCACAGACCCCCCATAGAGGATGGAAACCTCTTGGGCTAAGTCTTTTGTATAAAGGTTTTCTAGTTCATTCCGAATTGCCTGACAAACCTCTTCTGCTTGGGCGGACGTTGCCGTCTGCCCTGTTCCGATAGCCCAAATTGGTTCATAGGCTACCACGACACCAGGTAGGGCTTGGCCTGGTATATCTTTGAGGGCCGCCATCAATTGGCCATTGATATATTGAATCGCCTGGCCTGATTGACGAATATCAAGAGACTCCCCTACACAGAGGATTGGCGTCAAGCCATGTGCAAGGGCGGCCTTGATTTTCTCATTGACCGCTTGGTCACTTTCACCATAATAGTCTCTCCGCTCCGAATGGCCTAAAATGACATAGTCCATACCTAAGTCTTGGAGCATGGTAGGAGAAATCTCACCAGTATATGCACCAGAAGTCCTATATTCCATAGTCTGTGCACCCAACTTAATAGGGACTTTTCTTAACAGCTCTTGAGCCCCACCTAAGACGGTAAAGGGTGGACAAATAACAACTTCAAGCTTACCAAGTTCTGGCAAACCACTTTTAATATCTTCTAAAAGAGCCTTAGCCTCAGCGTTTGTGCCCTTATTCATCTTCCAATTACCAGCGATAATCGTCTTTCTCATCTTATACCTCAGTCAAGGATGCAATGCCAGGGAGGGTCTTGCCTTCCAAGAATTCAAGAGAAGCACCACCACCTGTAGAAATGTGGGACACCTTATCTGCTAGCCCAGATTTTTCGATAGCTGCAACGGAGTCACCACCACCAACTAGTGTATAAGCAGAAGCTTCTGCTACCGCCTTGGCGACTGCATTGGTCCCCTTGGCGAAATGTTCCATTTCAAATACACCCATAGGGCCGTTCCATACGATAGTCTTCATATCCTTCAGGGCCTCTGCATACAAAACCTGTGTCTTAGGGCCAATATCAAGGACCATCCAATCATCTGGAATGGCATCTAAGTCTACTACCTTATGGTCTGCATCGTCGGCAAAAGCCGCTGCTACAACCACATCTACAGGCGTTAAGAGGCGTTTGCCTTCCTTCTTAGCTTGGTCCAATAGGTCCTTAGCTGTTTGGATACGATCTTCTTCTAGGAGGGATTTACCTACGGAATGGCCTTGTGCCGCCATAAAGGTATTAGCCATGCCCCCACCAATGATGAGGACATCCACCTTAGGAAGTAGGTTGGAGATAACGGAAATCTTATCGGATACCTTAGCACCACCAATAATGGCCGCCATAGGTTTTTCCGCATGATTGACCACCTTACTAAGGGCATCAATTTCCTTCTTAAGAAGAAGACCTGCCCCCAATTGAGTATAGCTAGCAATAGCATCTACAGAAGCTGCTGCTCGGTGGGACACACCAAAAGCATCATTAATAGCCAAATCAGCTAAGGATGCTAAGGCTTTAGCAAATTCAGGATCATTTTTTTCCTCACCAATATGGAAACGAAGGTTTTCCAAGAGAAGGACTTGTCCTACTTGAAGGTCATTCACAGCTGCTTCTACATCAGGACCAATCGATTCAGCCACAAAAGCTACCGGTTTACCCAAAAGTTGGCTCAAGCGTTCTGCCACAGGAGCCAAGGAAAGTTCCGCTTTAACCGCTCCTTTAGGGCGCCCCATATGGGATGCCAAGATGATTTTAGCGCCTTTTTCTAATAAGTATGTAATGGTTGGGATGGCCGCACGAATTCGTTTATCATTGGTTATTTGACCATCTTTCATAGGGACGTTAAAGTCCACACGTACAAAGACCTTTTTATTTGCTACGTCCATAGACTCAAGTGAAAGTTTCATCATAAGCTCCTTTATCAAGAAGAACTAGGACCAGAATCTGGCCCTAGTTACTTATTTCTGTGAATTATAAACCTTTAGAGGCCATGAATACAGCCATGTCTACCATGCGTTCAGAGTAGCCCCATTCGTTGTCATACCAACCTACTACCTTTACAAGGTTGTCATCCATCACCATGGTAAGATCTGCATCGACGATAGAAGAGCGGGAATCACCGCGGAAGTCCATGGATACCAATGGCAAGTCGGATACACCCAAGATGCCCTTCATAGACCCATTGGCAGCTTCACGGAAGGCAGCATTAATTTCTTCCTTAGTAGCTGGTTTTTCCAATTCGCATACCAAGTCAGTAGCAGAAACATCAGGTGTTGGCACGCGAAGAGCAAAGCCGTTAAGTTTGCCTTTCAAGGAAGGAATAACAAGGCCTACAGCCTTAGCTGCACCAGTCGTTGTTGGGATGATGGACATAGCAGCAGCACGAGCACGGCGAGGATCTTTGTGCTTAGCATCAAGAATTTTTTGGTCATTCGTATACGAATGAATGGTTGTCATCATACCCCGTTTGATGCCGAAGGAGTCATTTAAAACCTTAGCAAATGGTGCCAAACAGTTAGTTGTGCAGGATGCATTAGATACGATATTATGCTTAGCTGGATCATACATATCTTCATTGACGCCCATAACCATAGTCAAATCTTCATTTTTACCAGGAGCGGAGATAATTACTTTTTTAACGGTGGACTGGTTCATATGAATACCTGCTTCTGTGGCATCACGGAATTTACCAGTGCATTCCAATACAATTTCAACACCGTATTTAGCCCATTCTAACTTGGATGCATCCCGTTCGTGCATAACAGGAATTTCCTTGCCGTCTACCTTGATGCCAGCTTCAGTAGCCTCTACCTCATTTTTGATGGTGCCATGAACAGAATCGTACTTCAAAAGAAGGGCTGTCCCTTCGTTATCAGATGTCGAGTTAACAGCTACTACTTCTACATTAGGGTTGCCCAAAGCAGCGCGCAAAACGCATTTACCAATCCGACCAAAACCGTTGATACCCACTTTAACTGTTGCCATTCTTGTGTCCTCCTAAAATCTTGGAAATGACTTATATATATGAATCCCAAGGGATTCTAAAAAACTTATATATTCCTGTGCCTAAGGAAGCTCTTGACTTATAATTTCCTGGCCCAGAATTTGGCTAATTCCTTCAGCAGCCCCTTCATCGATAATGAGCGTTCCCTTGTGGACAGCCCGCATAACACCGATGATAGCAGCCGCCTTTTGACGACCTCCAGCCACTGCAAATACGTGAGGGACCTGATCCAATTGATCTAAGGTGAGACCCACATTATTGACCGAATAGAGAATCGTCCCATCCTGATTACAATATTGGCCTAAGGCCTCACCTACGGCCCCCTTCTCTTCCAAAGTCCGCCTTATGGCTAAGCCCGTATGCCGTTGATCAGCCATATGAAGAGCTTGACCTATACCAAAGAGAAGGACATCCGCTCGGTGGATCAGTTCGTTAACTTCTTTAATTTGTGGTTCTCTTGTAACCAACATTGTAATAGAGGCCGGTGATAAGCCATCCGGTAGGTGGAGCATCTTATAGGTTCCATCTAGACGATTGGCTATAACCGAAGCGATTACATTCGCCTGAAACTCTACCCGCTCACCAACGCCACCCCTTGCAGGGACTACGGTGGTTTCCAGGTGCTTAGCCCCTAACTGTTCCGCTACGGCAGCCATGGTGGATCCACCGGACACGGCTACTATTTGACCTGGTTCCAAAATGGCTTCAATAGCTGATGAAGCGGCAAAGCCCAATTGCTTTAGAACAGCCTTAGTCTCACCTGTGGAAGCGATGACCACCCCATCTAGATTCAGCTCCTTTCGGATAGCTTCTTCCAATTCATTAAGGCGGTTAAGTTCATAAAGAGTCTTGGAAATCTTTGGTAACCATTGTTGGCCATCTTGTGTCAGGGTGACGCCCTGGCCAGTCAGATCAACCAAGCCATTATCTTTCATGAGTTCCACATGACTTCTAACAACCCGTTCTGATAAATTACAGAGTTGGGCTAAAGACCGTCGTCCCACTGGTTGAGCATGAGCAATATGACTTAGAATAGCATATCGTTCCTCTACTATATTCACTAATTCTGGTGCAATTCGCCGGTAGACTTCTAGCAGGTCATGCGTAGTGTAATCATTTGATTGTCCCATGTGGCATTTTTCGTCCCACTCTACACAAAAAAAATAAAAATCACTTACAAGGCAATTGTACTACACCATATTAAACAGTGCAACACGATTTGTAGAAAAAGCTCCAACAATGAGGTCGGAGCTTTTTTTAATAAAGTCTTTCAATGTACAGGAAAGCACAGAAAGGATTATCACAATCAGTCTGAAGAATCTGATTAATACCATCGTGTAATAGGGATTTCGTTATTAGCACCCTTTACGCCTAAAATTTGGTGAAGGTCCATTTCAGCGTTTTCAAAGGCCGCTGCACAAGCATTAAGATAGAGATCCCACATACGGATAAATCGGTCATCGAACATAGTCTTGATTTTAGGCATTTGAGCATGGAAGTTCTTAGCCCATTCTAGGAGGGTGTAGCAGTAGTGCATACGGAGATTTTCCACATCTTGAATGTGGATACCATCATCGGTCATAAGGGAAATCATTTCACGAAGAGATGGGAGCATGCCACCTGGGAAGATGTACTTAGACATCCACGCATCTCCTGGTTTTTCTTGCAATCCAGAGATATAGTGAAGTAGCATAAGCCCGCCTGGCTTGAGGACTGCATTGATGGAATCAATGTAAAGCTTGTAGTTATCTCGACCTACGTGTTCCGCCATACCAACGGAAACGACCCGGTCAAAGGTGCGCCCTGTAGCTGGTAGGTCACGGTAATCCATAAGTTTAACTTCAAGCTTATCTTCTAAGTGGAATTTCTTAATGCGAGCTTGGAATTTACCATGCTGTTCTTGGGATAAGGTGATACCAAGACCTTTTACTCCGTATTTACGAGCTGCTTCTATTAGGAGAAAGCCCCATCCACAACCAATATCAAGAAGAGTCATCCCTTCCTTGAGGTAGAGTTTATCCAAAATCCGGTCTACCTTATTAACTTGCGCATGATAGAGGGTATCCCGGTTAGAGGAGAAGTAGCCACAAGAATAACTCATGGTATCATCTAACCACAGTTGATAAAAATCATTACCAATATCATAGTGGGCTTGAATTTCTTCTTGTTGATTTTTCTTGGTTAAGGGATTTGAGACCAATTTATTCCACACAGAACTAGTAGTCGAGAATTTCTCCATTTGCCCCATGAACATGGATAAGGCATGGTAGAGGTCGCCATGAATGAGAAGGGCCCCATCCATATAGGCTTCACCCAAGGCGATGGATGTGGATTCCATCAATTTGGATACCGGAATAGCCTTGGTAAATTCAACCGTAAAAGTCGGCTCTCCCTCCCCAATGAGGTATTCATTACCCTTAAAAATCAATTTAAAAGGATGAGCATCAAATTTTGAAAGAAATTGTACCATAGCCTTTTCTTCCACTTTGGATGTGATTTTTTCTAGCATGCCTGCTCCTTTGCTGCAAGAGTCCCTGCTTGCTGACTACCTATTCATCCTTCATAGGATAAATTTTAATTATGATTAAAACCATTTAAGTCTATCCATGTATGGATATCAACAAGACTCATTATATTCCTTTACTTATTCAATCAGTAGAGTAAGTTTGAAATAGAATTTATCATATTTTTTTATATGGAATTAACTTATCGATTTATAAAATTA
>URSE01000011.1 GCA_900550455.1 uncultured Veillonella sp. | reverse complement strand
CAAATATCTAAAGAAATACTTAAAAATATATACATAATTAATATATCGTATACCTGATTATATTGACTTTTAGTAAAAAATGTGTACCCATAAATGCTTTAAGAAGCTAGATAAAATAAGGCTTTTTAAGCTTTCATAAAGTCCTTAAAATCTTGACTATCTAGTCTATCTTCGGTAGAATAGAGTGTATTTAAAAAAGTAATTACTCAATTCTATAAAAGGAGAAAGCATATGAAGTTTCGTTATTCTGCTATGCTCGTAGCGGCGGCTTTATCCGCTCTATTGGCGACAGGTTGTGGAGCTAATGCGGGTCAAAAGTCTGGAGATGTAGCGGTTAATGCTTACAAGATCTCCGCTTCCGACACGAATATCCCAGAATCCTTCAGTGGTACCATTGTCTCTGAAAATTCTGTAGCTGTTCATGCCCGTGTATCTGGCTATGTAACAGAAAAGTATGTTAAGGGTGGGGATCAAGTGGTTGCGGGTCAACCTCTTTACAAGATTGATTCCCGTCAATACCAAGCTAATTTAGCGCAAGCACAAGCCCAAGCGGCTAATGCTAATGCGGCCTACAAAAATGCACAAGTAGACTTGGGTCGCTATCAAACCTTGGCCGCTCAAAATGCCATTGCTCAACAAACGGTTGATACACAAGCGTCTGCAGCAGAACAAGCACGAGCTTCTTACCAAGCTTACCAAGCTCAGGTTCAAATCGCTGAAGACAACCTCAATGATACTATCGTTTATGCCCCTTATTCCGGCACCTTGGAAATGGATGACGTAGATTTGGGTACTTATGTACAAGCTGGTTCTACTACCTTGGTAACCATTGATTCCATCGATCCTGCCTTCGTTCAATTCTCCTTGTCCGAACAAGAATACTTGGAATTCATGAAGGATCAAACCAATGGTCAAGCAGAAGAACTTCAATTGCAATTGGCTGATGGGTCTACCTATGAACATACAGGTAAGCTAGTGCAAGCTGCTCGTAACCTGGATAATGGTACAGGTAAGTTGATCTTAAAAGCATCCTTCCCTAATCCAGACCATAAGCTTTTGGCTAACATGTTTGGTACTGTTATCTCTCCAGGTACAGTTCAAAAAGATGCCATCTTGGTACCTAGCCGGGCTATCCAACAAGTATTGGATAAGAAGTTTGTCTTCGTTGTACAAGATGATGGCACTGTAAAACAAGTACCTATCGAAGTAGGCGCTACTAAGGGTGCTTACACAATCGTTAAGGGAGGCCTCAAGGCTGGCGAAGAAATCGTCGTTGATGGCTTAACCAAGATTCGCGATGGTGCTAAGGTCAATGCTAAAATCCTTAGCAAAGAAGAAGTCGACCAATCTAACTAGGAGGTAAGGCGTGTCAAAGTTCTTTATTAACCGTCCTATCTTTGCTATCGTAATCGCTTTAGTGATTACCTTGGCAGGGTTGATGTCTATGATCAACCTACCGGTAGCACGGTATCCACAAATAGCACCGCCCACTGTACAAGTTTCCACAGCCTATACGGGGGCTACGTCCCAGGTTGTCAACGATACAGTGGCCTCTGTTATTGAAAACCAAATGATTGGTGTAGAGCATATGGATTTCATGACTTCTAACTCCACCAATACTGGTACCTATTCCTTATCCATTCAATTTACGCAAGATTCCGATGCGGACATGGATACGGTTAATGTATCCAACCGGGTACAACGAGCTACGGCTCAATTGCCATCTGAAGTACAACAAGTTGGTGTAACTACCACTAAATCCTCTGGTGATATGGCCTTCATCTTCTCCCTGGTTTCTCCAGACGGGACCTATGATGACGTCTTCCTCAAGAACTATGGGTCTAACTATATGATGGATGCTATTAAATCCGTTTCTGGTGTCGGTTCTGTACAAGAGTTCGGAGCTGACTATGCTATGCGGGTATGGGTAGATCCTTCTAAGATGGCCAAGTATGGTTTGACGACAGCAGATATTATTTCTGCCATTAAGAGTCAAAACATGCAGGCTGCTGCTGGTACGGTAGGGGAAGAACCTACTAAAGGTGAGCAACAATTCCAGTACCCAATCGTAGTACAAGGTCGTTTGACATCGGCAGATGAATTTGGCAATATTGCTCTTAAAACATCCAATGGTAATGTCCTTCATTTGAAGGATGTGGCTCGGTTAGAATTGGGTAAGAAGGGCTACAATTTCGCAGCCTTGCAAAATGGTATTCCTTCTGCTGGTTTTGCTGTATCCCTTCAAAATGATGCGAATGCTATCCAAACCATCAAAAATATACGTGCTGTGTTGGAAGAACAAGCTAAATCCTTCCCACCAGGCATGGAGTACAATGTAGTCGTAGATAATACCAAGTTTGTATCTGCTTCTATTGAAGAAGTTATCCATACCTTTGTAGAAGCCTTGCTCTTGGTACTCCTGGTAGTTTATATCTTCCTACAATCTTGGCGGTCCACTCTCATTCCGATGATTGCCGTTCCTGTATCCCTTTTGGGGACCTTTGCGGCCTTTACGGTGTTAGGGTTTACCATCAACACCTTAACCCTCTTCGCCATGGTATTGGCTATCGGCCTTGTTGTCGATGATGCCATCGTCGTGGTTGAAGCGGTTGAATACGAACTCAAATATAATGGTAAGACGCCTAAAGAAGCGGCTATGATCGCTATGCAAAATGTGCAAGGTCCTGTTATCGGCGTAGCCTTCGTTTTGTGTGCTGTATTCGTACCAGTATCCTTCATGGGTGGTATGACCGGTATCCTCTACAAGCAATTTGCCTTGACCATCGCTGTTTCTGTAGCTATATCTGCTATCGTGGCCTTGGTGTTGACGCCGGCCTTATGCGCTACTATGTTGAAACCACATGTGCCAAAGAAAAAGGACGATATCCTTCATCGGTATTTGAATAAGTTCAATTACTATTTGGAACGATTCTCCGATTGGTACGGCTTCCAATTGGCTAAGTTAGCCCGTAAGTTATGGGTGACTGTAGCTGTACTCGTATTCTTCGTAGTTGCCTCCCTAGGGGCCTTTAAGCTCTTACCGTCATCCTTCGTACCTGCGGAAGATGGGGGCTACTACATGATCGCTGTCAATCTTCCTGATGGGGCCACCCAAGGTCGAACCTTGGCAACCTTGTCTAAAATCCGCGATCTCGTTCGCTATACTAAGGATAAGGATGGCAATGTGGTAGAAGATCCTGACTACGATACAATCTTTACCGTAGCAGGCTTTGACCTCTTAGGTGGTGGTCAAAAATCCTCCGCTGGTGCTATCTTTGCGGTTCTCAATGACTGGGATCAACGGACTCGGGCTGATCAAGGGGTAGGGGCTAAGATTGGTAAGACGTTTGCTGTTACCGGTAATGGTGTACCTGAAGCAACCGTATTGGCTCTCAATCCACCATCTATCCCAGGTTTAGGTAAGACCGGTGGTATTAGCATGTACATCATCAATAAGGGTGGTGACTCTACCGCTGTGATGGCGCAAAATGTTAACCAATTCTTGGCAGCAGCTAACCAAGATCCTAACATTACTAAGGCTTACACGACCTTCTCTACAGGTACGCCAACCCTCAAGTTTGACATTAATCGCGAAAAAGCGGCACAAGATGGAGTTAATATTGCTGATATCTTCTCTACCTTGCAAACCTTCTACGGGTCTGTTCAAGTTAATGATTTCACAGAGTTCGGTAAAAACTATAAAGTTGTGGTCGAAGCTGAACAGGCATTCCGTCAAAATACGGATAACTTAAATATGCTTTATGTTAAAAACTCCGCCGGGAAGACAGTTCCTGTAAGTAACTATATTACGCAACATGATACAGGCTCTGCAGCGACTATTACGCGCTTTAACAATGCACCTGCTGTATCCATTAATGTAACTCCTTCTGGATCTACTGGCGATGCCATTAAGGCCTTAAAAGAATTGGCTAAGACTAACTTGCCACAAGGCTATACCTATGATTGGTCTGGTCAAACTCGTGAAGAAGTTAAGGCGGGTTCCCAAACTGTAATCATCTTAGGGCTAGGCCTCATCTTCGTATTCCTCATCTTGGCAGCCTTGTATGAATCCTGGAAGGTACCATTTGCGGTTCTCTTCTCTGTACCATCTGGTATCTTTGGTGCTTCTGTAGTACCAGCTCTATTGAATTTCGTTAGCTCCCATCCCTTGTCTAACGATATTTATATGCAAATCGGTATCCTTACCTTGATTGGTTTGGCCGCGAAGAATGCTATTTTGATTATCGAGTATGCTAAGGTCCGTGTAGATGAACGGGGCATGCGTCCTGTGGATGCAGCTATCGAAGCAGCTAAGATTCGTCTCCGTCCAATTCTCATGACCTCCTTCGCCTTCATCTTAGGTGTATTGCCTCTAGCCCTCTCCTCTGGTGCTGGCGCAGCAGCCCGTGTATCTATGGGTGTAACTGTAGCTGCTGGTATGACCACAGCAACGCTCTTCGGCATCTTCATTATCCCAATGCTCTTTATCATTGTGGAAACCTTTAAAATGCCAAAGATTAAAGGTGATGATACATCTAGTGATCAAGATAAAGATTAGTACTAGCTACTAGATAGACATCTTTATCTAAGCTTATAAGAAAAGAGATTTCCTCAGGGAAGTCTCTTTTTTTTTGCTTTATTTATGGTAAGAGTATGTCCTATTCAAATTCTTTTCGAAAGGTGATGGGCCCAGGAAAATATGGATTTTTTATTTATAGAAAAAGACCATTATGGTATACTAATTACAGTAAATTAGACCCAGATGGCCTCGTAAAAGTGATTCTTTATCAGGCTTATGGAAATAGATTTTGAAAGAGGTATACAATGAGTAAGATTTTTGTAACAGGCCACAAGAGCCCAGATACTGATTCCGTTTGTGCTGCTATTGCTTATGCTAATTTGTTGAAACAAACTGGTCATGACGCTGTTGCCATTTGCGCTGGCGACCTCAATAAAGAAACTAAGTATGTCTTGGATCATTTTGGTTTTACCCATCCACAAGCGGTCTCTCACTTCTCACAAGTTTTGGGACCTGATGATAAGGTTGTCTTGGTGGACCACAATGAATCCAAGCAAATTATCGATGGCCATGAAGATGCTAATATTGTTGCTGTTATTGACCATCACCGCTTGGGTGACTTTGAAACAGCTTCTCCTATTTTGATTCGCATCGAACCAGTTGGTTCTTCCTGCACACTTGTAACTAAGCTCTACAAGGAAGCGGGTCAAGAAATCCCTAAGAATGTGGCTGGGGTTCTCATGTCCGCCATTATTTCCGACACAGTTCTCTTCCGGTCTCCAACCTGCACCCCAGAAGATAAGGCTGCCGTCGAATACTTGGCTAAGATTGCAGGTATAGATTACGAAAGCTATGGCATGGATATGCTAAAGGCTGGCGCGGATATCTCCGATCTCTCTGCAGAGGACATTGTTCGCACAGACATGAAGGAATTCTCCCAAGGGGGACAAACCATTTCTATTGCGCAAATTTCCGTTATGGATACCACTGATGTTTTGGCTCAACAAGAGCTTTTGGTAAGTGCTTTAGAAGCCCTTCGAGCTGGCAAAAACTATGATGCATCCTACCTCATGGTGACCAATATCTTGGAAGAAGCTACAACCTTGCTCTATGCAGGTGATGTAGAAGGTGTTGTGAAAGCAGCCTTCCAAAAGGATGTAGAAAATAATGGGGTATACTTGCCTAAGACAATGTCCCGTAAAAAACAAATCGCACCTCCTATCTTGGAGGCTATGGCATAAGAGCTGAGACTTAAGGTATAAGTAGAAACGTTGCTTTTAGCGGCGTTTCTATTTTCGTTTATCCACTGGTACAAGAAGATCAAAGTTGGGAGGGTATCTATGGAAAGCTTATTAGAAGGCCTGAATCAGGAGCAGCGCGAAGCTGTGCAACATACGGAAGGGCCTTTGCTCATATTGGCTGGCGCGGGTTCTGGTAAAACTAAGGTTCTTACTGTTCGCGTAGCCTATTTGTTAGCCCAAGGGGTGAGTCCCTTTGAAATCTTGGCCATTACCTTTACCAATAAGGCTGCCAAGGAAATGAAGGAACGGGTGGCCAATATTGTGGGCCCTGTGGCTGAAAAAATTTGGCTTTCTACCTTTCACTCCTTCTGTGCCAAGCTGTTACGATTTGAAATTAATGGGTACTTAGGTTATAACTCTAATTTTACGATCTATGATACCTCTGATTCTCAGGTGGTTATAAAAGCGGCCCTTAAAGCTCTTAATTTAGATGATAAGTATTATCCGGTGAATGCTATGCTATCGGCTATTTCTGGGGCTAAAAACAGACTCCTATTTGCGGCTGATTTCCGCAAGGAGGCACAAAATTTCTACGATCAGAAGGTGGCCGATGTCTATGAATACTATGAGCGAGAATTGCGGAAAAATAACGCGGTAGATTTTGATGACCTCCTCTTGATTGCTGTTAAACTTCTTATAACTCATCAAGATATTCAGGATAAGTATGCCAATCGTTTTAAGTATATTATGATCGACGAATACCAGGATACTAACCACGCCCAATACACCCTGGCTCGCCTCTTGGCTAGCAAGTGGCAGAATATCTGTGTTGTAGGGGATGCAGACCAATCTATTTATGCTTGGCGGGGAGCGGATATTCAAAATATCCTAGATTTCGAAAAAGACTATCCTAGGGCTAAGTCTATCAAGCTCGAACGGAACTATCGGTCTACTAAGGTCATCCTGGATGCAGCCAATGCAGTTATCGATAATAATACGGGGAGACCTGATAAGAACCTTTGGACAGACCGGGTGGAGGGGGCTAAAATCCAACATTTTACGGCCCAATCGGAGCATGAAGAAGCTGCTTTCATAGGTGATACCATCTCAAAAAAGCATGAAATCCACGATATTTCTTGGGGCGACATGGCCATCCTCTACCGGACTAATGCTCAGTCTCGTGTTTTAGAAGAAGCCCTTATCAAACGAGCTATTCCTTATACCATGGTGGGGGGGACCAAGTTCTATGACCGTAAAGAAATCAAGGACGTATTGGCTTATCTGCGGGTTCTTTTTAACCCCTTTGACGATTTAGCACTCTTGCGCATTATCAATGTACCTAAGCGGGCTATTGGGCCAACTACGGTTGCCAAATTGCAAGAATACGCTCGTAATAATGGAACTAGTCTCTTTATGACCCTGACCCAGCTGCATTTGATTCCTACCATAAAGGGCAAGACCAAGGAAAAATTAGAAGCCTTTGGTATGCTCATCTTTTCCTTGGTAGCTGAGATGGAAGACAAGAATGTCTTAGATCTGTTTGAAGCTATATTGGACCAAACTCATTATTTAGAACTTTTAGAAGCATCCACAGACCCACAGGACCAAGCACGGGTGGAAAATATCGGTGAACTCTTGTCCGTGGCTAAGGATTTTGTGGATGCTAATCCACAAGGAACAGTGGAAGAGTTCTTGGAACAAGTGGCTTTGGTCAATGATGTGGATAATTATGAGGAAAACGAGTCTAAAGTTACCCTCATGACCCTCCATGCGGCCAAGGGGCTAGAGTTTCCAATTGTATTTCTAGGGGGCCTAGAAGAAGGGATGTTCCCACACAGTCGGACTCTTATGAATGAAGAGGAAATCGAAGAAGAACGACGTCTGGCTTACGTTGGAATTACCCGGGCTGAACGGGAGCTCTTCATTTCTAACGCCACTACTCGTACCGTCTTTGGTAAGACCTCCGGTCATTTACCATCTCGTTTTATTGAAGAAATTCCTGCAGAACTAGTGGATGATTTACGTCCTAAACGCAAGGTACCTGATGATATTAAACGCCATGTGCCAAGCCATATGTCCGTAGCCTCTCGCCCTGTTATCAAGCCGATCATCCGTAACCAAGAGGTGGAGGATTGGCAGGTAGGTGATTTGGCTCAGCATACTAAGTGGGGACAAGGTAAGGTTATCGCTGTGGCTGGTGCAGGGGCTAATGTTAAGTTGACCATAGAGTTCCCAAGTCAAGGTGTCCGCATGCTAATGGCTAAGTTTGCACCGGTTAAGAAAGTTGTTAAGTAGGAGATTTATCATGTCCACAGTTGATCCAAAAGAACGGATTTTAGAGCTCCAAAAGGAACTAGCCCATCATTCCTACCTCTATTATGTTAAGGATGCACCGGTTATTTCTGACCGGGAGTATGATTTACTCTACCGAGAATTGGTGGACCTAGAGACAGCCCATCCTGAGTACATCACCCCTTCGTCTCCAACTCAACGGATTGGGGCCAAGATAGAAGGTAACTTGCCAAAGGTGGTCCATGGTGTTCCTATGCTTTCCTTGTCTAATGTGTTTAATGCAGAAGAAGTAAAGGCCTTTGGGGACCGCGTAGTCAAAGGATTGGGTCATGAGCCTACGTATGTGGTAGAACTTAAAATTGATGGCCTATCCTGTAACCTTCATTACCAAAATGGGGTTTTGGTACGGGCTGTCACCCGTGGCGACGGCAGGGTAGGAGAGGATGTGACGGCAAATGCAAGAACGATCCAATCCATCCCTCTCTATATAGAAGGGGCCCCTGAGTTTATAGAAATCCGCGGCGAAGTATATATGCCTCACAAGGAATTCGCTCGTATCAATGAGGAGCGGGAGGAAGACGGATTACCTACCTTCGTCAATCCTAGAAATGCAGCGGCTGGCTCTTTGCGTCAACAGGACCCGGCTATTACAGCGGACCGCAATTTGGCCTTTTTTGCCTATGCCTTAGGAGATAATGATGGGGCCAATATCCACAGTCAAGAAGAGCTCTTGAAACAATTAGCTGACTTCCATTTCTCTGTTAACCCTAATTATCAAGTATGCGACTCCATCGACCAAGTGAATGAAGTCATTGAGGAATGGGACCAAAAACGACATGCCTTACCTTATGATACGGATGGCATGGTTATCAAGGTCAATGATTTTAGTGACCAAGCCATCTTAGGGGCCACGGTAAAAGCCCCTCTCTGGGCCACTGCTTACAAGTATCCACCTGAAGAGGTGGAAACTGTTTTGACTCATATTGATGTCAATGTAGGCCGCACAGGGGTTTTGACACCTACAGGGGACCTTGAAACGGTCTTTGTATCCGGCACTAATGTGTCCCGCGTAACCTTACATAACGAGGACTTTATCAAGGAAAAGGACATCCGCATAGGGGACCACGTTCTCATCCATAAGGCGGCAGAGATTATTCCAGAAGTAATCCGAGTCCTTCCAGATAAGCGGACTGGCTCTGAAGTGGTCTTTCATATGCCTAAGGAATGTCCTGTTTGTGGCCACCCAACAGTTCGTAAAGAAGGGGAAGTGGCTATCCGATGCTCAAATGAACACTGTCCGGCTATTGAGAAGGAATCCATCATTCACTTTGCTTCTCGAGATGCTATGAATATCGATGGATTAGGGCCTCAAATTATAGATTCTCTAATTGCTAACAAGATCATTGAAAATGTGGTAGATCTCTATCACTTAAGTGAAGAGACATTAGTAAGTATGGACCGGATGGGGAAAAAATCGGCCCAAAACCTCCTCAAGGCCATTGAAGACTCCAAGACCCGTGGCCTAGATCGAGTTCTCTTCGGCCTTGGCATCCGCCTCATCGGCTCTAAAGCGGCCACCACCTTAGCAAAGACGGTTGTAACTATGGATCGCTTTATGACTATCTCTAAGGAAGAGTTAACCGCCGTTGATGAAATTGGACCAACTATGGCTGAGTCAATCATCGACTTCCGTAATAATCCACGCAACCAAGCTTTTATTGAGGGGCTTCGCCAGGCTGGTTTAACCCTTCACATGGAGGTGGAAGAAGCGGCCGGTCATGAAATGGAAGGGGAGACTGTAGTCCTTACGGGCAAACTGGAAGTCATGGGCCGGACAGAGGCGGGTAAGCTCCTGGAAGCCCATGGTGCTAAGGTAACTGGCTCTGTATCTAAGAAGACAACCCTGGTAGTAGCCGGGGCTGATGCAGGATCCAAGTTAACTAAGGCAGAAGAATTAGGGATCCCTATTATGACAGAGGAAGAATTCCTGGACCTAATCAGGGATTGGCAATAGAACTTTTAATTCTGCTATAATAAGGAACGTATACTGAAAGGAAGTGGACTCATGAAAATCAGTCGCGATGATATTAAAACAATCGCTAGACTTTCTCGGTTGGAAGTGAGCGAAGAGAATATGCCACAATTGGAAAAGGAATTGTCTGATATTCTTTCCTATGTGGAACAATTAAACGAATTGGATTTGGATGGTGTTGAGACTATGGCTCATGCTGTGCCATTGCAAAATGTGTTGCGGGAAGACCAAGTTAAACCATCTATTGATCATGATAAAGCCTTGTCTACAGCGCCTGTTGAAGACGATGGTTATTTCGCGGTACCACGCGTTGTTCAAAACTAGGAGGAGACACTGTGGCTACAATTCACGAACTTCACAAGAAACTTGCCAATAAAGAAATCTCCGCTGTGGAATTGACCAAGGCGGTGATTGCACATAAAGAGCAAGTAGAACCACAAGTGGGTGCCTACTTGTCTGACTCTCATGAAGAAGCCTTGGCTAAGGCCCAAGCGGTGGATGATAAAATCGCTGCGGGGCAAGATATTTCCATGCTAGCTGGTATTCCAGGAGCCATTAAAGATAATATCTGCATCGAAGGGCAAAAGGCTACTTGTGCGTCTAAGATGCTAGAAAATTTTGTGCCCCCTTACTCAGCCACTGTCATTGAGAAATTGAAGGGTCAAGACTTCGTTTCCTTGGGTAAGCTTAATATGGATGAGTTCGCCATGGGCGGGTCTACTGAAAACTCTGCCTTAGGTAAGACGACTAATCCATGGAATAAGGAATATGTGCCAGGTGGTTCTTCCGGTGGGTCAGCAGCTTCTGTATCTGCAGGGTCTGCTATTTGGTCCCTCGGTTCTGATACCGGTGGGTCTATTCGTCAACCTGCCTCCTTCTGTGGTGTGGTGGGCATGAAACCAACCTATGGCAATGTATCTCGCTACGGTCTCATCGCGTTTGCATCCTCCTTGGATCAAATTGGACCTGTAACGCGGGACGTAAGAGATGCGGCTATTGTATTGAACGCCATTACCGGTCATGACGACAAGGATTCCACCTCCATTCCAGGTGAGCGTCCTGACTATACTAAGGCTCTTATCAATGATGTTAAGAACCTAAGAATCGGTGTGCCTAAGGAATTCTTTGGGGATGGCCTTAATCCAGAAGTTCGTAAGGCCATGGAAGAGGCAATTGATACCTATAAAAAATTGGGCGCCCAAATCGTGGAAGTCTCCTTGCCATCCACAAAGTATGCTTTATCCGCATACTACATTGTAGCCTTGGCGGAAGCTTCTTCTAACTTGGCTCGTTATGATGGTGTATCCTACGGCCTACGCGTACCGGCGGATAACTTGGTAGATATGTCTACCAAAACGCGGAGCCAAGGCTTTGGTAAGGAAGTACAACGCCGCATATTGCTCGGTACCTATGTACTTCGTTCTGGTTATTATGATGCTTACTATAAGAAGGCCTTGCAGGTACGTCGGGTCATTAAAAATGAATTCGACCAAGCCTTCCAAGAAGTGGATCTCTTGTTGACCCCAACAGCACCTAACACATCTTACAAGTTTGGTGAAAAGGCTAATGATCCATTGGCTATGTATCTTGAAGATATCTGTACAGTACCGGTTAACCTTGCTGGCATACCAGGCATTTCTATTCCTGCAGGCATGTCCTCTGCGGGTCTTCCAATTGGTATGCAACTTTTAGGCCCTGCTATGGGCGAAGAAGCCTTGCTTCGTGCAGCCTATACATTTGAACAAGAGCGTCCTGACTGCAAAATTGTGGCGCCAACAGGGGAGGCTTTGCTATGAGTAAATACGAAACCGTCGTAGGCCTTGAGGTCCATACGGAATTAAAAACTAAATCTAAGATTTTCTGTGGTTGTACTACTGAATTTGGCGGCGATCAAAATACTCATGTGTGCCCTGTCTGCTTAGGCCTTCCAGGGGTTCTTCCAGTCCTCAATAAAAAGGTTGTAGAATATGCCATTAAGGTTGGTTTAGCCCTAAACTGTGAAATTTTGCATTATAATAAGTTCGACCGCAAGCAGTACTTCTATCCTGACTTGCCTAAGAACTGGCAAACTTCCCAATACGATTTGCCAATCTGCTTGAATGGTCATTTGGATATCGAAGTGGATGGCCAAGTGCGCCGTATTCGGATTAACCGGATTCACATGGAAGAGGATGCTGGTAAATTAGTCCACTCTGGTGCTACGATTTCTGATTCCTCCTCCTCTAATGTAGACTACAATCGTACGGGTGTGCCACTTCTAGAAATTGTATCTGAACCAGATATCCGTTCCGGTGCAGAAGCGCGGGCCTATGTGGAAAAATTACGGTCTATCTTAAAGTACTTGGATGTATCCGATTGCCGTATGGAAGAAGGCTCTCTTCGGGCTGATGCCAATATTTCTATCCGCCTTCGCGGTGATGAAACATTGGGCACTAAGTCAGAAATTAAGAATATGAACTCTTTGTCGGCTATACAAAAAGGTGTTGAATACGAAGCCCTCCGCCAAGCTGAATTAGTGGAAGATGGAGGTCAAGTGGTCCAAGAAACACGGACATGGGATGATAGCCAAGGTGTTACCTTGTCTATGCGTAAGAAAGAAGCTGAAAACGATTACCGCTTCTTCCCAGAACCTGACTTGCCACCAGTTGTCATTTCTGATGAACAAATCGAAGAGGCACGGGCTAACTTGCCTGAATTACCAGATGCAAAGCATGATCGCTTTGTGGCCGATTATGGCTTGTCCTCTGAAGATGCTCTCATCTTGACGGCTGAACGGACAACGGCAGACTATTTAGATGCATCTGTCAACGAAGGGGCTGATCCTAAAACCGTGGCTAACTGGATGCTTGGTGACTTGTCCAAAATGGTTAATGAGCATAATTTGACCTTTGATCAAGCACCTGTCAAACCTAATATGTTGGCTGCTATGATTGACCTTATTGATAACAACACAATTTCCGGTAAAATTGCTAAGAAGGTTATTGTATCCATGTGGGAATCTGGTAAAGATCCTAAGACCATAGTAGAAGAAGAAGGTCTTGTACAAATTACGGATACAGCAGAAATTGAAAAGATTGTTCGCGAAGTTATTGCTAAGTCTGAAAAGGCCGTAGCTGACTATAAAGCTGGTAATAAGAAAGCTGTCGGTGCTATAGTTGGTGGTGTTATGAAAGCAACCCAAGGTAAGGCAAATCCTGGTCTTGTAAACCAATTGATTGGTAAGATTCTTTCCGAATAAGAGAGGTTAGCTAGGTCCTAGTTAGACCTAACGATGAGGAGATATATGGCAGAAACGAGTCATAGAGATACAAATCAAAATGGTCCTCGCTATAATGGGGCTGATGAACCGATTTATAATCAGACAGAAGCCAATGATACCATCCGTATGTCCCAGGAGGATGTACAGGACTTTGATGGGATTACCATTGATGAATTAGGCCAGGAAATTCATGTAGAAGAACCACCCAAAGCCCATAATCCATATGGTTCTTTTGGTGGTGCCTTTGGCCAAGGTGAGGAAGGGGCTAATCCTTTTTCCTCAGCCCCAGGCCTTAAGATTTTCAACATTGGATCTTGGGGCTGTATCATAGCAATCCTGATTCTTATGGCTATTATTGGTCTTTTCTTTGCGGGGATTTTCTTCTTTGCTAAGTATATATTGGTGGGTATTCTTATCCTAGCTCTTATCTTTGGCTTTAACTCCCTCTTAGGTTAGACTTAGTCTCTTAGCTAGTCTAACAATAGAGAGACTTTGTCTTAGATTAGTGCATATATAGGTCCTAATCCTGTAAGGATTAGGACCTTTTTTCTAGTTCTAATAGCTAGGGTATTCATATGGTATAATAAAAGTAATGATTAAGCTGGCGTTTACCGTTCGATGATTACGAGGATTTAATGAATATTCTTCTTTCTACCTTAAATTCTAAATTCATACATTCCTCTATAGCTCTTCGTTACTTAAAGGGCTATGGGGCTACTCGGGGACAGGCATATGATATTGTGGAATACACAATTAATATGCCTATTTTAGATATCATTTCTGATATTACTGAACGGGATATGGATCTAGTGGGTTTTGCCTGCTACATCTGGAATATTGAAATGACCCTTCATGTGGTAGAAATTCTCAAGTCTGTGCGGCCTGACATAAAGATTATTCTTGGGGGTCCTGAGGTATCCTTTACAGCGGATGAAATCCTTAATCGGTGCCCAGCCGTTGATTTTATAGCTCAAGGGGAAGGGGAAGAATGTTTTGCTGACTTGGTAGACCAGCTGGAGGCTGGTGGATCTGGTGTTTGTCCGGTTATTCCAGGCATTCGAGGCCGTGATGAAGAAGGCCGACCTGCGGGGTCACTTCAATTGGTAGAGGTTAAGGACTTATCCCGCATTCCATTTCCTTATAGCGAGGAGGATATGGAAGATTTAGAACATAAGATCATCTATTATGAATCTTCTCGGGGTTGTCCTTTTTCCTGCCAGTATTGTCTCTCAGGTAATGGCAATACAGTCCGCTTCTTTCCTCAAGAGAGAACTCTTAAAGAGCTCCAGTGGTTTATGGACCATAAGGTGCCCTTGGTTAAGTTTGTAGATAGAACCTTTAACTGCGCCCCAGGTCACCATCTACCTATGATGGAATTTATGGCTAAAGCCCAAACGGATACCTGCTTCCACCTAGAAATGGAACCGGAGCTAATGACGGAAAAGGAAACTGCAATCTTATCGGAAGCTCCTCATGGTCGTTTTCAAATTGAAGTGGGCGTCCAGTCCACCCATAAGAAGACCCTAGATGCCATTAGCCGTTACAATGACTGGCCTTATATACAAAAGGTTATCAAGCCAATTATCGATGCTAATCACACCCATGTTCACATGGACTTAATCGTAGGCTTGCCGTATGAAGATAAGGACCGTTTTGGTATGTCCTTTAATGACCTCTTCTCCCTCAAGCCACATGCCCTTCAGCTGGGTTTCTTGAAACTCCTCAAGGGGTCTGGCGTACGCAAGATGGACCAGTACCAATATGTAGCAGATCCACAGGCTCCTTATGAGGTCCTATCGACGCATGTCCTTCCTTATGTTCATGTGCGTTACCTCAAGCACTTTGAAGATGTTTTTGAACGCTTTTATAATTCCGAGCGTTTTCGCACCGTCTTTGGCTATATAGCAGATCAGCTAATCAGTCAAGGGGAGGGTGGCAAAACCAAGACAGCCTTTAAGTACTTCACGGACATGACCGATGCTTGGTTGGCTCAAGGTAACCATAAACGAGCCCTTAAGGATATAGACCAAATTGAATTCCTCTACAAGTTCTTTAAGGAGCGAGGGGATACCATGGCCATGGAACTTTTGCAGTATGATACTTTGGTGTCTTATAAGGGTAAGGTCCGTGATCAAGCCCTGGGCTTACCTAAGCAGACCAAGGAGCTCTTGCAGGCTGGGGAGGCTTTTTGGCGGAATGAAAGCCTGGTTCAGCACTATATTCCAGCCTTCACCTTTAGGGAATGGCGTAAGATTCGTCAATCCTATGTTGAGATGCCCATGTCTAAAGAAACGGCTCAGTATCTTGATGTTCGCATGGATGGCCAGTTTCTTACCAAGACAGAAGACGGTAAATATATGGTCATTATGGACGTGAAAAAGGAAATTCGTCCTTTTGTTAGACCGCAAGTAATCGCTTAGAATGGAGGACTATGTCCGATACGAGAATCCCTAAACGCTATCGCGTGATATCAAAATTCTATAAGGACAAATACGGGGAAAAGGTCTATAAATTACCAGTTGCCTTGCCCTTGACCTGCCCTAATCGGGATGGGTCTGCTGGGGTTGGTGGCTGTGTATTCTGCGGTGAAATCGGAGCCGGTTATGAGAACTGTCCAGCTTGGATGACTGTAGGCCAACAGCTAGCGGAAAATATAGCCCATATTGGCCCTAAATATAAGGCTAAAAAATTCATTCCTTACTACCAAAACTTTTCCAATACTTACTTACCCATAGAGAATTTTAAGGCCTATATGGAGGCGGGCTGTTTGGATTCTGTTGTGGGTTTAGCCATAGCCACACGACCTGATTGTATATCTGATGCCTACCTAGATGTCCTTAAGGACATTGAGACAAATTATGGTAAGGATATCTATATAGAGCTGGGTCTCCAAACGGTTAACTACAAGACTCTAGAAAAGATTAATCGAGGTCATACTATGGCGGAGTTGATTGATGCAGTCCTCCGCATCAAGCGCTATGGCTTTAATGTCACAGTTCACATGATTCTTAACCTTCCTTGGGATACGATGGAGGATACGATAGAGGGGGCTAAAACTCTATCTGCCCTAGGTGTGGACCAGGTCAAGTTACATGCCCTTTACCTGGTTAAAAATACACTTATGGCTAAGTGGTACCAAGAGGGCCAATTTCAGTTAATCTCTGCAGAAGAATACGTCGATCGGGTCATCGCCTTCCTTCGCTACCTTCACCCGGATATTGTCCTCCAGCGCTTAGTTGGGCGAGCACCCGAAGACAATACTATTTTCACCAACTGGTCTATGGGCTGGTGGCGGGTGCAAGATTTGATTGATCAAAAGATGACTGATCATGACTGGCACCAAGGTGACCTCTGTAACTATTTGAATGGGCGGGCTGTTCGAAAGTTTACCGACCCTCTGTTAGCATTAGACGACCAAGGAGTTAATGAATGAGTGAAGATATCTTTACTTTTCCTAACTATGATTTAGCGGCCACTATTTCTGGCCTGCAAGATAAACACTTAAAAATTATCAATGAATTTATCCCTGTGACCTTCGTAGCACGAGGTGATACCGTATCTATTAAGGGGGATGATCAAGCGGTTGCCAGCTTTAAGCGGACCTTACAAGAACTCCTCTTCTTGGCACAAGAGGGAGGCTCCTTTACAGACGCCCAAGTCCGGATTGCCGCCCGACTTTGTTCACAAGGTAAGGCGGATGTGGTCCATGATATGTATCAGGATACACTGGCTGTCTCTATGAGGGGTAAGGCTATCACGCCAAAGACAGAGGGGCAAAAGGCTTATGTGGATTCGATTAGACGCAATACCATCACCTTTGGCATTGGCCCTGCTGGTACAGGCAAGACCTTCTTGGCGGTTGCCTTGGCCTCCTTCTTCCTTAAGAATCGTAACGTGGAACGTATTATTTTGACTCGTCCAGCAGTAGAAGCCGGTGAACGGCTCGGCTACTTGCCAGGGGACTTACAGGATAAGGTCGACCCTTATTTGCGGCCTTTATACGATGCCCTTTATGAGATGTTTGGTATGGAACAGGTGGCACGCTTTATGGAGCGAGGCGTAGTAGAGGTGGCTCCTCTGGCCTATATGAGGGGGCGGACCTTAGAGAATGCCTTTGTTATCCTAGATGAGGCACAAAACACGACACCGGAACAGATGAAGATGTTCCTGACCCGGTTAGGCAACAACTCCAAAATGGTTGTCAATGGGGATAAGACTCAAATTGACTTACCGGGTCGCATTAAATCGGGCTTAGGAGAAGCGGAAGAAGTCCTGGGTAAGGTGCGGGGTATTGGTTTTGTTACCTTTAGCGACCAAGATGTAGTCCGTCATGATTTGGTAGGACGCATTGTAAAGGCCTATGACCGCTATTCAGAACAGCAAGAGTATCACGAAAAGAAAAAGGCTGTAGCTATCGCAGCGCGCCATAAACAGGATGATGCTAATAATCGAGCAACTGAAGAAGATTTGAGTAAGTAATAGCTAAGGAGATAGAATGATTGTCACTATTTCCTGGGACCAAGGTATGAGTCCCAGAGACGATGTAGAGGCCATTATTAAAAGGGTCTGCTTAGAAGTGGCCCGGGTCTATGGATTAGGAGAGGACGAGGAAATTTCTGTCCTTCTCTGTGATAATGCTAAGATTCATGAGATTAATCGAGAATATCGGCATATAGATAGGCCTACTGATGTCATTTCCTTTGCCCTCAATGAAGGCGACGGCTATGAAGATGATGGAGCCGAGTCTAAGCTCCTAGGAGACATGATTATATCCCTTGAGCGAACCCGAGAACAGGCTAAGGAATTTGGTCATTCTTTTGAACGAGAACTGGCCTATTTAACCACTCACTCTTGCCTCCACATCCTAGGGTATGATCATATGACAGCTGAGGACAAGGCGGAAATGCGGGCTGAAGAAGAACATGTCCTAGGCAATTTAGGTATTGTAAGAGAGGATTCTCCCTATGTTGAATAATCAATCTGAACATTTTAAGTCTGGCTTTGTGGCCGTTGTTGGCCGTCCCAATGTGGGTAAGTCAACCCTTATTAACGCCCTCATTGGTGATAAGATTGTCATTGTTTCTGACAAGGCACAGACTACTCGTAACAGAATTATTTGTGTCTATACTGATCAAGAGAAGCAAATTGTTTTCATGGATACACCAGGCATTCATAAGCCAAAGCATAAACTTGGTGAATTCATGGTTACTGCCGCAGTGGATTCCTTAAAGGAAGTGGAAGCCGTTCTCTTCCTTGTTGCGGCCAATGAAAAGCGGGGACCTGGTGATAACTTTATCATTGAACAATTGCAGAAGGTAAAGGTTCCCGTTTACCTCTGTATCAACAAGATAGATACTCTCACTAAGGAAGACCTTCTCAAGGTGATTGTATCCTATCAAGATGCCTATCCATTTGCAGGGGTTATTCCTATTTCTGCCTTGGAAAAGGAGAACCTAGATGTCCTTCTCGATGAATTGACATCTAAGTTGCCAGAAGGGCCTCAGTACTTCCCAGAAGACATGATTACAGATCAACCGGAACGGTTATTGATTTCCGATATGATTCGTGAAAAGATTCTCCTTACCACTCGTGATGAAGTACCACACTCCATTGCCGTAGAGGTGGAGGAAATGAAAACTCGCGATGATGGAACTACCTATATCCGAGCTACTATATTTGTGGAACGAGATTCTCAAAAGGGGATTATCATTGGTAATAAGGGAGCCATGCTTAAACAATTGGGCGCCCAATCCCGTCTTGATATTCAACGGCTTTTGGGAACCAAGGTATACTTGGATCTCTGGGTAAAGGTCAAGAAAGATTGGCGCAATAAGTCTGGCATGTTATCTGAATTAGGCTATAAAGCATAAGGAGCTATTTTTTCATGGGTATCTGGAACCATCTGCTTCCCATAATAGAAGCCATTATTTGTATCATTATTATTAACACGTTGGTTATTGCTAAGTTTTCCTTCGCTCGCCTGCGGCCGGAGCAATTGGAGGATATGGAAGCCTTTACAGAGGAACAAAAGGCCTATCTTTATAAGGTCTACCAAAAACCGGAAAAACTAATCAATACAGCTCAATATTTGGTTCTCTTTTTCGTTATTCTCTTGTCAACCATTCTCTCTAACCTCATGGAAGGGATTCTCCAGTACTTTAACGTGGCTTGGGCCTCTACTGGAACCTGGCAAATACACTTGGTAGATTTGATAGTTATCTTGCTTATGTCTTCCATTGTCCTCCTCTGCGGGGAAATAGTACCAAAGGCTTTGGGTTTGACCTACCCAGAGAAGCATATTATACGGGGTTGTAAAATCGTCTTAGCTGCCTCTAAGTTAGTCCGCCCCTTTGTCTTGGTAGCAGCTAAAATTGGCTATGCTATCGTAGGCGATGTAAAGTACAAGACAGAAATGGACCTGGTCCACACGGAAGAAGAAATTCGGGCCATGATTGAGCGGTCTCATAAGGAAGGTCAATTAGATCATGTGGAATCCGAATTGATTGATAATGTCTTTAACTTTGTGGATCGTATTGCTAAAGAAGTTATGATTCCTCGCCAGGATGTAGACTGCATCTACGTGGATGATGACTATGATGAAACCCTTAAAATCATCCGAAAAACGGCTCATTCTCGCTATCCTCTTTGCGATGGCGATAAGGACCATATCATAGGGTTGGTACATATCAAAGACATCATGGAACGACAACAAGAAGCACGTTCCAATATTAAGAAGATTCGACGGGATATTCTTACTATTCCAGAAACCATGAAGTTATCCACGTTGCTCCAATATATGCGGACTAAACGGATCTACCTAGCCAATGTGGTAGATGAATACGGCGGTATGGTAGGTCTTGTTGGTTTGGAAGATATCTTGGAAGAACTGGTTGGGGATATTCAAGATGAACATGATGAAAAGCTACCTGCCGTTGCCTCTTATTCTGATGGTTCCTATGAATTCGACGGTATGGTGTTGGTTGATGAAGTAGAGAATACTATGGAAATTGACATCGAAGATAACGATGAAGATACCATTGGTGGCTATGTCTTTGGCCTACTAGGTCGTCCTCCTATTAAGGGTGACCAGGTAGAAATTCAAGGGTATACCTTTACCGTTACGGATATGCAGGGCTATCGTATTACCCGCTTAAAGGTAGAACCTATTCCTGAGGACGTGCAAGTCGAGGTGGAAGAGGTTAAGGAAGAAAGTTTGGCCCAACGATTAGAAAAGAAGATTGAGAAGACCTTGGATAAAAAATTAGAATCTACTTTGGAAAAAAAGATTGACTCTACCATTGATACCAAATTGGACCAAACCTTAGACTCCGTTTTGGATAAAACCATAGATTCTAAACTGAGCCAAAGCTTGGATGAAAAACTGAATAAGAAATTAAAAGACTTATAGATCTAAATTCAATCCTATTGACGATATAAGGGTATAAGAAGGGGAGGTGGAGGCTTGGTTAAGACCCAAGAAGGGATTAATACGGAAGCCATTGTCATATGGCGGAAAAAACATAAAAACTACTCTACCTTTACCCTCATGACCAAGAAGGAAGGGCTCATAGCCTGCGCTATTCCGCACCGCCGCCTAATTAACCTAAAAGGGGCGGGGTATTTACAGGCCTTTAATGCTATTCAGGCTACCCTAAAACCTGCGCCAGAAGATAATTTTTCCTTAGACCAGGTGGATGGTATCTATGCTATTCAGGGTATGACGGATGACTTTAATACGATTGCCTATGCGGCTGTAGCAGGAGAACTCATTATGACTATTCTGCCTAAGTACCAGGTGGACCTTACGAGTTACCGACTTATCAGCCTCTTTTCCCAGCGTATTCGCCATAAGTCCATTCGCTTGGCGACTATCATTTTAGGTTGGCAGCTCCTCATGCTAGGGGGCTTTATCCCCTCTGGGAGAGCCCTTAAAGATCCCCATGAAGATAGTCAAGCATTTTGGCAAGAATTGTCTGTGGATTTGGGGCGGCCTCTTTCTAACCAGTTTAGAGAAATTCTTGTCCAAATCTTATCCTATGCTTGGAAGGAAGATTCTGTCCTCAACCTAACAAGGCAGGACTGGCAG
>URSE01000010.1 GCA_900550455.1 uncultured Veillonella sp. | reverse complement strand
GGGTCATTCCTATCTCCGCTCTCTTGGGTGCTTCCTTGGTCATCCTATCAGATGTAGTGGGACGTATGCTTAATCCTCCTTATGAGACACCGTTAGGGGCTGTAACAGCTCTGTTAGGGGTGCCTTTCTTTATCTATTTAGCTAGTCGAAAGGGAGGTAGCGGACGATGAAACAGTTTATAAAGGTATTTCTCTTAGCAATCCTTCTTCTTCTAGTTATGATTTATGGAGATGTTAGGACGGGATTTTTAGACGTCAGTCATTGGGACTTGCTAATGGCTCTCTTTGGCTTAGGAAATCCAACTTTGGAGATGACCGTTTGGGACTTCCGTCTTGTTCGCATTATATTAGCCCTTTTAATCGGAGTGGGCTTAGGTTTGGCGGGCGCTGTTTTTCAAACCATCTCCCGGAATGATCTAGCCTCGCCTTCTATTTTAGGTGTTAATGCGGGGGCTGGTCTAGGTGTTATCCTATTGGTCTACTTTCTTAACTCAGATACAGCCTTATCCATGTGGGCCTTGGCTCTAGTGGCCCTCGTAGGGGGCTTAGCTACGGCGGGCCTTATTTATCGCTTAGCCTATCACAAGGGGCAGGTTCTCAATCCCCAGGCCCTCATTCTGACGGGGATTGCTATAGCAGCAGGAATTCACGCAATCCAAATGCTTCTCATTGTACGGTTAGATCCCAATAAGTTTCATGTGGTCAATACATGGATCATAGGGTCTATTGCTAATAATTCCTGGGCCCATGTGGCTTTATTAGCACCTGTAGTTATCATTCTAGGCTTCTTACTCTGGGCTCGCTATATGGATCTTAATATCTTGAATTTAGCGGATGAAACAGCCATAGGTTTGGGTCTGTCTATTAATCGAGCCCGCTTTGTTTACCTTTTTCTAGCGGTTATCTTAGCGACCATGTGCGTAGCCGTAGGTGGGAATATCGCTTTTGTGGGTCTCATTGCTCCGCATATAGCCCGTCGTTTGGTAGGGACTAATCATGTCTATTCTTTACCTATTACAGCTTTAGCGGGCGCTATATTGTTGGTGGGTGCAGATTGGTTTGGCCGATCTGTATTGGCGCCAGATGAAATCCTCATCGGCATTGTGGTAGCCATGATAGGGGCTCCGTATTTCTTGTATATTTTAGCTAAGACTAAGGCCTAGGGAGGACCTTATGCAATTAGAACTAAAGAATATCACCTCTGGTTATGATGGTCATCCCATCATAGAAGATTTAAATTTAACGATCCCTCAAGGGAAAATAACAGCCCTAATAGGGGCTAATGGATGCGGTAAGTCGACCCTTTTAAAAACCATTTGCCGCATCATTAAACCCCTGGCTGGACAGGTCCTTTTGGGTGGACAGGATATGCATGCTATGGACTCTCGTAGGTTAGCAAAGGAAGTGGCTATTTTGCCGCAAAATCCATCGGCTCCCGGGGCTTTGACGGTCCGAGATCTGGTGATGTACGGTCGGGCTCCTCATAAGAGCTCTCTCTTTGCTCGGTCTTCTAAGGAAGATCGGAAAATGGTGGATTGGGCCTTGGCAGAAACTGATTTGACGGACTATGCAGACAGGGCTATTGCCAACATGTCCGGTGGTCAACGGCAGCGGGCTTGGATTGCCATGGCTATAGCACAGGATACGGATATTCTCTTTCTAGATGAGCCTACTAGCTTCTTAGATGTAGCTCATCAGTTAGCTGTTCTCCACATGGTAGAACAACTCAATAAAAAGTATGGGAAGACTATCATTATGGTTATTCATGAACTCAATGAGGCAGCCCGCTTTGCTGACTACTTGGTAGCTATGAAAAAGGGGCAGATCCTCTACCAGGGGTCTCCTCATGATGTCTTTCATAAGGACATGTTGCATGATGTCTTTGGTATTGATGCTACTGTTATGAATGATCCTCGTACAGGTCGCCCCTTCTGCCTACCTTATTCCTTGAAAGTAGGTTCCTATGACTAAGAAAACCCTATCCCTCAAGTGGCGTATTTTACGTCTGGCCGCCATCGTAGTCGTGGCTTTTTTAGGTGTGATTGTAGGGGCGAAGTTTTACCAATACATGGCCCACCAACATGGACAGGAGGTCCTGGCGGAGACTAAGACCCAAGAGGCTATTGCCAAACGCCAGGACCGTCTCCTCCACCGGTCTAATAGCAGTCAGGCGATTGATAAGGAAAACCAAGTTCGCTTTAAAAATGAGGTGGTTGCAGCCCATAAATTGGTAACCCAAGAGGATGGAAAGACCATTGTTCATCATAAATTTGGGCAAACTGTTATGCCCGAAAATCCTCAACGGATTGTGGTTATCCGCATGGAAGATCCCATGCTGGCCTTGGATATACCTTTCTTGGCAGGTAACTATAATGAAAGCCACTACCTTTATAAGGAATTATCTGCCAAGGGGGTAGGGGTTATTTCTGTCAATGACGATGCTAAAACTATCAATTATGAACAGGTACAGGCTCTTCATCCGGATCTGATTATCATGCGGGACTCCTTTAGTCAGTCCGTCTATGATAAGCTTAACCAAATTGCACCGACTGCGGCCTTTAATCTCCGGCAACATGGAGTATCCCTTCTAGCCTTGTCCTATGCTATGGGGCGGGGAAAGGAAGGGGAGGCCCGCTTACAAGTCTTCTATGATCGGGTTAAATTCTTCCGTATGGCTCTAGCTGACCATATAGGTCAGGGAAAGGTGGCTCATTTGCGGGTTCTCAATAAGGAGGTCCGCCTCTATCCTTATTCGACCAATGACATTAGCCGCTTTATGTATGAAAAGCTCAATCTCAACCCTCCTCAAATGGTCTTAGATGGTGATTACTCAACCACTAATAATGCCATTTCCCTTGAACGATTGCCGGACTTGGATGCGGATTATCTCATCGTATCTGCCGGCTATGGCCCATCATCCAAAGAAAATGCTAAGCTTGCTGAGGCTAAATTGGAGGCCCTGCGACAAGATCCAGTCTTTGCCCTGATTCCTGCTGTTAAGGAGGGACACGTCCTCTACGTAGATACAGGCCTCTGGAATGCCCATGGTATTTTACAGGAGGAAAAGGCGATGGATGATATTTACGAGGCTTGGGGTCGATAATGAGGATTATGCTTGATTTTGGGATGAGAAATTTTAACAATATAGACCCAGGAATTTCTTTTTAATTCCTGGGTTTTTTGATAGGAATAATAGTGCTATACTAGGTATATCCCTCCTCATTATGTGAGAGCGTCTGACTTTCACAGGGAGGCACAAGCATTAATCACCAGGCCTAGGCCTGTATGAGGTAAGTACCATGTATAATGTAACATCCCCTCACGCTGAAGAATTTATCAGCCACGAGGAAATTCTTGATACCCTTAAGTATGCGGAAGAAAATAAGGAAAACCGCCCCTTGTTGGATCAAATTCTAGCTAAGGCCGCAACCTATAAAGGCTTAACCCACCGTGAAGCGGCTGTTCTTCTCGAATGTCCTTTGCCAGAATACAAGGAAAAACTCTTTGCCTTGGCCAAGGAAATCAAGCGTAAGATTTACGGTGACCGCATTGTTTTATTCGCTCCTCTTTACCTATCTAACTATTGTATTAACGGTTGCGTATATTGCCCTTATCATAGTAAAAATCGCGACATTCGCCGTAAAAAGTTGACCCAAGAGGAAATTAAGGCAGAAGTTATGGCCTTGGAAGCTATGGGCCACAAACGGATTGTTATCGAATCCGGTGAAGATCCTCTCAATAATCCTTTAGAGTATATCTTGGAATCCATCAAGACGATTTACTCCATTAAAAAGGATAATGGGGAGATTCGCCGGGTTAATGTTAATATTGCGGCCTGTGAAGTGGAAGACTACAAAAAATTACACGACGTGGGCATCGGGACCTATACTCTCTTCCAAGAAACCTACAATAAGGAAAATTACGAAGCCCTTCATCCAACGGGGCCTAAGTCCAACTATGCATACCATACAGAAGCTATGGACCGGGCTATGCAAGGGGGTATTGATGATGTAGGGATTGGTGTTCTTTATGGCTTAGAGCACTACAAATATGATTTCGTAGGTCTCCTTATGCACGCAGAGCATTTGGAAGCCGTTTATGGGGTCGGTCCTCATACTATTTCCGTACCACGTATTTGTCCAGCAGATGATATTGATGTGGATGATTTCTCCAATGCAGTGCCTGATGATGTGTTTGAAAAAATCGTTGCTCTTATCCGCGTGTCCACACCGTATACGGGCATGATTATGTCCACCCGTGAATCTCAGTCTATGCGTGAACGGGGTCTTGCTTTAGGGATTTCTCAAATCTCAGGTGGTTCACGCACATCTGTAGGTGGCTATGTAGAAGAAGAAAAGCCAGAGGATAACTCTGCTCAATTTGATACATCTGACCAACGGACCTTGAATGAAATTGTCGATTGGCTTCTTGAGTTGGGTTATATTCCATCCTTCTGTACGGCCTGCTACCGGGCTGGTCGTACGGGAGACCGCTTTATGGAATTGGCTAAGACCGGGGAAATTCAAAACTGTTGCCAGCCAAATGCGTTGATGACCTTGAACGAATATATTCTGGACTATGGCTCTGAAAAAACCAAGACCCACGGTAAGAAGGTTATCCAAGAACAGATGGATGTCATTGAAAATAAGGATGTCCAAAAAAAGGCAGCTCAATATATTGCACAAATGAAGGATGGGGAGCGGGACTTCCGTTTCTAATCTAGATGATGAGAATTTAAGGTGAGAATTTTCTTTGAAATTTCTTGGCATATTCTCAATATATATAAGGGTAATTTCTCACTCCTATCAGTTTTAGGAATGAGAGATTACCCTTATTTATTTGCCCGTTAGTATTTATAACAGGTGTTTTTGTGACTAAAAGAGGAGAAAATAATTGAGAATAATCCTTTGTAATTCTTCTCAATTAGGATATAATATAAATAATAATGATTACAACTTGTTTGGTTTATTCTCCATGAGTATAGAATTTGGGAAGGAGGGGCTATGCAAAAACGATGGTCTATTGAGCCTGACCACAGCCAAGAAGAAGTTCAGTTAGCAGCTGAACTCAAGGTGTCACCTATTGTGGCCAAGCTACTTATTAATCGAGGACTAGGTGATCCTCATAAGGCTCGGCAATTTTTAGTGGCAGACATGGAATCTTTGCTCAGTCCCTGGGACCTCAAAGGAATGCGTGAAGCAGTAGCCTGTGTGACCAAAACCATGGAAGAGGGTGGCTCTATCGTGGTCTATGGAGATTATGATGTGGATGGTATCACCGCCACCTCCGTAGTCTATCGTTTTTTGAAACGTTGTGGAGCCTCTGTTTCTTACTATATTCCAGAGAGGCAGAGCGAGGGCTATGGGCTTAATTTAGAGGCCTTAGAAGGCCTTATAGCTAAGGGGACAGACTTAGTTATCACCGTAGACTGTGGTATTTCTTCTTATGATATCGTGGAGGCTGTGCGGGATCGCTTGGCTTTGGTTATCACAGACCATCATGAAGCACCGGCCCTCATTCCGCGAGCGGTTGCCGTTGTTGACCATAAGCAGCCAAATTGTCCTTATCCGGATAAAAACCTAGCTGGTGTAGGTGTGGCCTATAAGCTTTGTCAGGCTGTTTGGCAGGAGAGAACTGGGGAAGTCTACCAAGCTGACTTGGATATTGTAGCTTTAGGGACGGTTGCAGACGTAGTGCCACTTGTGGGCGAAAATCGAATTTTGGTTAAGGCTGGCCTGAGTAAAATGCAGCTACAACCTAACCGAGGCATCGAAGCTCTCATTGATGTAGCCGGTCTAAAGGACCGGAAAATTACGGCTGGTCATATAGGCTATACCTTGGCACCTCGGCTCAATGCGGCCGGTCGTGTGGCCCATGCGACGCGAGCTGTGGAACTCTTGACTACTCCTAGTCAGGAGGAAG
The DNA here is from genome assembly GCA_900550455.1 of uncultured Veillonella sp. Lineage (GTDB taxonomy): Bacteria > Bacillota > Negativicutes > Veillonellales > Veillonellaceae > Veillonella. The sequence continues at coordinate 16,093 of URSE01000010.1, read as the reverse complement.
CTTATGAAATCGCCGAAGAGTTGCAGGAAACAAACTTAGAACGGCAGGCTTTGGAACGTGATATCCATGAAATGGCTCGCCAAGATGTCCTCAAGCAGGGACCGGATGCGGATTATGTAGTGGTGGTAGGGGGCCAGGATTGGCATCCCGGTGTCATTGGCATCGTAGCCTCTCGCTTGGTTGAGGAATTTTATAAGCCAACCTTAGTGATTTCTATTAAGGATGGCATCGGCAAGGGCTCTTGTCGGTCCATTGATAACTGCAATATATACGAAGCGCTGCAATCGGCGGAAGATATCTTGATTCAGTTTGGAGGACACCAAGCAGCGGCAGGCTTTTCCATCAAGGAAGATAAGATTCCGGCCTTGCGAGAGCGTTTGGCTCAATACTGTAAAGAGCATCTAGCGGAAACTGATTACCTCCCCATTGTAGATATTGATAGTCAGGTGGCTATCGATGATATTGATGTACCCCTCATCGAGGAGATAGAAACCCTAGAGCCTTATGGCATGGCTAATCCCACTCCTGTTTTAGCCTTGGAGGAAGCAACTATTAGTGACCTCTTCCTTATGGGTCAGCAAAAAAAGCATGCCAAGGTTCTCTTGGAAAGAGAAGATAGTACCATTGATGCAATCGCTTGGAATCGGCCTGATTTACATGCCAGTTTCTTTCCTGGTGACCGGGTGAAGGTAGCTTTCACGGTACAGAAAAATGAGTGGAATGGGCATGTGAGTCCGCAACTCATGATTCAAGATATGGCTCTCTTAGAAGGGCGTTCCTTGACCCTTACGAAAGAAGGTTTAAGGGCTATGTATACCTACGTGCGCAACCTCCTTAAGGGTGGATCTATGCCTAAGTTCCGCTTGGAAACGGAATTGATTCGACGTCGGCCGGAGGGGCAGACTATGCCGGTGGCTATGGCCTCTCTAGAGGTCTTTAAAGAACTCAATTTATTGGTAGAAGAGACCACCGAAGAGGGATTGGAATCCTATAGATGGCAACCGGCACAAGGACAGTTGCACCTGGAAACATCGATTACCTTTATGAAATATAGCGCCTGAGTAATTAACTGATGAATTTTATGTATATATCGAGTTGATTTGATTGAAAGAAGAAAGGAGATGCCTATGACTACGGAAAATCAAGAGGGAAAGGCCCTTGTAGAGAGCGCTAGCTTTAATAAGGACGAAGAAGTAGGTCATTTTTATGACCTTATTAGAGACTATCTGCCAGCTGAGGATTGTCAAGAAATTAAGGATGCTTTTGCGCTAGCTGATGAAGCCCATAAGGATCAACGACGTGTCTCCGGTGACCCTTATATCATGCATCCCTTAGCCGTAGCTACAATTTTAGCTCACCTACAGGTGGATAAGACGACCCTCATGGCAGCCCTCCTTCACGATGTAGTAGAGGATACACCATATACAGAAGAGGATCTTAAGGAACGCTTTGGTGAGGAGGTAGCTTTCTTGGTCGATGGGGTGACCAAGTTGGAACAATTCCAATATGAAACCAAGGAAGACCGGCAGATGGAAAACTACCGCAAGATGATCTTGGCTATGGCCAAGGATGTGCGTGTAGTTATTATCAAATTGGCCGACCGTTTGCATAATATGAGGACCCTCAAACATATGCGGTCGGACAAGCAAAAGCGAATAGCCCATGAGACCATGGAAATTTATGCGCCCTTAGCTCACCGGTTGGGGATTTTTAACATCAAGTGGGAACTGGAAGATCTCTCCTTCCGCTATTTGGAACCAGATAAGTACTATGACTTAGTGGATCAAATGAAGCAGAAGCGTCATACCCGTGAAGAAATCGTCAACGATACCATGAAGCACTTGCAAGAGGCCTTGGATCAAGCTGGTATTAAGGCTAACGTAAAGGGCCGTCCTAAACACTTCTGGTCCATCTATAAAAAGATGAAAAAGGATAATAAGGACTTATCCCAAATTTACGACCAGTATGCTGTGCGGGTTATTGTGGATACCGTGCAGGAATGCTATGCGGTTTTGGGTATTGCTCATGGACTCTGGAAACCTTTGCCTCACCGCTTTAAGGACTATATTTCCATGCCTAAGTCCAATGGCTATCAATCCCTCCATACGACTATCGTAGGGACAATGGGTCATCCTGTGGAAATTCAAATTCGCACCTGGGATATGCATCGGGTTTCTGAATATGGGGTAGCTGCCCATTGGCGTTATAAGGAAGGCAATAAGGGGGGCGACAAGGATTTTGATAAAAAGGTGGCTTGGCTTCGTCAGGTCTTAGAATGGCAAGACACATCCAATCCAACTGAATTGATTAATGCCTTAAAGCTAGATGTGTTCTCCGGTGAGGTGTTCGTTTTCACCCCTAAGGGGGATGTGGTCAAGTTACCGAAGGGATCGGTACCACTAGATTTTGCTTACCGCGTCCATACTGATGTGGGACACCGGACCGTGGGAACTAAGGTTAACGATAAGATGGTCCCTTTGGACTACCGTCTGCAAAATGGAGATATCGTTGAAATTATTACCTCCAAGACGGGTAAACCATCCTTGGACTGGCTTAGTATTGTAGGATCTGCAGAATCCCGTAATAAGATTCGCAACTGGTTCAAGAAGGAAAACCGTGAAGAGAATATCGAGCAGGGACGGGAGGCCTTGGAACGGGAAGCTAAGCGCCTTGGTTGCCACTGGAAAGAGCTCTCTTCTGATGAGTATTTAGAGGATGCTGCACGGGGCCTCAAGATGGGGTCTATCTCAGAAATGCTAGCCTCTGTTGGCTTTGGTGGAACTTCTTCCAATGCTGTTCTCCTTCGCTTGATTGAACGTCTCAAGAAGGATCATCATGAAGCGGCTAATAAGACCGCTGATAATACAGAGGTTATTGAGCGTCTCAAGGCCCGCAAGCAGGAAGCAGTACCTGCTAAGGGGGGGACAGGGATTTTGGTTAAGGGTGAATCGGGCCTTATGGTTCGTATGGCTCGTTGCTGTAATCCTGTACCGGGAGATCCCATCATTGGCTTTATTACCAAGGGGTCTGGTATTTCTGTCCATCGGGCCGACTGCCCTAATATGCGGCCTAGTGCCTGTGATGTGGACCGCCTTATAGAGGTAGAATGGGATGGTGCTACCACAGAATCCTTCCAAGCAACCTTGGAATTGGATGCTTATGACCGCAATGGCCTCTTGATGGATGTGATGGCGACCTTGTCAGAGCTTAAGATCAATGTCATTAATGTCAATTCTCGCCTAGATGAAGCGGAGAAACAAGTGCACATGTCCTTGATTATTGATGTAAAAAACGTGCCGCAATTGGAATTTGTCATGACCAAGCTACGTCGCGTAAAAGATGTATACACCATTAGACGAACCAAGGGAGGTGGTATGTAATGTCCTTATCCTTTATGCGCCTAGTCCTAGGTGATCTGGGGACCAATTGTTATATTATTGGCGACCCCGATAGTAAGGAGGCTTTTGTTATCGATCCTGATGATGGTCCCGCTGTAGTCGATACCTTGAAGGAACGAGGCCTTACCTGTATAGGCATCCTCTTGACTCATGGTCATTCAGATCATATCCACGGGGTACAGACCCTTATGGATACCTATGGGGCCCCTGTATATATACATGAGCGAGACTTACCTTGTCTCTATGACCCACAGGTTAACCTATCTGCCCTTCATGGCAGGCCTGTGACCATTACAGGGGGAATTATTAAGACGGTTAAGGATGGTCAACACATCGGATCTGGAAAAATGGACTTTCAGGTTCTTGAAACGCCAGGTCATACGGTAGGCGGTGTCTGCTATTACATGTCACCAGCAGTCTTCGTAGGGGATACTCTGTTTAGAGAATCTGTAGGCCGTACCGATTTTCCGGGGGGTGACTTTGAAGCTTTGGCACAATCTATTCGGACCAAGCTCTTTACCTTGCCAGATCAAACTATGGCCTATCCTGGTCATGGGCCAGAAACACAAATCGCTTTTGAAAAAGAAAATAATCCATACCTATAGTAGATTTCATTTCAATTAATGAGAGAGGGGATAGACATGATGAATACAACAATGGAAAAATTGAAAGAACGAATCAAGGATAAGAAATATAAGTTGACCAACCAACGGCAAACCATTTTACAGGCCTTCATCGATGCTGATGAAAATCACTTATCCGCTGAAGATGTTTACCAATTGGTTAAAAAGGTAGCTCCTGAGATTGGCTTGGCCACCATCTATCGGACTCTTGATCTCTTTACTGAATTGGATCTGGTGAAACGCCTTGATTTTGGAGATGGTCGCAACCGCTATGAACTCAATGATGAAGAATTTGCCCATTTCCACCATCATTTAATCTGCGTAAAATGCGGCCATGTAGCAGAATTTGAAGACGATATGTTGGAAACCTTGGAATCCATTATTGCCAAGAAGCTTAACTTTAAGACCATTGACCATCAATTAAAGGTCTATGGCTACTGCGGTAATTGCCAAAAGAATATGACCCCAGAAGAACTTGCTGCTATTGATGCCCAACATGGCCACCATTAAGTCATATTCCTATGAGGGGCCTATTCAATTAGGGTCCATAGTGGCTCACCATGCAGGGGCTGCGGGCCTCTTCGTTGCTCATCCGGCCCAAGTGGTCTTAGAGGGGAGCGAAGAAGACCAGGCTTACCGATTGAAGGTCACCATTGAAGGAAAATTAGAGGCTAGCTTTAAGGGGGATAAGACGGCTGAAGGACGTCGGACTATAGGCCATGATCTCTTATCTTTCCTCCGTATCTATCAGGGCCTAAATCCCTATGGAGATTGGGGGACCATGGTGGGGGTAAGGCCTACTAAGTTTCTCCATAAAGCGATGAATTCCTACCAGGTCCACGGCTTAAATCAGGAGGATTGTTTGGCTAGGGCTTTAGCTGACATGAAAGAGATTTTTCATGTTTCGGCGGATAAGAGGGAACTATTGGCATCTATTGTGAGTTTACAGCGACCTCTTGTGGGCCATCGCCTTGGTGCAGACCGACACATATCCGTCTACGGGGGGATTCCCTTCTGCCAGACTCGTTGCTCTTACTGTTCTTTCCCCTATGGCTTAATTCAAGACTATGGAAGGGTGGACCAATTTATTGGTGCTTTTAAGCGAGATGCAGACCATTTGAAAGATGTCCTTGCCGCTCATAACTTGACGGTGGATAGCCTCTACCTAGGTGGGGGGACGCCGACCGCTGTCAATGATGGGGACTTTGAACAAGTCCTCGAGGCCTTAGATGGCCTCTTGAAACTCGGCCGGGAATATACAGTAGAAGCAGGCCGTCCTGATTCAGTGAGCCCAGATAAGTTGGCATCCATGCTAAGGCATGGGGTTAATCGGATTTCCATTAATCCCCAAACCTTACAAGATCCAATCCTTAAAGCTATAGGACGGGGACATAGGGCCCAGGATATCAAGGACCTTTACCAGTTTGTTAAGAAAACCACGGACTTAGTGGTTAATATGGATTTTATCGCGGGCCTACCAGGGCAAACCTATGACCACATGGTGGAGAATATGGATTACATTTGTGAGGCTCTGCCAGAAAATGTTACAATTCATACGCTGGCCCTTAAGAAAGGGAGTCCTCTTTATGAAGGGAAGGGCTTAGACCAAGTGGCTTCTGAAAGTCAGGTGGAAGATATGGTGGCCTACGCACGGGAGCGACTTCTGGCTATGGGTTATGAACCCTACTACCTCTATCGCCAACAATATATGAGGGGGCAGTTAGAAAATATCGGCTATAGCTTGCCAGGCAAAGCCTGTCAATACAATATTCATATGATGGAGGAAGCCCAATCCATTTTGTCCATAGGACCAGGTTCATCCTCTAAGTGGATGCGCTATCCTGACTACCGTCAGCATAAGCAGCATATGCCGAAGAATGTAGATGTCTATATTGACACCTTAGATCAATTATTAAATAAGCGAAAGCACATTAGTGATACATTTTGGGAGGTCCTGTAATGGCTATTAGAAAGCCGAGAGGCACACAAGATTTCTTGCCAGAACAAATGCGTAACTGGCACTTTATCGAAGGGGCTATGCGCAAGCTCACTAAGGCCTATGGCTTTGAAGAGATTCGCACACCAATCTTTGAAGATACGGGGCTCTTCCTCCGAGGAATCGGAGAAACTACCGATGTGGTGCAAAAGGAAATGTATACTTTTTCCACAGGTGATAAGAAGGAATCCTCTTTCACTTTACGCCCTGAGAATACAGCATCTGCCGTACGGGCTTACTTAGAAAATAAGGTATATGGTAAGGAAGGTGTGACTAAGTGGTTCTATATGGGACCCATGTTCCGTCATGATAAGCCACAAGCCGGTCGCTACCGCCAATTCCACCAATTTGGTGCGGAAGTGTTAGGCCCCCAAGGCCCCCTAGTAGATGCAGAAGTCATCTGCATGGTCTTGCAACTCTTGCGGGACTTTGGCCTTAAGGACCTACAATTGGAGGTTAATTCCGTAGGTTGCCCACAATGCCGGCCTAAGTACCGGGAAGCTCTCATTGCCTTCTTCGAACCTAAGAAGGAGCAACTCTGTGAAGACTGTCAAAGTCGCCTCTACAAGAACCCTATGCGGATTCTTGATTGCAAGAATGACCACTGCAAGGCCTTGTCAGTAGGGGCTCCTGAAATTCATGAACACCTATGTCCAGCATGCCATGATCACTTTGAAGGCCTCAAGACCTACTTGGATGCTGCTGGTGTGGCCTACAACTTGAATCCTCGCTTGGTGCGAGGTTTGGACTACTACACCAAGACCGCCTTTGAAGTTCAATACACTCCATTAGGAGCCCAATCTGCTGTAGCGGGTGGTGGCCGCTATGATGGCTTGGTTGAACAGTTGGGGGGGCCTCATACACCTGCTATCGGTTTTGCCATGGGTATGGAACGTTTGCTCTTGGCCTTGGAAAAGCAAGGACTCTTACCAGATGAAGAAGAATCTAAGTCCCTCTTTGTGGTGGCCTTAGGCCAGGCGGCACAAGAGGCGGCCTTCCCCTTGGTACAAGCCTTCCGGTCTCACTATTTGACCGCTGAGATGGATGGGTCAGGCAAGTCTTTTAAGGCACAAATGAAATATGCTGACAAAATTAAGGCTAAATATGTTATTATATTGGGTGATGACGAATTAGCAAAGGGCCAGGCTCTTGTGAAGACGATGGCAACAGGGGACCAAGAAGGCGTCTCTCTCGATAGCCTAGTAGACCACATGGTAGGCTTGCTAAAAAATCAATAGATAGACCTGTGAAATCGGCGCCTGTCTAGTATTTGAAAGGATGATAGATTAATGGAAAACATGAATGGTTTGCACCGCACACATGGCTGCGGCACCATCACAGAAGCTCAAGTCGGCCAAGAAGTGACACTTTGCGGTTGGGTTGACCGTCGCCGTGATCACGGTGGCCTTATCTTTATCGATCTTCGCGACCGCTCTGGTATGTTGCAAGTGGTAGCATCTCCAGACCATGATGAAGCATCCTTCCGCAAGGCGGAAGACGTGCGTAATGAATACGTTTTGTGCGTACGCGGTAAGGTAACTAAACGGGACCCTGAAGCAGTTAATCCTAACTTGCCAACAGGTGCCTATGAGTTGTATGTAGAAGAAATGCGCGTCTTAAATGCGGCAAAAACACCTCCATTCTACATCCAAGATGATATTGACGTGGATGAAAATATCCGCTTGAAATACCGTTATTTGGACCTTCGCCGTCCTGAAATGCAAGCTAATATTATCTTGCGCCACAAGGTCACTAAGGCTATGCGGGATTTCTTCGATAACCATGGCTTCTTGGAAATCGAAACACCTATGCTCACAAAATCCACACCAGAAGGGGCTCGTGACTACTTGGTACCATCTCGTGTAAATCCTGGCGAATTCTATGCCTTGCCACAATCTCCACAGATTTTCAAACAAATCCTCATGGTAGCAGGCTATGAAAAGTACTTCCAAATCGCACGTTGTTTCCGTGATGAAGATTTGCGGGCTGACCGTCAACCTGAATTTACCCAGCTCGATATTGAAATGTCCTTTATCGACCAAGAAGATATCTTGGCTACCATGGAACAAATGATTGCTCATGTCTTCAAGCAAACGATGGGCGTAGACGTGCCTGTTCCTATGCCTCGTATTACTTGGGATGAAGCTATGGATAAATACGGCTCTGATAAGCCTGACCTCCGTTTTGGTATGGAGTTCCATGACTGCACAGACCTTGTAAAGGATACAGAATTCCAAGTGTTCCGCACCATCATTGAAAAGGGCGGCATCGTAAAAGGTATCGTCGTACCTGGTGATGCGGGGATTGCTCGTCGTGAATTGGACGATCTTGTAGAATATGTAAACCGCTATGGTGCTAAGGGCATTGCATGGGCTTGCCACAACGAAGATGGCTCCATCAAGTCTCAAATCATGAAATTCTTGGGTGAAGATACTATCCGCAATTTATTTGCTCATACGGATACTAAACCTGGTGACCTCTTGCTTATGATTGCTGATAAGCCTGCTACAGTGGCTCGTGCCTTGGGCGAACTTCGTTTGGAAATGGCTCGCCGTCGTAACATGATTGACCAAGATAAGTTGGCTTTCACTTGGGTAACAGACTTCCCAATGTTCGAATACAATGAGGATGAAAAACGCTATACTGCGATGCACCATCCATTTACTATGCCTCGCCATGAAGACTTGGATATCCTCAAGACCGACCAAGGTAATGTTAAGGCTATCGCCTACGATATGGTACTTAATGGGGTGGAAATCGGTGGCGGTTCCCTCCGTATTTACCAATCTGACATTCAAGAAAAAGTGTTCGAAGCAATTGGTCTTACTTTGGAAGAAGCCCGTGAAAAGTTTGGTTTCATGTTGGATGCCTTCCAATTCGGGGCACCTCCTCATGGTGGCTGTGCCTTTGGTCTAGACCGTTTGGTTATGTTGATGGCTAAACGCAAATCCATCCGTGACGTCATTGCCTTCCCTAAGACACAATCCGCTACGGATATCATGTCGCAAGCTCCTTCTGAAGTTGCTCCTAAGCAACTGAAAGAATTGCATATCAAAACCGAAACAAAAGAGGATAAAGAAAAAGAGGCACTTCAAAGAAATGCCTCGAGATTATTTACTACTCGTCCTTAAATGAACCACTAATCAAAAGCAAAAGCAATTGGACTATTAATGGTGCAAGGATTTGATGAAAGAAATATTTGGCTATAACTTGAGCTGGTTGATTTGCGAAGTCAGGAAATGTCAAGCGAAACCAAGTAATAAACTTTATATCCTTTGTTAGTACTTCAATTGTGGTGCTTTCAGTATTAGAAAGTTCTTCATCATCAAAATCTAAATTTGTAGGATTAGTTATTTCCAATGAATCCAACGGCAAAATGTCAGCAATACTTTGAGTAGGTAATGTATCATTCAAATCTTGCAATGTTTCTTGATATGAAGATAATTCTCTAAAAGCTGCTAACTGTGCTGATGAAATAGATGGAATTTCAAATTGTGGAATAGAAATAATAGATGATTTTATTAATTCGTTTATTTGTTTAGTTGGAAGATAGATTTGAGAAATTTGGTTTGAAATTTGTGTATAAGGAGCGATGGATAGATTCAGTTGGTTTCGTATAGCTCGAGCTGGAGCATAAAGTGAATCTAACATTTTACGTTGTGCTTCAATAGCGTCTAAAAGTGAAGAACTAATAAAGTCATTTTTTAATGGCATATAATCACCCCCTTTCAATGTGATTATAGCACTTAAAAGGAAATACAGAGGAGATACAAATGAAGGAAATAAAAATAAATGGAAAGTTAGAGTGTAGGATTAGTAGTCCATTACAACGACATATGAAGAATGTGGAAAACAAACTAAATGCATTAGCAGTTGCAGTTAAAGAAGCAAAGAAAGACGGATATGCCATAAGCGTAGATATTAGCAATTTAGATAAAGAAGAGGGAATAGAAAGGTGATTATTAATGCTAACAGTTGAAATAGAAGGAAATATAAATGAAATGCTTGGAGGTACATTTTATGAAGTTTATGAGAGAACATCAAAAGCTAAAAAACAACTAGAGATTGCACTTACAGAGTTAGAAGAATTAGGAATGAAAGTTGATGTAGTTTATTTATCTGACAAAGAAAGATAGGTAAGGAGAAGTAATGGAAAGTGTTCAACCAAAGTATGTGCCTATTAGTACATTAGCTAAGATATGGGGGCGCAGCAGAATGTATATCTACAGAAGAGTAGATATGATCCGCAATGAAGGAAAGTTCAATGAAATATGTATGCAACTAGGGCCACAACAAACACTGGTTCATGTAGATAAATTTGAAACATGGATGAAAAGCCAGAATATGAAGTGGTTAAAGGGGGCATAACAATGAGAACAAAGCTAGACATTATCACAAATATTCAGTTGGTGTTATTGGTAATGATTCTAGGACTATGTGGAGGTATAGAGTTCCTACATGGCTGGAATATATTATTAAACGTTTTAATGATGATACTAACAGGGGCAATCATATTCCTGTTAAGCACATTAAAGGGGGTGATGAAACATGAATACAAAAGAAAGAGGGCTTACGCTGCTAGGAAGATACCTAAAGTTCAATAAGGAAGAGATAGAACTACTAAGAGAAAAGATTAGTTCAATAACTTATAACAGAAAAGGCGGACTACTAAATTTTTCAATTCTAGGAAATGGAAGAATCATTTTTCTAAAACAAAAACAAGATGGTTGGAATATTAGAATCACAGGGAATGGTCCTATACGAGAAGGTGATATATCACTAATGGAATCAGTTAGGTACAACATATGGAGTGAATTAAATGAATAAACCATATTGTGCAATCTGTAATGAAGAAAATAAAAAAAGCCGTGCCTACATTTACTGTAGACAGGCTAAAGGGGCTATATGTATGGAACATTGCGATGCATGTCAGTATTTAGAAGTTGAAAAAGGGGACATGCATTGCAAGTATCCAAGGCAAAAAGAAAAGGCCACTAATTAAAGCAGCCAATTCATGTACGTAAATTACGTAACTAACCTAATGTAATTATATCATACATGGCTTGCTAATACTAGGAAATACCGATAAAGTCGGTGTTTCCTAATTAACTAGATATAACATATTAACAAATCGACCATGAGGATACATTACGATGAGGAAACGCAGAAAAGTCATATCTAAAAATATGATAGAGGTGCTTGATTATCATACCTCTAGGACATATAGACGGAATGGCAAACGCATCAAAAGGAAGTGCGTAACCCAAGATGCACAGAAAAAGCAGAATGAAAAGCAAGCAGAGGCAATGTTGCGTATGTTGATTGATAATAACTTCACTACAAATGATTGTTATATCACACTCACATATAAGGAACAGCCAGACACATGGGAAGATGCAAAGAAAGATATTCAGAATTTTATAAGAAGGTTAAAACGAAGATATAAAAAACTGGATAAAGAATTGAAATACATTTACATAGCAGAAGGAAAAACAAGAATACATTTCCACATGATCATCAACAATGCAGAAGTATATTCAGATGAGTTGAATGAACTTTGGCCACATGGCATGCATAAGTTGGTGCTGTATCAAGGCAGAGCTGAAGATGCAGTAAGATTAGCAAGCTACTTCGTAAAAGAAAAACGGAGTGCATGTTATTCAGATAAAGAAGATGCATTTAAGCGCAGGTGGAACAGTAGCAAGAATTTAGAAAAACCAAAAGTAAAAACAGAAATCCTAAAACCAAGCGAATGGAGAGATTATATTCAGCCACCTAAAGGATATTACGTAGAAACAGATAGCATAGTTGAATCAGTATCTGATGAAGGATATCCATATAGATTTTACAGATTGATAAAAATTGAGGAGGTAACACATGGAGCTACTAGGATTAGGCATATTTCTAGGGGTAATACTAGGAATGGCGATAGCATCGCTATACATAATTAATAAAGAATGTGAGAAATGGAGAAGAGAAGCATATGCTAAATATAAATCAAGTATTTTTAAGCGGTAATGTAGTAGCCGATGCAGAACTACGATATACAAAAACAGGAAAGCCAGTACTTACATTTAGAATGGCAACAAATAAATACGTAAATGAAGTACAAAGCACAAGCTATCACAATATTGTGTGTTGGGTTGATGCGGAAGTTTATAGCGGATTAAGAAAAGGTGATTTCGTAGCAGTAGCAGGTGAGTTGCGTTCTAGATCATATGAAGATAAAACAGGAGCAAAAAGATATGTAACAGAAGTAGTGGCACAAAACCTTACATATGGACTTAAACAAAATGAAAGTCAAAGTAATTTCAATAATTTTGATGAAGAAGAAAAAATCCCATTTTAGGAGAAAACAATAATGAAACGAGGTAGACCAAAGAAAGTATGTAGTCATTCGTTTGGACCTTCTAAAAGTGGAGCATTATGGGTAAAAGATTCATGTCCTAAAAGAAAAACATCAATAAAGCTATTTAAGGGAAAAACAACAGGTACTATATATTGGCTAAAAAAGGAAGAATGTAAAGATTGTCCTGCTTATAATCCAGTACGTGTTCAAAACCGATAGGGGGCGAAGTTATGAATCAAGTAACAACACTTTTTAGTAGTAATGAGTTTGGGGAACTAAGGACCATTACTATTGAAAATGAAGTGTACTTTGTGGCCAAGAGTGTAGCAAATGCATTGGGATATAAAGATACTGCAGATGCAATCAGAAAACACATTGATGAAGAAGATAAGCTGCGTTGGCAAATTGCCGATACAGGTCAAAACAGAGAGACATATCTTATCAATGAATCTGGATTATATTCGCTAATACTAAAATCAAAGATGCCAAGTGCGAAGAAATTTAAAAGGTGGGTAACTAGTGAAGTATTACCACAAATTAGAAAGACTGGTAGTTATGAATTAAACATTCCAAAGACATTACCAGAAGCATTGAGGTTATATGCTGATGAAGTAGAGGCCCATAATCAATCAAAGGCAATCATAGAGCAACAGAAACAACAGCTTGCAGAATATGAACCAAAGATAGATTATGTTGATAAAATTCTAAGTTCACAAAATGCAATGACTGTAACACAGATTGCTGCAGATTATGGATTAAGTGCCATAGCGTTAAATAAGATACTACATGATGACCATATTCAACGTAATGTAAATGGGCAATGGATTTTGTATAGTGATCTAATGCACAACGGATACACAAAAACAAAAACACATACATATGTAACTTCAGATGGAAGATTAGAAAGTAAAGTATCAACACGATGGACACAAAAAGGCAGATTGATGATACATGAGTTATTAAAAAAACGTGGTATTAAAGCCATATGTGAGGAGGTAGCATGAAACCACTCATATATAAAGGCCTTAGATTAGGAACAAATAAAACAGAATGGGTGAGTAGCGATGAAATAAAGCAAAGCTACTCACAAATTAGATTGTTGGCAATACAAAATGATAACTATGCATGGATACCAATTGCAGATGGAACACTATGTAGAGGAAGTGAAGCTAAAGACATCACAGGGAAGAGGATATACGAAAAGGACCATATAGAGTTTGATTGTAAATCAGTACAAGCTACTCCATTGGTAGCGGAAGTATATTACAGTACAGATAAATTTCAATGGCGATGTAAAGCAATTAATCATCAACAATCTGATGCGGTACTAGATTTTGATTTAGCATTTGTTATGAATAACGGAAATGCAAAAGTAATAGGGAATAAATTAGAGGGGTATGAGCATGAATGATAGATACAGAAACGTGTGTAAGGCACATGATCATATCGTAAAGTGCAGAACAAAAGAAGGAAAAAGAATATTCATATCACGTTGGGGATACGTGATAATTCCTTCTGATAAATTACAAGCTGCAACAATCTTTGATGGTCTTCGTGTAATTTCTAACCATTATCAACATAGCAGTACGCCAGTCTTTTTAGGTGGTTTATTTGCTTATGATTTGGTGGCAAATTTTATTCCAATGCAAGGTGTTGCATTAAAAGATGATGGCATTAACTGCCCTGATTACAGTTTCTATCTGGCAGAAAACTTAATTACCATTGATCACCAAAGCCAACAAGCTACCTTAAAAAGCTTCTGTTTTAGTCAAGAAGAACAAGTGGAAGTCGCGAAAACGGCACTTTCTATTTCTCAAAAATTAAAAAATATTGATGGCGTACTTTCCATTAAAGCGGCAAGTGATGAGGTTAGCACCAATTTTGAAGATCCTGAATTTACAGGTATCGTTAAAGCGTTAAAACATCATATTAATATTGGTGATGTGTTCCAAATCGTGCCATCCCGCCGTTTTTCATTAGCTTGCCCGAATACCCTTGCGAGCTACGCACAATTAAAACTTAACAATCCAAGCCCTTATATGTTCTACATGAACGATGAGGAGTTCATTTTATTTGGCGCCTCACCTGAAAGTGCGTTGAAATATGCGCCGGATAATCGTCAATTAGAAATTTATCCAATTGCAGGTTCTCGCCCGCGTGGTTTTGATGCACATGGTAATATTGACCCTGAATTAGATGCACGCTTGGAATTAGAACTACGTCTTGATCATAAAGAACAAGCTGAACATTTAATGTTGGTGGATTTAGCCCGTAATGATATTGCTCGTGTTTGCCAAAGCGGTACACGTAAAGTCGCCGAATTAATGCAAGTGGATCGCTATTCGCACATCATGCATTTGGTTTCTCGCGTGGTGGGTAAACTTCGTCCTGAACTTGATGCCTTACACGCTTATCAAGCTTGTATGAATATGGGGACGTTAACTGGTGCGCCTAAAATTAAAGCGATGCAGTTAATTTATCAATTTGAACAGCAAAAACGCCACAGCTACGGTGGTGCAGTCGGTTATCTTACATCTGACGGCCGTTTTGATACCTGTATCGTGATTCGTTCTGCCTTTGTACAAAATGGCATTGCGCATATTCAAGCAGGTTGTGGTGAAGTATTAGATTCAGATCCTCAAATGGAAGCAGATGAAACTCGCCATAAAGCGGCTGCGGTGCTTAAAGCAATCAAACAAATCAATACCCAAGCAAAATAAGGACGATAAATTATGGCTAATATTCTCTTTTTAGATAATTTTGATTCATTCACTTATAACTTAGTGGATCAATTCCGTGTGCTTGGGCATAACGTAAAAATTTATCGTAATGACACCAATTTAGAACAAGTGGTACAAGAAGCATTAAATACACCCGATACGATTCTTGCGCTCTCACCAGGGCCTGGTACTCCGGCAGAAGCGGGCATCTTACTCCCGCTCATTGAACGTTTAAAAAATGATGTGCCCATTATAGGTATTTGCTTAGGCCATCAAGCGCTTATTCAAGCCTTTGGTGGAGAGGTTGTACATGCAGGCGAAGTATTACATGGTAAAGTATCGCGCATTCAACACGATAACCAAGCCATGTTTAAAGATATTGCCAACCCAATGCCTGTGGCACGTTATCACTCTTTAATGGGTAAAAATCTGCCTGACGAATTTATTGTCAATGCCGATTACAATGGTATCGTGATGGCGATTCGTCATAAAACCTTGCCAATTTGTGCTTTCCAATTTCACCCAGAAAGTATTGGCACACCAGACGGTTTGAAAATGCTAGAAAATTTCCTTACTTTAGTCCCAAAGGCTTGAAACTTTGGAAGGTACGGTAGCGCAACAGAATCTCGACATCGAAACGCTGAGGCAGACTGCTGCAGGGTTGAGAACGGATTTGGATGCCGTGAAAGTTACGGCTGATGAAGCCAAGAGCCAGATTGTCCAGTTGACTTCGGACTTCAACAGCTATGTGTCAGCGAACAACGAAGCATTGGTGAACCTGGAGAACCGGATGAGTAATAAGCTGGACGAAGCTGTCAGCACGTTGGGTAGTGAACTACGTAGCGAATTGACAACAGCTACGGGCGAACTGGATACCAAAATCGGTGAACTTCAAGGTGACCTGCAAGAGAAATATGAGGCTCTGAAAAATCAGATTGGTGCCATCACGGGCGATGAAGGTACAGTCGGGCTGATAGACGAAAAGATAAACGCCGTAAACCAGAAGG
>URSE01000009.1 GCA_900550455.1 uncultured Veillonella sp. | reverse complement strand
TTTAATCTTAAGAAATTTACGCTTCCCTACTTGTACAATCATGCCTTCTTCTAGGGTAATATTTTCTTCTTGGTATTTTTCACCATTAATTTTGAAAGCCCCAGCCTTGATAGACCGACGTGCTTCCCCATTGGAGGCAGTCAAGCCTGCATCTGTACAGAATTGAGGAATAAAGGTTTCCCCTTCTGGTTTATCCATAATGTATTCCGGAATGTCTGTAGGCAAGGCCCGTTTTTGGAAGACCGTTTTGAAGTGTTCTTCCGCAGCAGCGGCTGCCTCTTCCCCATGGTAGAGACGAACGATAGTGCGTGCCAATTGCATCTTAACATCACGCGGATGAACTTGGTTAGCTTCTAATTTAGCGGCTAAGTCTTCTTGGTCTTCGATGGACATATCCGTTACGAGCATGAAGTAGCGCATCATCAACTCATCTGGGATCGACATAGCCTTGCCATACATTTCATTTGGTTCTTCATCGATACCGATGTAATTGCCCAAGGACTTGGACATCTTTTGTAGGCCGTCAAGACCTTCCAAGATTGGCATGAGCATAGCCACTTGTGGCTCCATGCCATCTTGCTGTTGAAGGTGACGCCCCATGAGTACGTTAAAGGTTTGGTCTGTACCACCAAATTCTACATCTGCATGAATCTCTACGGAATCTTGCCCTTGCATGAGTGGATAGAAGAACTCATGAACAGCAATCGGACGCCCTTCTGTGTAGCGCTTGTGGAAATCATCCCGCTCCATCATACGAGCTACGGTATATTTAGAAGCCAACCGCAACACGTCGGCAAAGTTATACTTGGACAACCATTCAGAGTTATCCCGAACAATGGTCTTGTCTGGGTCCAGGATTTTAAAGATTTGGTCTTTATAAGTAGCCGCATTTTGTGCTACTTGTTCAGCTGTCAACGGCGGACGAGTGGTAGACTTACCAGAAGGGTCACCAATTTGAGCGGTAAAACCACCGATGATGATGACAACTTGATGGCCCAAGTCTTGGAAGGCTTTCAATTTACGAATAGGTACAGTGTGACCTAAGTGAATATCAGGTGCTGTAGGATCCAGGCCCAATTTAACCACAAGTGGTTTATTTTCTTTTACAGATTTTTCGAGTTTCTTGAGCAAGTCCTCACGTGGGATAATATCCGCTACACCGTGAGCGAGAATGCGCATTTGTTCTTGAGCTGAAAGCATAATCGTCTCCTTATCTTCTAGACCCTGGGGCTATCACATCTATTACATTATGTTATTATATAAAACCTCTATTAAGGGGGTCAACTACTGGAAAGTGGCTAAATATGCTATAATACTATAGATTAATATACATCAAACAAGGTATTATATGCCTTTATTCATGGTAACAACGAGGTATTCATGAGTACACAAAACAAGCCTACAAGACGGTCTCGTAGCAGCCTAAGAGCTTCTAAGCCTCCTAAGGGAACGCCGGTGAAGCGCCTCATTTGGATTATTTCCATACTCTTTGTTTTGATTGTAGCTGGTGCAGGTTGTGGTTTTATTTCCGCCACCATGCAAAGCTTGCCTGACGTAGGAAATGTAAAACCCCCTGCTTCATCGCAAATCTATGATGTGCATGGCAACCTAATCACCACAGTGCACGCCACAGAAAATCGTTTGCCTGTCCCATTGTCACAAATTCCTAAGAATTTGCAAAATGCCTTCATAGCAACGGAAGACTCCCGTTTCTACTCCCACCACGGGATTGACCCTATTGGCGTTCTCCGTGCTATTGCGGTAAACGTTGTTCGGTCCGGTGTATCAGAAGGCGGTTCTACCATTACCCAACAATTGGCTCGTAACGCCTTCCTCAACCAAGACCGAACCTTCAAGCGTAAGATTTCTGAAGCTCTCTTGGCCCTACAAATTGAAAAACGCTACTCTAAGGATGAAATCCTTAACATGTACATGAACCAAATCTACTTTGGTCAAGGGGCCTATGGGGTTGAATCCGCTGCCCACATCTACTTTGGCAAGGACGTTAAGGACCTCAACCTGGCTCAGTGTTCACTTTTAGCAGGTCTCCCACAAAGTCCTAACTACTACTCGCCTTTCAATAACCTAGAAGCAGCTAAGACGCGTCAAGCTACCGTATTAAGCCAAATGGTAAAATATGGCTACATCGATCAAGCTACAGCTGACGAAGCTAAACATGTTGACCTAGGCCTCATTTCTAAGGACCAAGCCGAACAAGTAAAAGACAACAACAACGCCTCTTACTTCACGGACTATGTCATCCAAGAAATCTCTGAAAAATACGGTGATGACGCCATTTACAAGGATGGCCTCAAGATTTATACCACCCTTGATATGGATGCCCAAGATGCAGCGGTTCGCGCTATGCGTAACCTGCCTAATTTCTACACAGATGATCAAGGCTTGACCCAACCACAAGGGGCTTTAGTTGCTATCAACCCTCACAACGGCTATATTGTAGCTATGGTGGGCGGTCGTGGTAACGACTCCTTCAACCGGGCTACCCAAGCCTATCGTCAAGCGGGCTCTGCCTTTAAACCATTCGTTTATTTAGCAGCTATCCAAAAAGGGATGACCCCTGGAACTACCATTGTGGACGATGAGGTCAACTACAATGGATGGACGCCTAAGAACTATGAAAAGAAACACTATGGCAAGGTAACCCTCCGCTATGCCCTCACTCACTCCATCAACATCCCAGCTGTTAAGTTGGCAGACGAAGTGGGCATGAGCAAGGTCATCGACCTAGCCAAGTCCATGGGTATCTCTACCCTCCAACCAGAGGATAACAACTTATCCTCTGCTTTGGGTGGTCTCACAAAGGGCGTGTCTCCATTAGATATGGCCGTTGCCTATGCAACCCTCGCCAACGGCGGTGTACATGTGAAACCTACGGCTATCACCAAGATTGTTGACCGCAATGGCAATGTCTTAGAAGAAAATACTATCGAAGAAAATCGCGTAGTAGATGAGAAAGATGCCTATGTTTTAACGAACATGTTGGAATCCGTAATTACAGACGGTACTGGTGGTAATGCTGCTATCGGTCGTCCATTAGCTGGTAAGACAGGGACTACCGATGATTCCAAGGATGCTTGGTTCGTTGGCTATACACCTGACCTGGCAACGGCTGTTTGGATGGGCGATGACTATGGGTCCCAAACCCTCCACGGTATCACCGGTGGCGATACACCTGCCATCATCTTCCGCGAGTTCATGACTCATGCCTTAGCTAATACACCTGCTAGTGACTTTAATGTTCCACCAGGAGCTGCTGACATAGCCAACCAAGGTTATCACCAACCAGCTGCTAAGGAAGCCCCTAAAGAAGAAGTCAAGGACGATAAAGACAAGGATAAAGATAAATCAGAGGCAAGCTCTGATAAATCATCAAAATCCGATAAGTCCAAATCCTCTAAGGAAAAGAAACGGTCTAAAGAATAAGACGGCCAACTTCCCTAGTGGTATAAAAGAAAGCCTCTTGCTAGTGCAAGGGGCTTTCTTCATTGTAAAATTCACATATAAAAAGCCGCCCTCTAGGACGGCTTTTTTATATGTCTTCTATAGGTACTAACTGTAAAACTTAGAAGGATTTATTAAAGGCTTCTTTGTAAACGAAAGCGCCCATATCATAAATTGGCATATTCGGATAAATAGCGATATTTTGAGCCTTTAAATCAGGAATCCAACGATGGCCTCCATCTCGACTAGTCCGTAAGAAAATAACTGCCATGAGATGATCATCTAGATAGTAGGTAAATTGAGTTTCAAATAATCTTTTTCATAGATTCCTCTTATATACGTACAGGTCTCACTATCGTTTACTTCAAGTATACATTAGTGGCCCCTGCCCCACCTTCTGTATAACTAGCCATTTCGAACTTGGATACCTGTGGCAGGGTCTTGAGATAGGCTTGAACACCATCCCGAAGGACACCGGTCCCCTTACCATGAATGATACGGACCTGACTGATGCCTGCTAAAAGAGCTTGATCAATAAAGCGAGATACATTCATAACCCCTTCGTCCACGGTTTGCCCGATGATATTGAGTTCCGTAGTGGCCAATTGTTGACGGGCTACTTGCGTGACAGGTTTTCCTTTTTTAGTCCGCACCTTATTCTTATTGCGGGCATCCCGTTCCTCCTTAGCTACCTCTTCTCGAGTGGTAGACTTCACATCGTCGATCTTAACCGTCGCTGTAAGGCCGTTGACATCAACATTAAGGCGGTTTCCCTTAATCGCCAAGACAGTCCCTAAGGAGCGGAGAGAGGACACGTAAACCGAGCTGCCCACCTTGACCTCTTGAATGGTCAATGCTTTTCGATCATCGTCTACCAATTGAGGTACGACAATACCAGAGGTCCCCTTGCGTGCTCGGGTCACCGCTTCCTGCCGCTTTGTCTTATTAGCTTCCGAGAATTGGTTTTTCAAATCCTTAATGATTTGTTCCCCTTCAACCCGGATAGACCGCTTGAGGTTTTCCGCATCTTCTTGAGCCTTTTGGAGAACTTGCTTTTTCTTTTCATTAAAGGCCTTGCGCTCGCGCTCTAGGTTCCCTTTCATACGGCGAGCTTCATCCAGTTCCTTCTTGAGGGCCCGTTCTCGGTCTTTGGTCCTACGCAATTGTTCATTCAATTCAGACAAGACTTCTTCCATATCGGAGCTTTCAAAGGAGGACTTATAATCCCGTGCCTTACTGACGATATCCGCCGGTAGGCCTAGGCGGGCCGCAATAGATAGAGCATGTGATGACCCCGCCACACCGATATTGAGACGGTAGGTTGGCCGTAAAGTTCGTTCATCGAATTCCACATGGCCATTTTCAATTCCTTCCGTATGGTAGGCATAATTTTTAAGCTCATTGTAGTGGGTGGATACCATGGCGAGGCAGCCCGATTGGCGGAAGTAATCCAAAATGGACACGGCCAAGGCAGACCCTTCTTCTGGATCCGTACCAGACCCAATTTCATCCAAGAGGACCAAATCATTTGGACCCACCTTTTTAAGGATAGAAATAACCTGAGTCATATGGGCCGAAAAAGTAGACAAGGAGGCCTCGATGGACTGTTCATCCCCTATATCGGCAAAGACATTTTGAAAGACTGGTAGGGTCGACCCTGATTCTGCAGGGATACAGAGGCCCGATTGGTTCATGACCGACAAGAGGCCCAGGGTCTTGAGGTGGACGGTCTTACCGCCCGTATTAGACCCCGTAATAAGGAGGATCCGATAGTTGCTTCCCAAGATGATATCTGTCGGCACCACTTGATTAGCAGGAATTAACGGATGGCGAGCCCGCATGAGGTTGACCACCCGATTCTGACTAAGGGTCGCAGGATGTGCCTTCATGGCCAAAGCCATATAGGCCTTACCATAGACAAATTCCACATGGGATACCTTTTCACAAGCATCCATGAGGTTATTAGAATCAGCTTTGACTAGGCCAGACAATTCCTTGTAAATCCGCAAGACTTCCTGTTCTTCACCCATGATAGCTTCCATCAAGTCATTATTGAGGTTAACAAGACGCATCGGTTCGATGTAGAGTGTTTGTCCGGTAGCAGACCGGTCATGTACGAGGCCATCAAAGATATGTCGGTATTCTTGCTTGACTGGAATTACATAGCGGTTATTCCGTTGGGTTACGATAGCCTCTTGGAAATACTTTTGGTTGTCCTTGTCATGGAGGATTGCTTGCAGATCAGTCTTAATTTTCTCCTTGGTTTTGGCAATAATCATGCGCAGGTTTTGAAGTTTAGGAGAAGCTGAATCCAAGAGTTCTCCCTTATCGTCAAAAACCCTTTTAAGACGGCGTTCTAGGCGATCGAAGTTAGGCATATCCTGCATCCACAGGGACAGAAGTGGATAGTCCATATATTTAGTGTGGAAGAATTTTTCCATACGGCGATAGGCCCCAATGGTAAGGGAAATATCCCACAATTCTTCCTTAGTCAGGATAGAGTCCTTACGGGACTTACGGGTAGCCTCCCGGATATCTCGAGTTCCTCCTAAAGGTTGTTCTACCTCTGTAGAGATAGACCGCATGGCCTCTACCGTTTCGTCTAAGGCCTCTTGAATCGCCTGAGCCTTAGTCATAGGCACTAATTCCTTGGCCATTTCTTTGGCAATGGAAGACGAACAATGGCTAGCCAATTGTTCCCGTATAGCCGAAAAATCTAATAGGTCTAGGTTAAACATCCGATCCTCCTTTACAAAATACCGCGGAAATAATGGCCCCGTGTGATAGCTCTCCCATCATCTTCCTTCTTAGGAGGGGCCTCTTCTAGGCCTAACATAATCGCTTTATAATGGGCCACCATAGCTTGTAAATCCTTTGGATTCCACTGGCGTCCATCGATGCGAAGGATATCAATTCCCCTCTTTATAAGGTCTGGCACATAGGCCCGCATATCTAACATATGACTATTCATGATATGCATACGGCAATAGGGGTCCGTTTTAAGTGGGAAAACTTCACCCTTACGATCTCGTAGGCTGTAAGAAGCCTTTAGACAAGGGCGACTACAGGTCTTCTTAAGACCTCCACCAACAAAGGCTCCGATAACACAATATTCAGAAATCATCATTTCCACCAGCCCATGTACGGTCGCCTCTAATGGAATAGCTAGGTCTCTGGCCATTTTGGAAAGCTGACTGAGGGTCAGTTCTTGCGATGGCGCTAGCGATGCAAAGCCTTGTTGAGCCCAGAACTTAGCCGTATGGCTATTAAAGATATTAAGAGATGTATCTCCTTCCAAGGCCCCTTGGTAACCTAAATCCTTAAGGCTCACAATGTAACCTGGTGCATGAATGGCAATGGCATCAGGCTGCACCGCTACCATGGCCGCCAAGGTCTTATGATAGTCCGACCCTTCTTGGTCTTTGATAACCCGAGGGGTCGCTAAGCTAACCCATACCTTGTGAGAGTGGCAGTAATTCACTACCTCTTTATAGATAGCCTCTTGGTAAGGGGCCCGGTAAAGGCGATCACCACCGAAGACGATCTTTTGTGCCCCCCCCTTAATAGCGGCCTTAACTAGGTCTAGCTCATCCACGCGAGCGGAGATGATATGGTCATAGCCCCCCAACATGGATTGGGCTTCTTCTCGTCCCCTAAGGCTGAATGCTTCAATCCTGGCTGGAGTCGCTTCCTCAGACTCTTGATAAATGGATACCGCATGGTCCAAGTTAGTATCTAAATTAGTGTGGGCAGCCACCTCTGCATCTTGCGCTTCAATATGATCCTTAATCAGAAGGCCTTCCATTGCCTCAATAGCCCGGCGGCGGAGTTCATTGAGAACAGAGGCCGGCCACATATAAGGCCCATCTGGTATGGATACGGCTTCTAAGGTAAAGAGGGTATTACCTAAGCGGCTCAATTGGTCTTGGACCTTATCCATAGAGGTAGGTTTTTTATTGGCCAAGACGGGAAGAAAATCATGGGCTACAGAAATAGACCGACCATCCTCTGTCATGAGGGTTAAGCCTGTGTGCTGGGTCCCCTCTTGATTGATCTCCTGCCCTTGGTCCCAAGAACTTGCTTGGTAAGGACCCTCTTCTATGGTTAGGTAAGCATAGAGAGGAATCTTATGCTCAAAGTCTGATAAACCTCGAGACTTGGCATCATTGGCTATGGAATGGGTATGCTTATTATTAGGGACTACAGCAGTAATCATATCCCGCCCCTGAAGTCCTTCTAAATGGGCCGTAGAGAAGCCCCGGTTAAAGACAGAGGCCAAGGCCTTGCGGTCTCGATCTGTCACCCTTCCATGGGCGTCTATAATAGCCCGGTAAGAGGATATGACTTCCTTTACATAAGACGGCTTCTTCATGCGCCCCTCTACCTTAAAGGAAGTAACCCCTGCTTCCATAAGGTCTCCCATAAATTCGGAGTAGTTAAGGTCTTTAGGAGACAGAAGATAGTTGGCACCTTGGGTGTTTACCACCCGACCCTCTTGATCTAACAGCTCATAAGGCAAGCGGCAAGGTTGAGCACAGGAACCGCGGTTACCAGACCTTCCCCCTATGAAGGAAGACATTTGGCACTGGCCGGAATAACAGACACAGAGGGCCCCATGAACGAAGACTTCAATCTCCGCCTTACAGTGATTACATATGTGGCGAATATCCTCTAAGGATACCTCTCGGCCTAAGACGACCCGGGTAAAGCCGATCGACTCATAGAAACGGACTGTTTCTAAGTTCATAGCAGTCATTTGAGTTGAGCCGTGAAGGTGTAACTTAGGGGCTACCTTCTGAGCCAATTGAGCCACCGCCAAATCCTGTACTAAAATGGCATCCACCCCTACCTCTTCTAGTTCTTTCAGATAGGCAGCCAAGGCCTTCATCTCGGAATCACCGATGAGGATATTGACGGTCACATATACGGCAGTTCCCTTAATATGGGCCAAGCGAACAGCTTGGCGGAGGGTATCCATATCAAAATTAGCCGCATGAGCCCGGGCATTAAATCCCTTACCACCCAGGTAGATGGCATCCGCACCTGCATCGAGGGCAGCGATAAAGTTTTCCATAGACCCTGCTGGGGCCAATAATTCAATCATAATGTCTCCTAGACAATACATACCATAGGACTATGGCGAATGAAGGACCATTCGCCACAGAGTATAGCATGTAGGGTCTTCTGAAAAGACCATAAGGACGCCCGAAGGCGTCCCTTAGGATGCTTATAGAGGCGAATTAGTCGCGCAATTTACAGTTAATATCAGCCAATTTTTCAACAATCGTATCGATATGTTGGTCGATATCTTCGTCGTTTAAGGTGCCATCCATGGACCTAAATTGAAGATTATAGGCAATAGACCGGAACCCTTCTTCAATGTGTTCCCCTTGGTAGACGTCAAAGATATGAACTCCTGTGAGGTACTGGCCACCATATTGGTGGATGAGGTCCAAAATCTCCTGAGAGGAAACAGAATTTGGTGCAACGATAGCCAAATCGCGAGCGGTACCTGGGAATTTAGAGAATGGCACGTAGCGGAATTCTGGTGTATCGATGGCCATGATAGCTTCCAAGTCTACTTCAAAGATATAGGCCTTGTTAGGAAGGTCAAAGTTCTTCACCACTTGTGGGTGAAGCTCACCAAAATTAGCAATCACCTTACCATTCACAAGGTATTGGGCAGATACGCCTGGGTGCATATATGGTTCTGTGGACCGGCGCACATCCCATTCTTTGAGGCCGATGTAGTTAAGGAGAGAATCAATAGCGCCTTTCACATCGTAGAAGTCAACCGTGCGGGCCTCTGTGTTCCAGGAGTCTTCCCCTAGCTCATTAATGGCAAGCCCTGTTAGCATTGGACGTTCATGTGGGATTTCAATCAAAGGCAAGGCCTTAGGTTCATACACATTGCCCACTTCGAAGAGGTATAGGTCCCGATTCTTTTGCTTAAGGTTACGAATGGCCGCTTCGATGACTGCAGGCACCAAGCTAGTCCGCATATAAGGGAACTCTTCGGAAATTGGATTCATAATAGGAATGGCTGTATAGCGGCTATCGCTTTCCGGCAAGAGCATATTAGCCAACCCATCCTTATGCATAAAGGAGAAGGTGATAATCTCGGAACCACCGATGCTAGCCAAGAAATGTTTTACTTCCTTTTCCAAGGCTTTCTTATCGGTCATAGACCCAGATTTGAGGAAGGCCCTTGGCGTGGTGGCTACAATGTTGTCGTAGCCATAGATACGACCTACATCTTCTGCGATATCCGGCATTACAGTGCAGTCGTTACGCCAGGAAGGAACGGTAGCAGTAATAGTATGGCCCTTCTT
The DNA here is from genome assembly GCA_900550455.1 of uncultured Veillonella sp. GTDB lineage: Bacteria > Bacillota > Negativicutes > Veillonellales > Veillonellaceae > Veillonella. The sequence goes on along the minus strand of URSE01000009.1, from coordinate 12,412 downwards.
TTCCAAGTGGAATTCTAGGTCAGTCAAGATTTCTTCCATAGAGGACTCAGGGATGTCTGTCCCCAAGTAAGCATTGACTTGATCAGCAGTAAAGGAGATTTTTACGGTTTCTTGTGGAATTGGATATACGTCGATAACCCCTTGTGCCACCTTAGCTTCTGGACAAATCTTTTGGAGAAGTTGAGCCGCTTGGTCCAAGGCGATAGCGGTAAATTCAGCGTTTACGCCCCGTTCATAGCGACCAGATGCTTCGGACCGAAGGCCCAAAGCCTTAGCGGTGCGGCGTATGGAGGATGGTTTGAAAACAGCCGCTTCAAAGACAACAGAAGAAGTCTCATTGGTAACTTCAGAATCAAAGCCACCCATAACACCAGCTACCCCAACTGGTCGTTCAGCATCGGCAATCACCAACATATCTGGGGTTAACTCCCGATCGGTGCCATCCAAGGTTTGAATGACTTCACCCTCTTCAGCCAAGCGAGCCGTCAATTGGTGCCCCTTAATATGGTCATAATCATAGGCATGCATAGGCTGACCTAATTCCAACATGACAAAGTTGGTTACGTCCACTACGTTGTTAGTGGGACGGATGCCGGAGTTGCGCAGGCAATTTTGCATCCATAAAGGCGATGGGCCCACTTTCACATTGGTGACTAAGCGGGTCATAAAACGTTGGCAGAGTTCTTGGTTATCGATTTCCACCGCCAAGCGACCAGCGATAGGTCCATCATTTTCATCCACTGTAAATTCAGGGAACTTAGCCTTTTGACCAGTCAAAATGGCGAACTCACGAGAGAGGCCCACCATGGAGAAACAATCGCCACGGTTGGCAGTCAATTCGAACTCATAAACATAGTCATTGAGCATCAAAAGATCACGTACATCCTTACCGATAGGAGTCCCCTCAGGGAAGATATAAATCCCTGTGGCTTCTTCCGGCTGTACGAGGTCCTTGGAAATACCAAACTCGTTGATAGAGCAGAACATGCCTTCGGAGACTTGGCCCCTAAGTTTACCCTTTTTAATTTCGGTCCCATCAGCTAGGCGGGACTTATGGTAGGCTACGGGAACAATTTGGCCAACTGCCACGTTAGTTGCAGCCGTAACGATTTGCTTGGTTACCGCTTCTCCCTCTTCTGTGAGGCAGGCTACTTGGCAAACCTGTAATTTATCGGCATCAGGATGCTTGGTAATTTCAACAATGCGACCTGTGTAGATCTTTTTGAGACCTGGGTCCATGTTGATCACATCTTCCACAGGAATACCTGCTTGAGTCAATATATCAGCCAATTCTTGTGGGTTGCGAGACATATCCACAGGAACAAATTCATTCATCCAAGTTAAACTTGCTTTCATCAGTCGTAACCTCCTAGAACTGTTTCAAGAAACGGGTATCATCTTCGAAGAAGAGGCGCAAGTCCCCAATCCCGTAAAGAAGCATAGCAATCCGTTCAACCCCTAGTCCAAAGGCAAAGCCTTGTACTTGGTCAGGATCGTAGCCATTCATGCGGAGTACGTTAGGATGAACCATGCCGCAGCCTAGAATTTCAAGCCAGCCTGTATGAGAGCATACGCGGCAGCCTTCCCCACCGCACATAACGCAGGAGATATCTACTTCTGCTGATGGTTCTGTAAATGGGAAGAAGGAAGTTCGGAAGCGAATCTTAGTCTCTTCACCAAAGATATGGCGTAGGAAAGACTCAATGGTCCCCTTGAGGTCTGCAAAGGTGATATCCTTATCAATCAAGAGGCCTTCTACTTGGTGGAATACAGGAGAATGAGTGGCATCATAGTCCCAACGGTATACCTTACCTGGGGCAATCATGCGGATAGGCTCATTATGGCCAGATTTTTGCATGGTCCGTGCCTGTACAGGAGACGTATGAGTCCGGAGGAGGAAGTTTTCAGTAATGTAGAAGGAATCCTGCATATCGCGAGCTGGATGGTCTGCTGGCAAATTGAGGCATTCAAAGTTAAAGTAGTCCTCTTCAATTTCAGGGCCTTCCTCAACGGTGTAGCCCATCTTCATAAAGAAGTCTTCAATCATTTCATTGACAGCTGTCAAAGGATGAATATGACCTACTACTGGTTGACGACCTGGTAGGGTAATATCGATTTCTTCAGAAGCTAACTTATGTTCCATTTCAATCCGGTCCATGTTAGCCTTAACCTTGTCTAGGGCCTCTTCCACAGCTACGCGAACTTGGTTAACCAAGGACCCCATCTTAGGGCGTTCTTCTGGGGATAATTTACCCAAGCCTTTCAAAAGGGAGGTAATCTCCCCCTTTTTACCCAAGTATTTAACCCGCACATCTTGTAGGGCTTGTTGTGAATCAGCCTTATTAACAGCAGCTAACGCCAGGTCCTTGAGGGCTTGCAATTGTTCTTCCATACATTCCTCCATTTATAAAAATAAAAACCCCCGTCCCGGAAAGGGGCGAAGGTTATCACTACGCGGTACCACCCTAATTAGTACTCAAGATCTTTAACGCAGATATACGGCGAACCTACTCCTAGTTCAATTCGCAGCTCCAAAACGAAAGGCTCTCAATCGCATGATGCGGGTTCTCAGCACGCCCCACTCTCTGTGCTCACGCTAGTGATTAAGGCCGATTTCTTCATCGCCTCATATGGGTATTTTACAGTGCCTTAAAAGACACCTATAACACTGTAATTATACAGGATGTATTAAGGAATTGTCTAGCTATAAAGGACATTAAACCCTCTAGCATCATAAGCTAACTTCATGAAATAACCTCACGGTCTAAGATAAGGACTACACTTACAAGCTAAGCAAGGACTCTTTAGCCGCCTGGTACATGATTTTATACCCCAAGCTATTGGGATGGACATCTCCCTCATAGACCACTAACCCAAAGTCCGACGCCTCCTTAAGAGGGGTATAGAAATCAATCAAGGCTAGGCCCCTATTCTTTGCATAGGATCGTATCTTAGCATTATAGGCCTCTAGGATAGGATTTTGATCAAAGGGATCGTAATCAAGGGGTGGTAAGAGGGCTACTACAAGTCCCCTTCCTTGGTTAGTCAGATCAACCCTATCCATCCCTAAGCTATCCTCCCACAGGCCTACTAGACCTTGTAATTTTTTAAAGCAATAGTCTGCTGATCGCCCCATAAGGATGTCGTTAGTGCCCCCCAAGAGGCAAAGGATAGATGCAGTTTTGCTAGCATCTCCTTCCGCCAGCCCTGAGGATTCATGAGGCTCAGGGGCCCTTACTTGAGCAGATAGGATTCTCTCTAGACGATTATACATACCTTGAAGGGTATCCCCATCTATCCCATGATTTTCCATATAAGAGCCCTTAAAGGCTAGGTCATGGGCTAAGAGCTCCACCCATCCCTGTCCCTCAGGAACCCCATAGCCATGGGTTAGAGAATCCCCCAAAAAGATGTAGGTGGCCATCATTGATGATGGTGGTGTTCACCATGAGGAGCGTGGATAGCGTCCATGTTGAACTTCAATTGACCAGCTATAAAATCTTGTACTGCTTCGTCTACCGACCCTGTTACACCAGGATACACCTCTGCTCCAGCTGCTTTGACCCCAGCTACAGCAGGCTGACCAATGCCACCACAAATGATGACGGCGATATCATTATCCTTAACGAATTGAGCCTTAGCCACATGGCCGTGTTCACCACCTGGCACCAACTCACCCTTAACTAAATTACCTTCCTCTACGGTAAAGACCTTAAAGAATTGTGTACGGCCAAAATGCTGGCCCACGTTACCACGGTCATAGGTTACTGCAATTTTCATAGATACCTCCCACTTAAATGTCGCAACGTATTGATAGCTAGTAAAGGGACACTTCCATATACTAGTTACTATACAAAATATTTATATACGCTATTGATTATAGACTTATACCTAGCAGAAAAATGTGTCTCCTAGCACAAGAAACTTTCTTATTTTTTGAAAGCTGGCATCAACTGTAGCTTATGCATATTCATAGCATGCATGCGGTCAATCTTAGCCTTTATGTCTGGGTCTTGGCACTGACCAGTCAAAATATAATGGTCCAACTGTGCATAGGTAAAGCCCAATTTATCTTCATCCGTTTGGCCAGAAAGGCCATCACTTGGCGTCTTATCGATGAGAAAGTCAGGTAGGCCCAGTTCATGCCCGAGTTGGCGCACTTCCTCCACCAAGATATTTTGTAGGGGCGAAAAGTCCCCTGCTGCATCGCCATACTTAGTGGAGTAGCCTACATAGTCTTCCGATCGGTTACAGGTATTAGCCACACGGCCCCCCTTAGGAAGGGATTGGCCCACCGCATAGAGGGTAGTCATGCGGAGGCGGGCTGGCATATTAATGATGCTATCCCGGCTCATATTTGCTGCTACCAGGTCAAATCCTTCTGCCCCTTCAATAGCAGCGGTAAGGGCCTTGGTAGTGTCTCCAATATTGACTACTAGATGCTTAATATCTAGGTGTTCTACCAGGGCTATAGCATCCGCTATATCGGATTGGATCCCATTGGGCATAAGGACACCTAGAACTCGGTCTTTTCCTAAGGCTTCTACACAGAGGGCGGCCGTTACGGATGAGTCCTTGCCCCCCGAAATGCCGACCACCGCTGTACAGCCAGGGCCATTATGGTCAAAGTAATCCCGAATCCAGTCCACTAATCTATCTTTTATCTCTTTAGGATTATCTAACATACAAGATCCTTTCTAATGGGTATAGTGACCGCCTAGCGACCAATCTTGTGCAAGAGTTCCATCTTTTCCTGGTAGTAGGATGGACTCATATCTAGGTAGTGTTTATGAGGATTATAGAATCGTTGTTCTTCATCCCAAATTTCATGTTCTAATTGAACCTTCACATAGGATCGGATTTCTTCTAGTGGGATATGAGGTAAGAGTCGCACCCCATCCTTAACCACCAGACGGAGCATTTCCTTATAGGTACACTTTTCAAAGGATAGTGTCTTCCATGGTTTTTCCGGGTCTACATAAGCATACGGCTGAGATAGATCGACCGTTTCTTGACGACCAGCTATGAGTTCCGCCACCGCATGACCATCTTCCCCATAGATGCGGTAGACCTTCTTAAGGCCTGGGTTGGTAATTTTTTCTACCGATTCAGATACTTTAATACGGGGTTCCCATTGACCATTCTTATGAACAGCAGCAATCTTATAGACCGCACCAAATACAGGGTCAGATTTAGCTGTAATCATCCGCTCCCCTACACCAAAGGCATCAATCTTTGCATCTTGGTCTAAGAGGGAGGTAATAGTGGCCTCATCTAAGGAATTGGACGCCACAATAATAGCATCTTGAAGGCCTGCTTGATCTAGCATGATCCGCGCTTTTTTAGATAGGTAGGCCAAATCGCCAGAATCTAAGCGAATCCCTTTAAGGCGTTTGCCCATAGGGACTAAGACCTCCTGAGCGACCTTAATAGCATTGGGAATGCCGGAATGAAGCACATCATAAGTATCCACTAAAAGGACTACATTATCAGGATAGAGTTCTGCATAGGCCTTGAAGGCTTCATATTCAGAATCATGGTACATAACCCAAGAATGAGCCATTGTACCAGATACAGGAATCCCAAAGGCTTGGCCTGCAAGGACCGTAGCTGTGGAGTTCACACCCCCAATATAGGCAGCCCGCGCCCCATAAACAGCAGCATCCACATTATGAGCACGGCGGGCCCCAAAATCGGCTACGGCCCTCCCCTTAGCAGCCCGAACCACACGGGCGGCCTTGGTTGCTATGAGGGATTGATGGTTAATTTGTGTCAACACAAAGGTTTCTATGATTTGCGCATCAATCAAAGGAGCCACGATGGTCATAATCGGCTCATTGGGATAGATGATAGAGCCTTCTGGAAAGGCATAGACATCCCCCTTGAAGGAAAAGTCTTTAAGGTAGGATAAAAAGCTGTCAGGAAAGAGATTCAGACTCCGAATATAAGCTATGTCCTGGTCTGAAAAACGAAGGTTTTCCAAGTAGACTAAGACCTGTTCTAATCCGGCAAAGATAGCATAGCCACCATGATCGGGATTCTTGCGGAAGAAGACATCAAAGGCTACTAAGTCTTGGCTGTGGCCACCCGCCCAATAACCATTAGCCATGGTCAATTCATAAAGGTCCATGAGCATGGTTTCATTCCATTCGTTACGCGTTAGCATGATTTGAAGTCTCCTTATCTTGTCGAGAAATTAAGTAGCATGCAGCAAAGAAGGCCAAGGCGGTAGTCCAAAAGACGGCGCTGTAGCCAAAGATATTAGCAATGAGACCCGATGCAAAAGGCCCTACCACATTGCCCATCATCACTACGGAGGACACGGCACCAAAGACCAGGCCCCGCTTGTCTGGGATAACAGCCTGACCGATGAGGACATTAGCCACCGGCATGACTAATCCCATAAATATACCCGTTAAGGCCCTAAAGAAGCCTAGGCCCCAAATGTCCCACATGAGGTATTGGAGGATAAAGGTAAAACCCACTCCTAGGGTAGCCACCATAAGGATGGATCGCCGAGGAAATCGCTGACTGATGCGCCCTACATTAAAAGAGGCTACAGCCGATGCGATCCCCGCCGAAAAGATGATAAGGCCCACAATGGTTGCTATTAGATTAGGGTCTACAGACATATAGTTTTTTATGTAGAGGGGCAAGATAGGTCCAATGCCGGTCAGCCCAAAATTACAGAGAAACTGCATAAAGACTAAGAGTCGGACCCTCTTGATACCCAAGAAATACTTGAGGTTGCCTAGGGTAGAATTGGTCTCCTCCTGCTTACCCTTGCCGGGTATGGATGGCAAGAAGGCCCAGAGGGCCAAGAGGCAGAGACCAGCCACTAGGGCGAAGAAGACAAATGGTGCCCGATAGCCAAAATGGTCGGCAACAAGGCCACCCATGAGGGGGCCCATGACCAAACCCATGACCAGAGAGGCCTGATAGGTCCCCATGGCCCAGTCTACATGGTCTTCGGGAACCATCCAGGTGATGATGAGAAGACCGATAGGAACATAGCCTCCCACTAGGCCTTGAATGGTCCGACAGACTAAGAGCTGGCCAGGCGACTGGGCAAAGGCTGCCGCAAAGGTGGCTAGGCCCAGTGTAATCAGGATGCCCATCATAATGGGCTTAGGTCCATATTGGTGGGCCTTGCGTGACCAGAAAGGCGCCGACAGGGCCACCATCAGAGGGGTCACGCCGGCCACTAGGCCAGCCCATGTGGCAGCAGCCCCTTGGTCAGCTACGCCTAAATCCTGAATAAAGAGAGGGATAAAGGAAAGGACTCCAATGATGATAGAGCCCGCCCCCATTTGTATAACCGCCAAGAGGTAGACCAGAGCCCGCCAATGCATGGTTTTATGACTTCTCTCCACTAGCTTATCCATGCCCTCACCCCCTTTAGTAACAGCTTACGCACCTATACAAATAGCCCGCCTACAGGTGTAGTCAGGCTATCGAGGCTTACCGGTCCTTCTGATTGAGAACCATCCAAGGCAAATCTGGTAAATCGAAGGGCTTTAAGGCATAGAAGGTACCTCTTACCATGGTAATGACATCGCCCACAGAATCATAAATGTGGGCATTCATAACGATGATTTTACGGCCATCATGATCGACGTTAACCACGCCCCGCAAAGTATCACCAGCGATGCCAGCTTTTACATAGTTAGCATCCAAGGTTATGGTAGCAGCAGACTTACCTAGAGTAGCCGCACAGACCCCCATAAGAGTGTCAGCAAAGGTCACTGATACGCCGCCGTGGAGGTCGCCACGGAAATTAGCGTGTTCTCCATGGGTATGAAAGAGACACTCAATGTGCCCAGGACTCGCATCTACTAGGTCCATATCGTTTGTCCACTTAAAATTATCTTCCTTAATCCACTGACGGAACCAGGTAACTAATGTATCCATGGAATGTACCCTCCTTATATCTAGGTCTATTGTACACCAGAGGCCTTTAGAAAACTAATAAAAAATAGTCCTTTTAATGTACATCGCAAGTAAAAAATCCCAGTTGAAGCAGCCAGCCCTGGGGCCAGCCTAGTCCAACTAGGATTTTATGTAGTCTATTATTCGTAATGAAGGGCGTCAATCGGATTGAGCTTAGCCGCCTTTTGGGCTGGATAAAGGCCGAAGATAAGACCAATGCCCATGGAAAAAGCAAAGGAAGCGATGATGGTCGGTATGGAAATAACCGTCTGCATTTTAGTGGCAGCGGAAATCCCATAGGCCGCCAAAACCCCAATGATAATCCCAATAATACCACCCATGAGGGAGATGACCACAGCCTCGATAAGAAACTGGGTGACGATAACCCGGTAGGTAGCCCCTAAGGCCTTGCGGACCCCGATTTCCCGGGTCCGTTCTGTAACGGATACTAACATGATATTCATGATGCCAATGCCCCCTACGATGAGGGAGATAGCCGCTACAGCTCCCAAGAAGAGGGTTAAGGTACTAGTAGTTTCTTGCATTGTCTTCATGATGGAAGACATGTTGGTGATATTAAAGTCATCCAGGTTAGGATCTTTAATCTTATGGCGAACCCGAAGGAGGTTTTCAATATCCGCTTGCAGGCGATCTATATTAGTGCCGTCCTTAGCAGCCACATAGATGGTCCGGAGATAGTCCTTTCCTTCCACCCGTTCCATAGCTGTCGTATAAGGAATGAGGATGACGTCATCTTGGTCAGCCCCCATCGCAGAGGACCCCTTAGATTCCAATACACCAATCACTGTGAAAGGAATATTCTTAACCCGGATGGTGGTTCCAATAGGGCTATCCGTGCCGTAGAGGTTCTTAGCAACGGTAGACCCAATGATGGCCACCCGTTCTCGAGTATCGATTTGCTTCTGGGTAAAGAAGTGACCATCCTTCATGGTCAAGGAGTTAATGTCCTGATAAGATAAATCCACGCCAGATACGGTAGTATTGGTGTTCTGGTTCTCATAAATAACCGTATAGGAACCATTAGTCACAGGAGACGCTTCCTTGACCTCATCCATCTTAGCAATAGCCTCATAGTCCGCTACCTTAAGAGACTTTTGAGACCCTGCAGACGGCTTTACACCCGGTGTCCGCGGCGCTCCCGGCATGACGATTAAGAGGTTGGAGCCCAAGGACGAAATGGAATCCGTTACCTGCTTGGTCACCCCATTACCGATGGAGACTAGGGTGATAACAGCAGCTACGCCTATGATAATCCCCAGCATAGTCAAAATGGACCGCATGCGGTTGGCGACGATAGAGGCCCAGGCCATAAGGAATGATTCTTTATACATGGGCACCTCCTGCTAGACCTGCCATATGATGGTTAGGCTTGTCTTCTACGATAAGACCATCCTTTAGGACCACATTGCGAGATGCATAGGTTGCAATCTCTGGTTCATGGGTAACCAAGATGATAGTCCGCCCCTGCTTGTAGAGGTTCATAAAGATATCCATAACCTCAACAGTAGACTTGGAATCCAAGTTCCCCGTAGGTTCATCCGCCATGATAATGGCTGGGTCGTTGGCCAAAGCCCGGGCGATAGCCACCCGCTGCCGTTGCCCCCCAGACATTTCCGCTGGCAAATGATCCATACGCTCCCCAAGGCCTACGGCCGTCAGAAGCTCTTCCGCCCGGGCATTGCGGGTGGCCTTATCCACGCCAGCATAGACCATAGGAAGGGCTACATTTTCCTTGGCGGTCAACTTGGACAGGAGGTTAAAGGACTGGAATACAAAGCCTATTTTTTTATTTCTTACATAGGCCAGCTCATCGTCAGATAAGTTGGCCACTTCTTTTCCATCTAAGACATAGGAACCGGATGTAGGTCGGTCAAGGGCACCCAGGATGTTCATGAAGGTGGACTTACCAGAGCCCGAAGGACCCATAATAGAGGTAAACTCCCCTTCTTTAATGGACAAGTCGATGCCGTGCAAAACAGGCACCTTGAGCTTGCCATTAACGTAGGTCTTGGTGACCCCCTTAATGGAAATAACTTCATTATCTACCATACCATCACCTACTAGAATGGACCCATGCGGTTATTACTCTTTGTCGTGCCGCCTACATCACCGGATACGACGATTTCATCGCCCTCAGAGAGGCCCTTGAGAATTTGGATGGAGTTATCCCCTGTAATCCCTGTTGTTACAGATTGGCGTACAGGCTTACCGTCGCGGATGATGTAGACATATTCACCTTGTTTATCCGTACGGATTGCAGTCAGAGGAACCTTGAGGGTATCCTTCTGCTCTTCCCCATGAATGGAAGCACGGGCCGTCATGGTTGGCAAGAAGTTACTTGCAATATCCGAAGGGATAGATACCTTCACTGTGTAGTAAACTACGCTGGTAGAAGTTGTCCCCATGGCCCCCTTAGTACCCTTGGCAATTTGGGATACATAGCCTGTAAAGGTCTTCCCTGGCAAGGAATCGACGGTAAAGTCTACTTGAGCGCCGTCCTTAATTTGGCCGATATCCGTTTCATCTACAGTGAGGTAGATTTCCAATTGGGATAAATCCGCCACAGTGGCGATAATCATTTGGGTGGAAATACCCGTGGAAATAGTTTGGCCTGCCTTGAGAGGGGTCCCGATGACATAACCATCCATAGGGGATGTAATGGTGGCATCAGCCAAGTTAGCTTGGGCCCGGTCATAGGTAGCTTGGGCTCGTTCCAAGCTAGTAACCGCATCATCATAGGTCTTACGGTCGATGGCATTTTGGCTGACTAAGGTCCCATAGCGGTCCACATTGAGTTGAGCCTGGTCTAAGGCCGCCTTGGCATCATCAACAGATGCCTGCAATTGACGAGGGTCGATGTAGGCGATGACTTGCCCTTTAGTAACGTGGTCATTTTCCTTAACCAAAACGGAATCCAACTTGCCGGCGATATTAGTAGAAATATCGACGTAATTCACAGGATTGATGGTCCCTGTAGAAGTGATAAGAGAGGCCACAGTCCCCCGCTCTACCTTACCCGTAGTGTATTGGGTTTGTTCCTGTTTAGTTGCAGCTTGAGCCTGGTAATAGTATACGCCTCCACCGATAACAGCGATGGCTACACAGGCCGCCAAGATGCGCTTCTTATTATGTAAAATCTTTTCTTTAATCAACTGACTATCCATAATTCTTCCTAACCCTGTGAAAGCTAGCATCCTAACTTCCCCAGAATAGACAAATAACCGCTACCCTTAAGATACCGGTCCCTTATAGTATATTAACTTAACACAATCTCTTCCTACCCAGAGGGTAGCTGGCAGGTTCATGCGAGAGCTGCCAGGCTAATCGATGACTTCAGCCTCCTGACTGTCATCTGACTCAGAACGATTACGGCCTTGCCATTTACCGACTTTATTAAGACGGCGCTTCTTAAAGATGACCTCCTGGGCCTCCAACTCTTGCTTAATCCGTTCGATTAAGTCATGAGTGCGGCCATGGGTGGTATCAATAATAAAGTCGCACTTCCTATACACTGGCTTCCAGCGGTTAATCATGGTATGGACAAAACCCGCTACATCGGTGTAGTCCATGGTAGGTCGCTTGCCCACTCGGCGATTAACCCGGTTCACAATGCGGTACTTGGCCGCCCGGATACCAATAATATAGGAATACTTTTTAAGACCACGTAGGGTCTTCATCTCTATGGGGAAATTACCACCAAAGCTAATGACTGCTTCATGGTAGAGGCAGACCTTCTTTAAGAGGTCCATCTCAGCTCGGCGAAAACCTTTTTCCCCTAACTTGCGGTAAATTTCAGCAATGGGTAATCCGTAACGTCCCTCTAGTACTCGGTCCGTATCCACGAACTGCCAGCCAAACTTTTCCGCCAAATTCCGGCCAAAGTGAGACTTACCGCTGCCCATGGAACCTATGAGTACAATGTTTCTTTTCACACTACTCATACTTACCCACTTCTAATACAATCAATATCGTTATTTATTGTACTACATATGAGGGGTAAATTAAAGGGAGACCAGTAAATATAAAGGAAGATTAAGAGTTGGAGGAAAAGAATTTAGAAATGGAAAACTGAGCTTAGAAATAAGACAGAAATTCCTAACAAAGCAATTCATATAAGACATATAAAAAGAGGAAGGTAAATCCTTCCTCTTTTATCAACTATGAGAATTATCCATAAATTTAGGTTGAAATTAGAAATCTCCATTTAGTACCGGCTGCTGTATAGGTGATTTCTTCAGGGATGGTACGAATATAAGGCATCTCATTCATAATCTTATCCATCCACATGAGAACTTCTAAATAATCTCCCACAACCTCAACATGAAAACCATCTCGACTATCGTCAACTTTACTAACAAGTAGTGGCTCATCGCCAAGAATTCTCATCACTTCATGATGCCAAAAATTTCTATCATTTATTTTCTCCTGCAACATCTCAATAATTTTATAAGATCTAGTTTGC
>URSE01000008.1 GCA_900550455.1 uncultured Veillonella sp. | reverse complement strand
TTTCTGAAGATGAAGTAGCGAAAATCCGTGAATTGTTAGATGCTGATTACAAAGTTGAAGGTGACCTTCGTCGTGAAGAATCCCTTAACATCAAACGCTTGATCGAAATTAATTCCTATCGCGGTAAACGTCATCGTATGGGCTTGCCACTTCGTGGTCAACGCACTAAAACGAATGCTCGTACTCGTAAGGGTCCTCGTAAAGCAGTTGCTGGTAAGAAAAAATAATAAAGGAGGGATAATTCGTGGCTAAAAAAGTAGTACGTTCTAAACGTAAAGAGAAAAAACATATTGAAGCTGGTGCAGCTCATATCCGCTCCACTTTCAATAACACTATCGTTACTCTTACAGATGTAAACGGTAATGCATTGTCTTGGGCTTCCGCTGGTGGTCTTGGCTTCCGTGGTTCTCGTAAATCCACTCCATTCGCAGCACAAATGGCAGCTGAACAAGCAGCTAAAGCAGCAATGGAACACGGGCTTAAAACTGTTGAAGTTTATGTAAAAGGTCCTGGTGCTGGTCGTGAAGCGGCTATCCGCGCACTTCAAGCAGCTGGCTTGGAAGTAACATCCATTAAAGATGTTACTCCAATTCCTCACAACGGTTGCCGTCCTCCAAAACGTCGTCGCGTATAATTTGTAACATGGGGCGTGATTCTCACGCCCGTGCTATACTTACTATATAGACGTAGTTTATAGGAGGATGTTCCTGATGAGCGAAGAAAAGAAATTGAAAATCGAGAAAGTGGACATCGCTGATGGTGGTCGCTACGGTAAATTCGTATGTGAACCATTGGATAGAGGCTATGGTATCACCCTCGGTAATAGCTTGCGTCGAATTTTGCTCTCCTCTTTGGACGGGGCAGCAATTACATCTATTAAGATCGACGGAGTTCTTCACGAATTCTCTACTATCCCAGGTGTACGTGAAGATGTGACGGATATTATCCTTAACTTGAAACAATTGTGTCTCAAACTCGATGAAGAAGCACAAGTACCTTTGGAAGTACACTTCGATATTAAAAAAGACGGCATCGTAACAGCAGGTGACTTGGCTGAACAGCTTCCACCAGAAGTAACAGTTTTGAACCCTGAACTTGAAATTGCTACCCTTGATGAAACAGCTCATTTTGTAATGGATGCTGTCATCGAATGCGGTAAAGGTTATGTGCCTTCCACCAAGAATAAAAAGGATACAGATCTTATCGGTACGATTCCTATCGATGCTATCTACTCCCCAATTCTTCGTGCAAAATACGAAGTTAGCGATGTTCGCGTTGGTAACGAAATGGACTTTGACAAACTTACTTTGGAAGTTTGGACTGATGGGTCCATTACGGCTGCTGACGCAGTTGCTAAATCTGCAGCTATCATGATTGGTTACTTGAACAACTTTACTAAGTTGGCTCATTCCCATGATGTTGTAGAACTTGAAGGTCAAGATTACGAAGGCGACGTAGTGGATCCAGAAACTGCTGTTGTCCTTGAAGAAGATGGTCCATCCAAAATTTCCATTGAAGAGTTGGAATTGTCTGTTCGTGCGTTCAACTGTTTGAAACGGGCGGGTATCAATACAATTGCGGATTTGTTGGATAAGACCCTCGATGATTTGGGCAAAGTTCGTAATTTGGGTAAAAAATCTATCGATGAAATTGAGGAAAAACTCAACAATCATCCAGGTGGTTACTCCCTTAAGAAAAAAGGCGAATAAGGAGGAAGACGAATGTATAGAAAATTGGGCCGCAACAGCTCCGCTCGTAAAGCGTTGTTCCGTGGCATGTTGACATCTTTCTTCCAACATGAGCGCATCGAAACTACTGAAGCTAAAGCAAAAGAACTTCGTGGTTTGGCAGATCAAATGGTAACATTGGCTAAACGTGGTGATCTTCATGCACGTCGCCAAGTGTTGGCATACCTCATGGACGAAGATATCGTAACAAAATTGTTCAGTGAAATTGCACCTAAATATACCGATCGCCAAGGCGGTTACACTCGCGTAATCAAAACTGGCCTTCGCAAAGGTGACGCTGCACCTTTGGCAATTATCGAATTGGTATAATGAGCCATTGAAAAGCCCTCAAGCACTTTATATAAGTGTTTGGGGGCTTTTTCCTTTTGTTTACAGGGCTTGTTCTAGCTGATAAAATAAGGAAGTAATAAATATTGGACAGCAGTTATCGCCCCTACTCTAAGAAGAGTATGCGAAATTGACCAGAAAGATATGAGGCTCGTAGAGACATGAATAGGAATGAGACCTTGATTGAAGTAAAGCACCTCAATCATGTCTATGAGGATGAAAATGGTAATTTGGTGCAAGCCTTAAAGGATATAAACCTTACCATTAATCGGGGTGAATTTGTCGCCATTATAGGAACTAATGGGTCGGGTAAGTCGACCTTGGCTAAGCACTTTAATGTGCTTTTGGAACCATCTCAAGGACAAGTCCTGGTAGCTGGTATGGATACCCGTCAGCAAGAACAAGTTTGGAATATTCGTCAACAGGTGGGTATGGTCTTCCAAAATCCAGACAACCAAATTGTAGCGGCTATCGTCGAGGAAGATGTAGCTTTTGGCCCTGAAAATTTAGGAGTTGATCCAGAGGAAATTCGCCATAGGGTGGATCAGGCCTTGGCAACGGTTAATATGTCTGACTATGCACTACATGGTCCCCATCTTTTATCGGGGGGACAAAAGCAACGCGTTGCTATAGCAGGTGTCTTAGCTATGAAATCCTCTTGTATCGTATTAGATGAACCTACAGCCATGTTGGATCCAAGAGGGCGCCAAGAGGTTATGGAGACCCTACATCATCTCCATGAGGAGGGGATTACTATTATCCTCATCACTCACTTTATGGAGGAGGCTGTTACTGCAGACCGAGTTGTGGTCATGAAGAATGGTGCCCTTATATTAGATGGAAGGCCACAAGAAGTTTTCATTCATGTGGATCAACTTAAAGCCCTTGGCTTAGATGTGCCTGTAGCAGCTGAGTTGGCTCAAGGCTTAAGAAAAGATGGATATCCTTTGCCAGAGGGGATTATTTGTGACAGTCAATTAGGAGATGCCCTATGCCGATAGAACTGCGTCAGGTGGAGTATACCTATGGTCCAGGGACTCCCTTTGAAAAACAAGCCTTGCGAGATATTAATGTTACCATAGAAGATGGACAATTCCTCGGTATCATAGGACATACGGGTTCTGGTAAGTCCACCTTTGTACAACTTCTTAATGGACTTTTGCATCCCACTTCTGGCCAAGTCGCTATTAATGGTGTGGATATTGCCAAGAAGGGGGCAGAAGCTAAGGTTATGCGCCGTAAGGTAGGCATGGTCTTTCAATACCCTGAACACCAACTTTTTGAAGAAACTATTGCTAAGGATATAGCCTTTGGACCAAAGAATCTAGGGCTGAATCCAGAGGAAATTGATCGCCGAGTCCGTTTGGCTATGGACTTTGTGGGACTGGATTACGATACCTATGCAGATCGGTCCCCCTTCCATTTATCGGGGGGGCAGATGAGACGGGTAGCTATTGCAGGTGTTATCGCCTTGCGACCAGATTATTTGATTTTAGATGAACCATCTGCTGGGCTTGATCCCTCAGGTCGAGATGAGATCTTCGGGCAGATTAAGCGCCTCCATGAGGAGGAGGGGATTACGGTGATTATCGTATCTCATAATATGGATGATATATCCCGTCTAGCTGATCGACTCTTAGTCTTTAACCAGGGGAGCGTTCTCCTAGATGGTCAGCCTATGGATATCTTTATTAACCATAGGGAGGAACTGCAAGAGGCAGGGGTCGATTTACCACCTGTATCCATTACAGTGGAGCATCTACGATCTCGCGGTCTAATGGTGGATAATCACGTATTAATGGTAAAGGATGCCTTGGCAGCCATTGAGAAGGAGGTAGACCATGTTAAGTAATATTTCCATCGGTCAATATTTTCCTTCAGATTCTTGGGTCCATAAGCTAGATCCTCGGACTAAGATCCTCATCACCATGGTTTTTGTCATTGCTATTTTTATGGCTAAGTCCTTAGCTTCTTATTGTTTGGTTATAGCCTTTGTTGTCTTGTCTATTATCCTATCTAAGTTGCCTTTGAAACTTCTATGGGGGGCCATTAAACCCCTGTGGATTATCATTGTTTTTACCATGGGGATCCATATCTTTACTACTCCGGGAATACCAATCGTTACCTATTCCTTCATCAATATTACAGAGGAAGGGGTTACTATGGGGGCACAAATGGGAGTCCGCCTCCTCTGCTTAATTCTCTTTTCCTCCCTCTTAACCTTTACGACCTCACCCATTCGGTTGACTGATGGGGTAGAATCACTTCTCAAGCCCTTCCGTCGAATTGGAGTACCAGCGCATGAGCTTGCTATGATGATGACCATAGCCCTACGTTTTATTCCGACTCTCTTAGAGGAAACAGATCGGATTATGAAAGCCCAAACCTCCCGAGGGGCTGATTTTGAATCAGGTAATATCTTAGCTCGTATTAAGAATATGGTTCCTCTTTTGGTTCCTCTTTTTATCTCTGCTTTCCGCCGAGCTGACGATTTAGCGGTTGCTATGGAGGCTCGTTGTTACCGTGGGGGAGAGGGACGGACCCGGATGAAGGCCCTAGATTATGGGACTCAGGATCTAGTCGCAGCTGGGTTTGTGGCTATCTTGGTTCTAGCCTTGGTTCTTATGTATGTGATTCTCTAAATTTCATTTCTTATAGCTTGTATCGATGGGAGGAACCCTATGAGGGAGCAAAGTCTGCGAAAAAATGATCGACCCTTCCCAAAGGGAACTCGTCATATTCGCCTCATTGTGGCCTATGATGGGACTGAACTAGCTGGCTATCAACGGCAGCCTGCCGATAAGGGACTGACCGTGCAGGGCTGTTTAGAAGCAGCCCTCTCTAAGGTTTGCAACGAGCCCATTACCTGCTATGGTTCGTCGCGTACTGATGCAGGGGTTCACGCTAAATTTCAAGTGGTCTCCTTCTTTACGGAGGGAAAGATCCCAGTAGAAAATTTAAAGCGGGCTCTCATTGCCCATCTACCTGCCTATATTGTGGTACAGGATGCTATGGAGATGGAATTGGACTGGAGGATTCGCCACAAGATCTGTGGTAAGGCCTATAGCTATAAAATCCATAACCACCTCATTCAAAACCCCTTGACCATGCGTTACCAATGGCATTTTAAAAAGCCCTTAGACCTAGAAGCTATGCGGCGAGCAGGGCAGGCTCTGTGTGGTACTCATGATTACACTACCCTAAAAGGAGCTAATACAACACCTGCAGACCCTGTTAAGACTATTTATGCTATAGATGTGCATGTAGAGGAAAACACAGCCTCTGATGGCGATTTTGGCCATTATCCAGGAGATTTGACCATTACTGTCGTAGGAGATGGCTTTCTCTACCATATGGTTCGCAATATAGCAGGCCTCTTGGTGGATGTAGGACGTGGTGCTCGATCGGTAGAGGCTATAGCGGGTTATTTAGCTGCTAAGGATCGTCGTTGTATTGGTAAGACAGCACCAGCTCATGGCTTGTGCCTCGAAGAGGTTTTTTTTGATCCCCAACGTATGCAAGCTTATATTGATGAATTATTATCCTCTCGATAGGTACATGAGCTTATATACAAGAGCCCCTAGGAATGGGATAGTCCTATTCCTAGGGGCTCTTGTTTTATTTCTCAAATGTCTTCTTTAGTCTCATACCTTACCTTATTTCTTGGTATAGTTAGATTAATAGGATAGGCACTCATTGGAGGATCAAGTGGAGTTTAGGATTGTTCTGCGCTGCATCTTGAAAGACTCTGATGATATAGGTCCCATCTAAACCTAGGTAGTGGTCGTCTCCTAGGGCTTTGGGTAGGATTACTTGTGTATCCTGGGGTATCTCTGTGAGCATGTCGTAGAGGGCATCTAAATTCCTTCCGTAATAGGTTGGAAAGTCCATTAACTGGGCTAGGTAGGTATGAGCTTGATCCAAGGTTTTCATAGCATTTACTTGTATTTGTATAGTTCTCATGGTATCTCCTTAAAGGTCTTATAGTGGTCATCCGTATAGTAGACAAGACCATCATTGGAGTAGATAAGTCGCTTGCCATTACGGTTACCTTTGATATAGTCTATATCAGCTTCTTTCCAAGTACGTCCCTCCTTATGAGGTAGCTGCTCTTGGTAGTTACCAAAGCGGTCGCCTCCGATGGATTTACCTGGAGCTATCTTATCAAGAGAGCCCTTGTCTTTCCAACCTAGGGCCTGGGCGTCCTTTTTGGTAATGTAGTTAGGTGGCAGATGGCCGTATTGATGAATGTAGGCGGCTACATGATCTTTATCAGTATAGGCTTGGTCTTCCTCGACAAGTATGGAGGTTTGGTTCAGGCTCGTTTGGATACTCTGAGCTTGATGATCTGATTCTTTGGCCATGTCTTGGCTAGGGCTACCACATGACGTGAATAAGACCAGACAGGCTAGTAAGGAGCAGAGAAATAGATAGAGTTTTTTCATAGGTCCTCCTTATCAATTTCACTTATTATAGCATAAGGCTTAAGTGTTAGGCTTATAAGAAAACCCACCTACTTATGCAGGTGGGTTTTCTTATGTATATATGTTTGTAGGAGACTATCCAGTATTAGGGAATCCTACAAGGTATTATTATGCGTCTTCCCAAACATCTTCGGCAATTTTCTTAATGAGGGCCAATTTTTTCCATTGGTCTTCGTCCAGGAGCTCATTACCTTCTTCTGTGGAGGAGAAACCACATTGAGGGGAGAGACAGAGTTGGTCTTTGGAAATGTATTGCTCAGCGTTCTTGATGCGGGCTTTCACTTGATTAGGATCTTCCAACTCAGGGAATTTGGAAGTTACGAGGCCAAGGACAACCTTTTGGTTTTTAATTTTAGCCAAAGGTGCGAAGGTACCGGACCGGTCTGTGTCGAATTCGAGGAAGAAACCGTCCACATGGCAGTGGCCGAAGAGCAGTTCTGCAACAGCATCATATGCGCCGGAGGAGAAGTAGGTGGACCGGAAGTTACCACGGCAAATATGTAGGGTTAAGGTCAAATCAGCAGGCTTAGCAGCAACGATTTTGTTGATTACTTCTACGTACTTTTCTTGTACTTTTTCAGTGTCGACCCCATTAGCTTTGAAGCCCTTTACCTTTTCGCTATCGCAGAATTCCCCCCAAGAGGTATCATCGATTTGGAGATAGCGACAGCCAGCATTATAGAAGGCATGGACAGCTTTGATGTAGGTATCAGCTAAGTCATCGAAGAAGACTTGGTCGTCCTTGTAGCGATCAATTGGTTGGTAATCAGCAGCGCCACGAACAGCTACGATATGGTAGAGCATGGAAGGGGATGGAATGGTCATCTTAGCTACTACATCGTCACCAGCAATGGATTTAAGATAGTTGAAGTCAGCCAAATGAGGGTGGTTTGCGGGGAAGTCAATCTTGCCTTCGACCTTGAGGGTGAGGGCTTTAGGATTGTGTCCCTTGAATTGGGTGGACCAGGTTTCTGCCTTAGTTTCGTTTACACCGATTAATTCTTCTAGAAAATCGATGTGCCAGAAGGCACGACGGAATTCGCCATCAGTAACAGCCTTGAGACCCACTTTCTTCTCTTTTTCTACCAATTCTTTGATCGCCTTGTTTTCGATAGCACGTAGGTCTTCTTTGGAAATCTTACCAGCTTCAAAGGCAGCACGGGCGTCTTTAACTTCTTGAGGGCGTAGGAAGGAACCTACAATATCATAACGGAATGGGGCTTGGCTCATGGTATACCTCCCAATATAAGCAAAATAAAAAAGGATTACAGGTCCTTGTATGTTAGGTAATGACGTATGTCAACAATGAATTTATCTTACCCTTTCATCTATAGACTGTCTAATATCTATTTATAGACCTATTTCATAGATTAAAACTATTACGAGCCGAAGAATCAGTTTTACCCAGCATGTGATACAATATAGATATAAAATTTTAGATATAAGGAGGTCTGATGAAGGAAGAACAAATTCTGGCGGCCTTGGCTCGTAATCCCCAAGGTATTCGCAATATTCCTAATCCTAGCCATGCTATGAAGCTGGTGGCCCTATCCCATAAGGGGACCCTGTTGGAATATATTAAAGATCCTAGCCAAGACCTCATTGATGTGGCCTTGGCTAATGATATTAAGGCTATTGCCTTTGTAGTGGCTCCAAGTCAGGACCTCCAGTTGAAAGCAGTTCGTGCTTCCTGGGATAATTTGCGTTATATCAAGAATCCTACGGACCTGGTGATTAAAGAAGCTTTAAGCCAATCCGGTTGGGCTATACAATATGTGGAGGCACCTTCAGAGGACTTACAAATTATGGCTGTTAAGGCATCTTATGAGTCCTTACAATATATTAAAAATGTTAGTGATAAGGTTAAATTGGAGGCTCTTAAGAAGTCCTACTTAGCTTTGCGCTACATAGAGAATCCTAGCCTAGCAATGAAATCCTTGGCTATTAAGCAGAACATTCAAGCTATGCGCCTCCTTAGCAGTTTGAGTCGGGAGGATGGGTTAGCGCTCTTACGGGTTTCTAGTCGCGTAGAAGCTTACCTACCAACTTCTTTGGGAATTGGGCCAGATGATATCCTTGCCATATGGAAGGAAAAGTTAGAAGCGCTGGATCCAGATCGAGAGTATTTGCGTGAGTTGGCCTCTGATGGGCGAAAACGCAAGTTGGGCGATCAGGTGTTTGATTTAGCGGTCCTAGCCTATCAATATGGGTCGTTGAGGGCTAAGCAGATCTGTATGGATACCTGGCTGGGGTAATTTTATAGAAATAGTTTAATCGTAATACATATACTAGTGGCTTGATTAGGGCCTAAGAATAGAGGTAATAATGAATTTTAATGATGCTAAAGGCAGTGCTGAATTGGTTCTTTTGGCCAATCAAGTGCCTCTCTTGGTGGGGGAAACGGGAATTGGCAAGTCCTCTTTGGCCCGAACTATTGCTAATCAAGAGGGGTGGGCACTGGAGATTATTGATGGCAACCTTTTGAAAGAGGGGGAAATCGGCGGTCTTCCAACTGTGCAAGAAGTGACAAAACAAGGTGCTGATGGATCGCTTAAAAGAGAGAGCATTACTGTTTATGCAGTCCACCATACCCTATCCGCCATTGACCGCTTGGCAGAAGAGGGGCGAAAAGTACTTCTCTTTATTGATGAAATCAACCGCTGTGAACATTCGGTTCAACAGGAATTAATGAATCTTATTTTGAATCGGGAAATCAATGGTTATAAATTACCCGACTCTGTTGCTATCATGGCGGCTATGAACCCAGACAATGAGTTCGATTACCAAACGGTAGATATGGATGCAGCTCAAAAGAATCGGTTTGTTTGGCTGCCTATGGAAGCGGACTATATGCAGTGGCTCGACTGGGCTATGAAAGCTAAGTTAGATCCGAAGGTCATCGAGTTTATTTCCACATATCCAGACTACCTTTATAAGCATGAGGAGGGCGGTATTGATGCCACACCTCGGTCCTATGAACGGGTAAGTCAACTCTATCAGACTTATAAGGCTCATGAAGGACGATTTACGGACCAACAATTTGAGGCCGTCGTGAGAGGGAATGTAGGCGATCTCATCGCCAAGGCTTTTGCAGCCTTTTTAAAACGTCAGGATGGCCCTTTGATTGCCTATGAGGATCTCTATGGCTCTGATGAGGCTTGGAAGGCCCTTCCTGGCCGTTTGGAAGAAGAAAAGCCTACCCGCATCTATGTGGCCACCAAGCATATTATGAAACGCTTAGAAGGGGAAGTTGAATTCCTAAGCCCTGCGGATAGGCAAGCTAAACTGGAACGCTTTATCGACTACCTCAAGCTCTGTCCTATGGATCTGATGGTGGCAGCCATGAAGGATATGGCTCAGGATACACCGCACCTTTACACCTTCTTGATGGCAGAAGAGTCTTTTGTAAATGCTTATTATGAGGCCGTGATTTAATGGAGAGAGTGTGCAAAACCAAGGATATAGTTGAACAAAGAGGCATGGTTGATGCTAATGATATGGCTGATACTAAGAGGGCTATGACGGAGACTCTGACTAGACTCTATGATCATAGGAAGGAAGCAGGCGCCATCCTAGATCTCTTAGATGGAGAAGGAAAGATTACGCCTCTCATTGAGAAGGGGGTTCAGAAAATTTTAGAGCGAGTTAACGGTCGTATCATGGAAGATGACCCTTTCTTTGCTTACTTTTACCTGCAGTTGGACCATCAATTGCGGACCGATATAGCTAGTCCCACGGCCTCTAATTTTAAAGGAGGTCGCTATTGCCTCTATATTAATCCCTACCAGTTTTTACCTCTTCCTATAGAGCAAATGAAGAATGCTATTAAGCATGAGATTCTCCATATTCTTTTACAACATATGAGTCGGGCTAACATCCTTAAGAAGTCCTATGATTCCTATGTGGTCAATTTGGCTATGGATGCGGTGGTCAATAATTACCTACAAGATATGCCACGTGATGCTATTACGGTGCCCTACCTCAATGAACGGTTTAGCTTAGAACTTAAACCCTTTAGGACCTTAGAATATTATGCCTCCAAATTACAGGCTGCCTATGATCAATTAAAAGCTGATAAGGATGGACAAGATACGCAGTCTCAAGAGGCGGATAAAGAGCTTTCTGATATAGAGGGAGAAAGCGATCAAGATCAGGGAGGAGACCCTGTAGAGTATACTTTTAATGCAGAACGGACCCATGATGTTTGGGATGAGTCTGATCCCTTGTCGGATAAGGATATAGAGGCTTTTACTCAAGAGTATATTGAGAAGGCTAATCATGGTCATGCAGAAGGATATTTGGGGTCCCTTATTCAGGAATTTTACCAGTATAAGTCAGACCTTCCTTGGCATCATTATTTGAAAAAACTTATGGGGACCATAGAAGTGGGGCATAAGAAGACCATGACCCGCCGTAATCGGCGGCAGCCCTCCCGCCTTGATCTAAGAGGGTCTATTCGCAATCATAAGGCACGGGTCGTAGTAGCTTTGGATACGTCAGGGTCTATTACAGATGAACAGTTTCGAGAGGCTCTTATAGAAACCTTGCAGATTCTTAAGGCCTATCAGCATGATTTGATTATCGTAGAATGTGACAATCAGATACAGCGGTCTTATTATCTCAAGACTATGAAGGATTTAGAAACTCGTCTAGAAGGACGGGGGGGCACAGCCTTTAGCCCTGTGGTGGCCTTTGCTAATGATAAGCAGGCGGATCTTTTGATTTATTTTACCGATGGTGCAGGGGAGGAACATTTGGACCCCTTGCCTAAGGGTTATAAGATCCTCTGGGTTCTTACGCATGATGGGGACCTATCTCTAGCCAAGCCATATGGCCTTGTAAAACCATTAGAAAATAAGACCATTGCCAGTCGTTTCGAAGGTGATGTAGATGCAGAAATCGCTCGAGAAAATAATCGAGGAGGCTTCTCTATGGCTAACCAAGAGAAGTTTTTTGAGTGGTCTGAGGAATTTTTGGACCGACGCCATATTGTGTCCAATTTCCGAGATGGGGTAACGGAAAAAGAAAATCCACGTATTTAGCTTAGAAATAGGCTTTCTTAACTATTGTTAACTCCTGTGATTTGAATAAAGAATAAAAAGGCTCTATAATCAGTACAGTTGTGACAAGATCATAGGGCCTTTGTGGTTTCGCTATAGTATAAGTAAGTGAGGCACGATAAGGTCGGATAGACTAGAAAATCGATGGAAAATCGATTGAGAAGAAGATAAGGAGAACACAGGTGATTAAGAAACTATTAGGCGTAGCCTTGTCTTGTCTCCTCGTTGGGACAGCCGTGGCTTCGGCCCATCCTTGGGAGGGAAATCCCCGCTATACAAATTTCCAGATGCATCAACAAGCGGTAACGGCTATTGATTTGGATTCCATTTACGTAGTTAAGTATGCTCCTCCTATTTATATTATTGCAGGTCAAGAGGTTATGGGGACAGCCTATTCTGGGTCAGCTTCTCATTATGGTCGTTTCCAATGGCGCTATAACTACGATAGCAAAATTGTAGAAGCCTATAACCCTTACCGAGGGACTTGGTATCAATTAACTGGTACTGGTCCTGATACTATTGATAAGGTCTTTAAGAAGGTATATCTCATTTCCTTCTATGGTCCAAATCCATATGCCGAAGCTAATAAGAAGGCTGCGGAAGCTGCTAAAACCGCTGAGGAAAAAGTTGAAGTTAAGCAAGCTACGCAAGCAGATATTCGAGCTAAGATTGATGCTACTGCTCGTAAAACAGCGGATAAATTGGATAAGAAGGCTACTCAAGAGGCTAAGAAGGGGCATGATACCCTGGTACCAGCAATTCAAATGCCAACTACAAAGACAGATACCTCTCAAAATACCGATCCAGTAGAAGTAAAATTTAACTTCCACTAAAGGAGAACAAGAAGAGCCCCTAGCTTATGTAAGTAAGCTAGGGGCTCTTCTAAGTATAAGTGAATTTTTTATAGTTCGATGCTAGTCCCTGGTTCTACGATGAGGCCAGACTTTTTGTACTTAGCTTCCAAGAGTGCGGTGAAACGGCCAGGTTCTTTGTCGATAACAGGCCATGTTTTATAGTGGATTGGGATGGTAATGGTCGCATCTACCCAAGAGGCTGCTAAGGCAGCATCATCAATACCCATAGTGTAGGTGTCACCAATAGGGAGAAGAGCATAATCCAAATCACCGAAGCGGTTATGGAGTTTCATATCCGAGTAGAGGCAGGTATCCCCTGCAAAGTAAAGGCGCGTCCCATAGAAGTCTACTAAGCAACCTGCTGCATGGCCACCAGGCACGCCAGCTCCATGAAAGGCTGGTACTAGGCGGATAGAACCGAAGGGAAGGTCTACCTTGCCTCCCAGATGAAGGGGATAGGTTTTACATCCCCCTTGGGCTGCTTTTTGACAGATTTCTGCAGTGGAGATGACAAGGGCATCATTGGCCTTGGCGATGGCCTCTGTATCTCCATAGTGGTCGTCATGGCCGTGGCTGACGAATATGTATTGGGCTTTAATATCTTCTGCTTTGGCCTTATCCCAAGTGTTGCCGGTAAAGAATGGGTCAAAGACGATTGATTGATCGTCATGAGTTAACATAAAGGCTGCATGGCCGAAGTAGGTGAGCGTATTTGCCATGAGATTCTTACCTCCTCTAAGATAGTCATTAAGGGACAAGTCAACCGCTTGCCTCACTATATAAGTAATTCTAGACAGACAGGGGTTTATCCTGTTTGTTATACTGATAATTGTATAAATAATCGATTCACTTATGTTAGCTTTCAGTGTAAGAAATACAACCTAGTGGGTTACTCTATAAGAGTATTGCTTGATGCTAGCAGGGGATATATATGGGAGGTCCTTATGGAAAAGGAATTAACGCACTTTGATAGAGAAGGGAATGCCCGCATGGTCGATGTGGGAGACAAGGCGGTAACCCACCGCATAGCCATAGCGGAGGGATTTATCAAGGTTTGCAAGGACATTTATGACCGCATAGCGAGTCATGATATGAAAAAGGGCGATGTATTACATGTTGCTCAACTAGCAGCTATTATGGGGGCTAAACGAACCTCTGATTTGATTCCCCTTTGCCATCCCTTGGCCTTAACCAAGGTTGATGTTCATTGCTCTTTGGAGAAACGAGAAGAAGGGCAAGGAAGGGTAATCTATGAGATCAAGGTAAGAGCCCAGGTGGAGACTAAGGGGCAGACTGGTGTTGAGATGGAGGCCCTTACGGCTGTTCAAGTGGGACTCTTAACGGTTTACGATATGTGTAAGGCTATTGATAAAGGAATGGTGATGGGGCCCGTATACTTAGTGGAAAAATCAGGGGGCAAGTCTGGCCACTTTGTGCGTTAAATCTTGTAGAAATTTTCTAAATTCTGTAAAATATATAAGGATATACAGCTGTTGTAAAAGCTTGTAAGAGGCTAGAAAGGCCACCTATGGAAATCGTATTATATGAACCAGAAATTCCTGGCAATACAGGTAATATTGCACGCCTTTGTGCGGCTAACCACATGACCTTGCATCTCATTAAACCCTTGGGTTTTTCTATTGATGACAAGCATGTTAAACGTGCCGGACTTGATTATTGGCATTTAGTGGATGTGCAAGTCCATGAGAGCATAGAAGAACTCTATGCTAAGTATCCAGACCGTCGCTATTTCTATGCTACTACTAAGGCCTCTCATACCCATTCTGAGGTGGCCTATCAATTGGGAGATATGCTGGTCTTTGGACCTGAATCGAGAGGGCTGCCAGAAGACTTGTTAACGGATCATGAAGAGTCTTGCATTCGCATCCCTATGGTGGACCAAGCACGATCTCTTAACTTATCCAATGCTGTGGCTATCATTTCCTATGAGGCCATGCGGCAGTTGGGTTATCCAGACCTAAAAAATGTATCTACCTACTTGAGCTCTAAGTAGGTATAGAGAGTAAAAACTTATAGTAATAGGAATTAGATCTTTTAGAGGAGGCAAAATGAACTACGATAAAGCTCATGATTTGGCTGCAGCTATGCGTGAATCTGAAGAATATAAAGAATTGATGGCCGCTCAGGCGGAGGTGGAGAAAGACCAAGCTGCTACTGAACTTGTCCGCACTTTTATGTCTCAGCAAATGGAATGGGAATATGCTAAATTGGCACAAGCCCCTAATGAGGCAGAACTCTTAAAAAAACAAGAAGCTTTGGTACCACAAATTGAAGCTAATCCAGCTGTAGCTAAGTATCTTCAAGCACACATGAAATGGTCGCAAGTAACAAATGATGTGTACAAGATTATTTCCGGCCCTATTACGGAAGGCATGAAGGTGCTTGAAGATGCAAAAAAACATTAATTTAGACAAGCTCGCACAGGATTTGGAAAAAATCCTACCTAAGGAATGTATTCTTCGAGATGAAGTGTTAGCAGGTTATACGACCTTTAAAATTGGTGGCCCTGCAGATATTTTAGTTTTGCCACGGACCTTGGAAGAATTGGCAGCTCTTATGGCTTACCTCCATGAGACAGGTGTGGCCGTCACCGTTATAGGTGGTGGCTCTAACGTGTTAGTGCGAGATGGGGGTATCCGTGGTGTGATTGTAGTCCTCAAGGATATGTTAGCAGTGTTGCGGGCTGATGGGGTCACAGTGAGAGCTTCTGCGGGCCATATGATGAAAGATGTGTCTGAGTTTGCTCGGAAACACGGCCTGTCAGGTCTTGAATTTGCCTGTGGTATCCCTGGTTCTTTAGGGGGAGCTGTATTTATGAATGCTGGTGCCTATGGTGGCGAAATGAGCCATGTAGTTACTAGTGTAAAAGCCGTTACACGGGAAGGCAAAATCGTTGAACATAGCATTGGAGAATTAGCCTTTTCCTACCGTCACTCTCTCTTCCATGATAATGGAGAAATCATAGGGGAAATCAAATTGACGCTGGAACCGGGCTCTGAGGATCTTATTCAGGCTAAGATGGATGAACTCACAGAGAAGCGTGAGTCTAGGCAGCCCCTTGAGTATGCCTCTGCAGGATCTACCTTCAAACGGCCACCAGGGCACTTTGCAGGAACCTTGATTGATCAAACAGGCCTCAAGGGTCTGTCCGTAGGTGATGCGGAAGTCTCTAAAAAACACGCAGGCTTTGTCATTAATAAGGGCCACGCAAGCTTTAAGGATGTCCATGGTGTCATCAAGGAAGTACAACGGCGTATTAAGGAAGCGCATGATGTGGACTTAGAAACGGAAGTACGGATTCTAGGGGAAGATGAAAAGTAGGAATTTCTTAGCCTCATAGGACCATTTCATGACTCTGGATAAATTTTCTTGCCTCTGCCTAGTGATTTTACTAGGCAGAGGCTTTTTTGAGCCTTGGATTCAAGGGTGAACTAGGATATGTGCATAGCCATGAATGGCATTATATGCTATAATAAATCGTTATTTAAGGATGATTGGATTGCCCTTCCTGGTAAGGGGGAAATCGATCTTATATAGAGAGTTATATAGGCTGTCATCAGAGTTTACTTAGGAGGAAGTATGATTCGCGAAAATCTTCGTAATGTAGCGATTATCGCCCACGTTGACCATGGTAAAACGACCTTGGTTGACGCATTGTTGAAACAAAGTCACGTATTCCGTGAAAATGAAAAAGTGGCTGAACGTGTAATGGACTCCAACGACTTGGAACGGGAACGTGGGATTACCATCTTGTCTAAAAATACGGCGGTTATGCACAACGGCATTAAAATTAACATCGTGGATACCCCAGGCCATGCTGACTTCGGTGGCGAAGTAGAACGGGTTCTTAACATGGTTGATGGCGTACTCCTATTGGTAGATGCTTTCGAAGGTCCAATGCCACAAACCAAATATGTATTGCGGAAGGCTTTGGAACAAGGTTTGAAACCTATCGTTGTTGTCAACAAGATTGACCGTCCTGACCAACGTGTTAAAGACGTAGAAGATGAAGTCCTTGAACTCTTCATGGAGCTAGAAGCTAACGATGAACAACTTGACTTCCCTGTAGTTTATGCATCTGCTCGGTCCGGCGTGGCTAAAACAAACTGGGATGACGAAGCTGTTGATATGCAACCCTTGTTCGAAACCTTGATCAAAGAAATCCCAGCTCCAGAAGGCGATGCTGAAGGTCCTCTTCAATTCATGACAACTACCCTCGATTATGATAATTTCATCGGTAAAATCGCAGTAGGCCGTGTGGTTCGCGGTAAGATGAAAGCAGGCCAACAAGTTGTGGTTATGAACGGGGAAGAAACTCGTAAAGGCCGTATTGGCAAACTCTATACCTACAATGGTTTACAACGAGTTGAAACTGATGAAGCTTTGGTAGGGGACATCATTGCTTTCGCGGGTATTGAAGATATCAACATCGGCGAAACGGTTGCAGACCCTGAAAATCCAGAAGCATTGCCAATGCTCACCATCGACGAACCAACTTTGTCCATGATGTTCTCTGTCAATAACTCTCCATTCGCTGGTCGTGAAGGTGATTTCGTAACATCCCGTCATTTGCGTGATCGCCTCTTCCGCGAAATTGAAACAAACGTGGCTATGAAGGTGGAAGAAACTGATTCTGCTGACCAATTTAAGGTATCTGGCCGTGGCGAATTGCACTTGGCTGTCTTGATTGAAACTATGCGCCGTGAAGGCTATGAATTACAAGTTGGTAAACCTCGCGTAATCTTCAAAGAAGTTAATGGCCAATTATGTGAACCATTGGAAAACCTGACCATTGACGTACCACAAGAATTTATGGGTACTGTTATGGAATCCCTTGGCGTTCGTAAGGGCGACTTGGTGAATATGGTGGAAACTGCTGGTTATATCCGCATGGAATTCGTTGTGCCTGCTCGTGGGCTCATCGGCTTCCGGGCTCAATTCCTTACAGCTACTAAGGGTAACGGCATCATGAACCATGTCTTCCATGGGTATGCTCCATATAAGGGTGAAATCCCAGGCCGTACACGTGGTGCTTTGGTAGCCTTTGAAGATGGTGAAACAACCCCATATGGCTTGAACTCTGTTCAAGACCGTGGCGTTCTCTTCCTTGGTCCAAACGTACCTGTATACGCTGGACAAGTAATCGGTGAAAATGCTCGCGAACTCGATATGGATGTTAACCCATGTAAGAAAAAGCATGTTACTAACATGCGTTCTTCCTCTTCCGATGAAGCAGTTCGCTTGACTCCTCCTCGAATTCTCTCTTTGGAACAAGCTTTGGAATGGATCAATGATGATGAGCTAGTAGAAGTAACACCAGAAAATATTCGTATCCGCAAGACTATCTTGGATAAGTCTGCTCGTGCAAAAGCAGCTAAGCAAGCTAAATAAACTGAATAGTTCTAGCCTATGTAAACGGTCTTCACGTATTGTGTTACTACTCTTAACAAAGAAGCCCTCTCTTCGGAGAGGGCTTCTTCTTATCATGGTATAATAATGAATGTATTACTTTTCCTATTGGATAAGGCCTCTTTCGAGATAAGCCAAGGGAGTATAACTGTGGAAAGGAGGGAAGATATCCTATGACGACTTACCAAGGACAGATAACCTACGGGGGAGAGTCTTTAACCTATACTTTGACTCAAAAAAGGGTTAAGAATATCAATCTTCGCATTCATCCTGATGGGTGCCTCCATCTATCTGCTTCTCCCTATGTACCTCTGACGAGAATAGAGTCCTTTATCATCGAGCAGATGCCCTTCATTAAGCGGGCCCAAGCTAAGTTTAAATCAATAGCGGTTAATCAAGGGTCTCCACGCTTGTATGTGACAGGAGAGAAGACGACTATCCTAGGTAAGGAGGTCCACCTGCAGGTAGAAGTCCTACAGAGGTCTGGATCTGCCTATGGTGCTTTTGATGGCAAGGATACCCTCTATCTTTTCGTGAAGGATCCTACCTCAAAAGACCAGCGCTTTAAGGCCTTTGACAGCTACTTACGAAGCTTGGGTGAGAGGGTCTTTAAGGCCTGGTCTAAACGGGTTTATGAACGATTTCGCCAGCGAGGTTATGAGGTGCCCTTGGCTAAGTTGCGTCAGCGACGGATGACTAGCCGTTGGGGGTCTTGTACGCCTGCGAAGGAGTTAATCAACATGAATACCCGGCTAATCGAAGGGCCGGAATCCTTTATCGAATATGTTATGGTTCATGAGTATGCTCATTTTGTACATGCTAATCACAGCAAGGCCTTTCACACTGTGGTAGCTCATTTTTTACCAGATTGGAAGGCCCGTAAGAAGGCCTTAAATACATATTTTTACTTGCATGGTAACTAGGAGGCTAGGATATGAAACCTTTTGTGCACTTACATAGCCATACAGAATATAGCCTCTTAGATGGCATTAGCCGCATCGATGATTTGGTTAAGCGGGCCGTTGAATTAGGACAATCAGCTATTGCTGTTACCGATCACGGTAATATGTATGCGGCTATTAAGTTTTATAAGGCTGCTAAGGCAGCTGGTCTTAAGCCAATCATTGGCTGTGAGGTCTATGTGACAGCAGGCTCTCGCTTTGATAAACCAGAAGGAAGGTCACGGGAGCGCCTTAAACATTTGGTCCTGCTCGCAGAGACTATGGAGGGCTACCGTAATCTGGTTAAAATCGTATCTAAGGCCTCTACGGAGGGTTTTCACTTTAGACCGCGGGCTGACCATGAACTCTTAGCTCAATATGCCAAGGGAATCATTGCCCTATCCGCCTGTATTCAAGGGGAAATCCCTCAGCTTATACTGCAGGACAATCTGGAGGGGGCTCGCCAGGCCATAGAGTGGTATAAGGATACCTTTGGACCTGATAACTTCTTCTTAGAAATTCAAAACCACGGCCTTCCAGAAGAGCTCAAGGCCCAGGAGGCTTTGATTCAATTGGCTGATGAATACGGCCTAGGCTTAGTGGCATCCAATGACTTTCACTATGTCAATCAGGAGGATGCGGACGCCCAAGATATCAAGGTATGTATATCCACAGGACGGCGCCGGGCGGAAGAAGACCGGATGAAGTTCCCTAATGATCAGTTCTACCTCAAGTCTGGAGATGAAATGGATCAACTTTTTGGCCATATCCCAGGGGCGATGGAGAACACCTTGGCTATAGCGGAACGTTGTAATGTGGTCTTTAATTTTGATGAACACCACCTACCTCACTTTGATGTACCAGAAGGAGAGACGGCAAAAACTTACTTGCGTAAGGTCTGCGAGGCAGAAATCCCCCGCCTCTATGGAACTATGTTCCCAGAACTCCAGGAACGCTTAGATTATGAACTTGGTGTTATCGGCCACATGGGCTTTGAGGATTACTTCCTCATCGTTTGGGATTATGTTAAATATTCACGGGATCATGGCATCTTGGTGGGCCCCGGTCGGGGGTCTGCAGCAGGTTCTGTAGTAGCCTATCTCTTGGGTATTACGGGTCTTGATCCCCTAAAATATAATCTCCTCTTCGAACGCTTCCTCAATCCAGAACGGGTATCCATGCCGGATATTGATATCGATTTTGACTACGAACGGCGGGGCAAAGCCATTGAGTATGTAACCAGGAAGTATGGACAGGAACGGGTATCCCAAATCATTACCTTTGGAACGGAGGCAGCCCGTGCGGTTATCCGCGATGTAGGTCGGGTCATGGACCTGCCTCTTGCCGAGGTAAACCGTATTGCCAAGCTTATTCCTAATGAATTGGGGATCACTCTGGACAAGGCCTTGGAGACCAAGGAGCTCAAGGCTCTATATGAGTCTGATCCACAGGTACAAGAGCTCTTTGACTTTGGTCGTAAATTGGAAGGGATTGCTAGAAACTCCTCTACTCATGCAGCGGGGGTTGTAATTTCCGCCGATCCTTTGGATGACCACGTACCGGTACAGAACTCTAATGAAGAGGGCTTTGTTACCCAATATGATAAGGACAATATCGAAGAATTGGGCCTCCTCAAGATGGACTTTTTGGGCTTGCGCACCCTGACTGTTATGGGGGATGCATTGGCTCTTATCAAGCAAAATCGAGGGATTGATTTAGATTTAGATGCGATTCCTTTAGATGATAAGGCTGCTTGTGACCTCCTCACTCAAGGGGATACACCGGGAGTCTTCCAATTGGAATCGGAAGGTATTACCCGCCTGGTTATGGATTTAAAGCCTGAACATTTTGAAGACTTAATCCCTCTTGTGGCCCTTTATCGGCCGGGTCCTTTGGGGTCTGGCATGGTGTCAGACTTCATCAAGTCCCGCCATGGGGAGCAGGAGGTAACTTACCTCCACCCCCTTTTAGAGCCTATTCTGAAGGATACCTATGGGGTTATCCTCTACCAGGAACAGGTTATGCAGATTGCCTCTGCCTTGGGAGGATTTTCTTTGGGGCAAGCTGACCTTATGCGACGGGCTATGGGTAAGAAGAAGGAATCCATCCTGAAAGCACAACGGGAGGGTTTCCTAGAAGGTTGCCAAAAGAATCATGTAGACCAAGACATAGCCAACCAGGTTTTTGACTTGCTCTTATACTTCGCCGGCTATGGTTTTAACAAGTCTCACTCCGCAGCTTATGCCTATATTGCCTACCAAACGGCCTACCTTAAGGCCCACTTCTTCCCTGAATTCATGGCCGCTACCATGACGTCTTTTATGGGGAACCGGGATAAGATTACCTATTATATCAATGAATGTAAGAAGCATGGCTATGAGGTCTTAGGGCCCGATATTAACTATTCCGATAGGGCCTTTACTGTGCAGGAAAAGGCTATTCGCTTTGGCTTAGGAGGCATCAAGAATGTAGGGGATGCCGCCATTGATGACCTCATTCGTGAACGGCAGATACATGGGACCTACTCATCCATTTTGGACTTTTGTAAGCGGGTTAATTACCGGGTGGTCAACAAGCGTCTTCTTGAAAGCTTGATTCGTTGTGGAGCTATGGATTCCTTCCCAGAAAACCGCAATCAGTTGATACAGGTCTATGAAAATGCACAAGCCATTGGGGCAAAAAGCCAGAAGGATCAAGCGATGGGGACGATGTCTCTCTTTGGAGATATGGAGGAGGCTGTCGATCAATTAGCTATTCCTCAGACGGCTGATTTCCCTGAAGAAGATAAATTGCGGGATGAAAAGGATTATACGGGCTTCTATATTACGGGCCATCCCCTGGATTCCTATCAAAAGGAAATGGAAGGTCTCTTTGAAATCGGTAAGCTCCTAGAGAACCCTGAAAAATTTGATGGCCAATCCATAGTGGTAGGTGGACTGATTGCTAATGCGGTAACTCGGTTGACTAAACGTAACGATGCTATGGCTAATATTCGCCTAGAGGATTTCACCGGATCCGTGGATGTGGTAGTCTTTCCTAAGGCCTATGCCTCTAGCCAGGGCTTCATTGCTCCAGATATGGCGGTAAAAGTTAAGGGCCGTGTAGATGCAGATGAAAAGGGATTACAAATTATCGCTGACCGAGTGGCCCCTCTTAAGGTCAATTATGAACAAGTACGGCAGGTGGCTATTCATATTAAACCGGCCTTCGATACGCCGCAACATTCAGAGGCACTCAAGAAAATTTTGGCAGCGGCACCAGGCCAACGGCCTTGCACCCTCTATCTACATAAGCAGAAAAAGTCTATTCCTCTACCTAAGAATCTTTGTTTTGATCCTGATCCTGAATCCATTGCGGCTATTGAGAAGGTATTAGGTCCTGGATCGGTAGAGCTTACATAATCTTATGGGTCATCACAGGCACTTTTTAAGGTGAAACATAGACCGATAAAAGTTGCTAGATCTGGCACAACTTTCATAAGATTATGAAATAAATTATCAGGTTTCCTGTAGTCAGATAGAGGATAGAGCTTGTATACTAAAGCTATAATTACTTTCCGTAATAAATACATTAAGCTTAGGAGTATATTATGAAACGTACTAAAATCGTATGTACCATGGGCCCTGGCACAGATAAGCCGGGCACCATTGAGCGTTTGCTCAATGCAGGTATGAATGTAGCCCGCTTTAACTTCTCTCATGGCAACCATGAGGAGCAGGCTGAACGGATGCAAATGGTAAGGGATGCGTCCCTCATCACAGGCAAGCCCGTAGCCCTTATGCTCGACACCAAGGGGCCAGAAGTACGCTTGGGCCTCTTTAAGGAGGGTAAGGTCCTCTTAGAGGAAGGGCAAGAGTTTACCCTCACTACTCGGAATGTGGAAGGGACCGAGGAAATTTCCTCTGTAAATCATGAAGGACTCGTAAATGACGTATCCGTCGGTGACCAAATTCTCTTGGCTGATGGTCTTGTAAAGCTCAACGTTTTAGAAGTAAAAGGGCAAGATATTCTGACCCGCGTTGTTAATACGGGCGAAATTGGCAATCGTAAACGGGTCGCAGTACCAGGTGTAGCTCTTAGCCTGCCACCTGTATCTGAACAGGATGAAAAAGACTTGCGCTTTGGCTGTCAACAAGGGGTTGATTTCGTAGCGGCTTCCTTTATGCAGCGCGGACAAGATGTAGTGGCCATCCGTCGTATCTTTGAAGAAGAGGGAGCGGATATTAAGATTATTTCTAAGATTGAAAATGCAGAAGGCCTTAAAAATCTGGATGATATTTTAGAAATGTCCGATGGGCTCATGGTTGCTCGCGGCGATCTGGGTGTAGAAATCCCTGCGGAAGAGGTTCCTGTTCTTCAAAAGATGATGATTGAGAAATGTAACCGAGCGGGTAAACCTGTCATCACAGCTACACAAATGCTGGAATCCATGATTCAAAATCCTCGCCCAACTCGGGCGGAAGCTTCTGACGTAGCTAATGCTATTTTGGATGGAACTGATGCCATTATGCTTTCTGGTGAGACAGCTAACGGTGCTTATCCTGTAGAAGCTGTAGAAACAATGACCCGTATTGCAGAAGTGACGGAAGCGGCTAAGATTTATAATAACGAAGGTCGTATTATCCGTCGTGATACGGTAATGACTACAGAAGCCATTTGTACAGCTGCTGTTTCCGTAGCTAAGTCTTTGGATGCTAAGGCTATTTTAACTTGCACAGAATCTGGCCATACAGCTATTAATATTGCTCGCAACCGACCTTCTACTCGGATTGTGGCCATCACGCCACATGATTCTACCATCCGCCGCATGCAACTTTTTTGGGGGGTAGAGGCCATTAAGGGCGAAACTTGTACTAACTCAGATGAACTGGTAAACCAAGCTATCAATGTATCCTTGGCTGAAGGTCTTATTCATTCTGGTGACCTAGTGGTAGTAACAGCTGGTGTATCTGCAGGTAGTTCGGGCACAACTAATATGATCCGCGTTCACGTGGCTGGGGAAGTGTTAGTATCCGGCAATGGCTGTGTACGTAAGTCTGCTACAGGCCGCGCATATCTTGCCAAAGACCATGCTAATCACAGTGACTTCAAGGAAGGGGATGTTTTGGTTATTTCAGCCATGGAACCAGAATATATGGACTTGGCTAAGAAGGCGGCTGGCTTGGTTACCGTAGAAGATGGCTTTACCTCTGATGGGGCCATCGCAGCCATTCACTTTGGCATTCCTGCTATTTTGGGCGGTAAGGATGCCTTGACCAAGATTAAGGATGGGCAAATCATCACCATCGATGGTGAAAGTGGCAGTGTCTTTGCTGGCCTTATGGGTGAATTTTAGAAATCTTCATTGGCACAAGTTAGGTTAGCCTACTAGTAAAGCGAAAGCTAAATAGATTATAAAAAAGCACTACCCTCTTAGGTGATATGTACCCCCTTTACTGAGTGTCCAGTAAAGGGGGTACTATCATACGTGAGACTATTTAACATAGATAAAGAAGCATTTGCTATGAGATGGCAATAAAAAAAGACCATCTGAACAAAAGCTTGCCCAGACGGTCGGCTATCACACGATGTG